>JAUWZM010000039.1 GCA_030615365.1 Candidatus Aerophobota bacterium | reverse complement strand
TAACCACAGAGAACGCAAAAAACTGTAATATGTGATAAGTAATGAGTGATGAAGTTTTACTTACTATTCACACATCACCCGTCACTTATTGTCCTTCACATATTACATATCACTCATTACATATTACTTCTCACGTCTTACATTCCCTCTGTGCACTCTGTGTCTTTCATGCTTTCCTTCATGTTATTTTTGACATTACCAAATTTTAGCTTTATTCCAGCTTCAATATTATCAAATAAAGCTTCACTGTCAATCGCATCTCCCGCCTTTTTTACCCTTTGGCTTATGTTTTTCCCTTTTCCTGATCACCCATGCTATCGTAAATAACCTATAAATCCTTTACAAAAAAAAGACATGAGTTATACTCTAAAGAAATTTATTAATTGACAGGGTCTAATCATCAGGATGAAAGCACGTATATTAGGAACTTTGGTTTTTGCCCATTGTATTAACGACTTCTATGCTCTTTTATTGCCTATTTTTATCCCTGTGCTGGTTAAGGAAATAGGAATATCTTATTTTAATGCCAGTATTTTAATGACAAGTGCTACTATAGTAGGTGCTGCACTTCATTCTCCTGTTGGATACTGGGCTGATCTTTATCGAAAAAGAGTGGCTACTATTGGCATTGGTTTTCTCTTCTTTGCTTTGGGAATAATTGTGCTTAGCTTGAGTAGGGGATTTGGTCTTCTTCTTGTCTCATCCCTTCTTACTGGAATTGCTATCACGGCCTACCATCCTCAAAGTGCCAATCTTATCACCAAAGAGTTTACTCAAAAAAAGGGGCGGGCATTAGGTATCCATGGAATAGGAGGCCAATTAGGTCCATTTATTGCCCCTATCCTTACTGCCTTTCTTATCTCTCGACTAAAATGGAGAATGGCAGCTATGATTTTGATTATTCCTGCGCTCATTGCCATCGTTCTTACACAACTAACACTAAAAGAACCCAAAGAAAAAGGGAAAAGGGGATTTATTCAGGTAATAAGATTGCCCATTGTTCTTATTGTCTTGATTTTGGGTTTAAGCGGCGCAGTTTTTCACGGAATTCTTTCTTTTCTTCCTTCTTTTCTCACCAATGCAGGTTTTTCCCTGAATGTAGCAGGTATTTTAACAGGAACAATGATGAGTGTAGGCTTTATTGCTCAACCTCTGGGTGGTATTCTGGGAGATAGGTTTTCCAAGAGAAAGATAATTTTTTTTAGTCTAATAGGACTCACATTATTTTTTCTTTTTTTCTATCTCGTTATTGCACTAAGCTCTGCAATGAATTACAAATGGTTAATTTTCCCGCTTCTTGGAATAGGTTTTTTTGGTACCATTACTTTTCCTGTGGGTATTACCCTTTTGGTTGAATTAGCCCCCGGGGGGAAAATAGGAACTTCCGTTGGAGCTTTGGGGGGAGGCACAATGATTATATCGGCAGTTACCTTACCTATGATTGGGTACCTGATTGATAATTTTGGATTTATAAGAGGATTTAGTTTTTTAGGTATCCTGTCCCTGATAGCGATTTTCTTTAGTGCACTTTCTCTCAGATTCGATTTCAACAAGTTAACGTAAGGGTTAAGCCAGAAAATGACGAAGTTTTGTTTCTAAATCAACCAACGAGAAAACGATTACCGCAGGAAAATCCTTCTTTTTTATCCCTCTGCCTGATTTCCCTTTCTCTTCCCTTGCGGGAAAGGATTGAGGGAAAGGAGATCTGTCATTGTGAAGTAGTTTCACAGGGATACACCGAAATCCTATATTCAAACCGTTACCTTTTAGAAAAACTCACCCTTTTACTGCACTACAATATTGAGAAGCTTGAGAGGAACATAGATTGTTCTTTTTATGGATTTTCCCTGGGTATACCTTTTAATTTTTTCTCTGCCTAACGCTTCTCTTTCCACTGTTTCTCTTTCCTCACTTGCAGAGATAACCATCCTGTCCCTTACTTTTCCATTAATTTGAATAACAATGGTAACCTGGCGTTTTTTAAGGAACTCATCCTTGTATTCAGGCCAGGGATATTTAGATAAATCACCTTCGTATCCCATCCTTTCTGCCAGTTCCTGACAGATATGAGGAGTAAAGGGATAAAGAAGTAAGAGGAAAACTTGTAAGGTCTCTTTATAGATGAGGCTATTCTTAAAAGAGTACTGGTAGAGAAAATTTACCAGCTCCATAAGAGAGGCCAGGGCTGTATTAAAATGAAAACGCTGCTCTATATCCTCGGTAACTTTTCTTATGGTTTTATGAACCATCCGCTGGAGTTCAACTTCTTCTTTGTTTTTGCCCGGAGAGTAGATTTTTTCAAACTTCCATTGAGCTTTTTCTTTCAAATGAGAAATAACTAATCTCCAAACTCTATTTAAAAAACGATAAATTCCCTCCAGTCCTTCCTTTTTCCATTCTAAGTCTATCTCGGGAGGAGCGGCAAATAAAATAAATCCCCTTACAGTATCCACTCCGTATTCTTCAATCATCTGTTCAGGCGCCACCACGTTTCCCTTGGATTTAGACATTTTAGCCCCATCCTTTATTACCATTCCCTGATTGAGCAATCTACTAAAAGGCTCTCCTGTTTCAATAAGGCCTAAGTCCCTTAGCGCTTTGGTAAAGAAACGGGAATACAAAAGATGCAGAATTGCATGTTCTATCCCTCCAACATATTGATCTACCGGCATCCAGTAATCTACCTCTTTCTTGTCAAAAGGGGCATGCTCATTTTTCTGGCTGGTATAGCGCAGGAAATACCAGGAAGAATCTACAAAAGTATCCATGGTATCAGTTTCTCTTCTTGCCTCTTTCCCACACTCAGGACAGAGACATTTTACAAAAGACTCTATTTTTTTTAAGGGAGAGCCTCCCTTGCCGGTAATTTGGACATCAAAAGGCAGTTCTATGGGAAGGTCCTCTTCAGGAACAGGCACCACACCACATTGGGAACAGTAAATAATGGGAATAGGAGTGCCCCAATATCTTTGACGGGAAATGCACCAATCCCTGAGTTTATAGCTTACCTTATAATTTGCCATTTTCTGCTTCAGCATCCATTCACTCATTTTTTTCCTGGCAAGCTCACTTGGAAGTCCATTAAACTGAGCTGAGTTTCGCATTGTACCTTCTTCTATATAGGCCTCTTTTAAATTATTCTGATCAGAGCTCCAGTGAAGGGGAGATACCACAACTCTTACAGGTAAATCATATTTTTTAGCAAATTCAAAATCTCGCTCATCATGAGCAGGAACAGCCATAATAGCTCCTGTGCCATATTCCATCAGGACATAGTTGGCTATCCAGATAGGGATTTTTTCTTCATTTATCGGATTTACTGCCCACAGACCACTGAAAATACCCCTTTTCTCTATATCTCCTCTAATTAGCTGTTCTTTTTTCATCCTCTTCACTTCTTCTTCAATCTTTGCATTTCTCCTAATAGCCCTTTCAGTTAAAGGATGATGAGGAGATAGAACAAGATAAGTAGCTCCAAAGATGGTATCCGATCGAGTAGTAAACACAGGTATTTCCGTATAATTCTCCGCTAACTTAAACTTAATCTCCATTCCCTCGCTTCTGCCGATCCAGTTAATTTGCATTTTTTTTACCGGCAAAGACCAGTGAGGTAAATTCGAAATTTCCTCTAAGAGCTCATCGGCATATTTAGTAATTTTAAAAAACCACTGAGTGAGTTCTTTTTGCTCAACAGGTGAGTCACATCGATAGCATTTATCATTTATTACCTGTTCATTCGCTAAAACGGTCTTACAAACAGGACACCAATTAGCTAAAGCTTTTTTTCGATACACTAATCCTTTCTGGTAAAACTTGATAAAAAACCATTGATTCCAGCGGTAATAATTCTCATCACAGGTAATAACTTTTCTTTCCCAATCATAAGAGATTCCCAATTGCTTTAACTGACCTTCTAAAACCTTGATATTGCGATAAGTCCATTCCTGGGGATGAATCTTTTTTTCCAGAGCAGCATTTTCGGCAGGTAAACCAAACGCATCAAAACCAATGGGATGAAGAACATTAAATCCCCTCATCCACTTGTATCGGGCCAGAACATCTGCAATAACATAATTGCGCACATGTCCCATATGAATGCCCCCCGAGGTATAGGGAAACATTTCCAGGAGATAGTACTTTTCCTTGTCTTTTCTTAATCGAGAAAAAAAAGTTTTGTTAACCTCCCAGTATCTTTGCCATTTTTTTTCAATCTCTTGCGGTTTATATTGAAAACTCATTTATCCATCCTGATTGACCTTACAGAAAAAAAGTAAGCATTACAATGAAGTTCTACTTATCTTTTTTAGCCTTTCTTCGCTTCCCTATTTCTTCACCACGCCTCATTTCCACCTCACGTTATTGTTATAGTAAATTATAAATGTTTGTCAAATTTACTGCGAGGTATGATTTGATGCGATATTTGACAAAAAATTATTGTTGATTATAATAATTATTATAATAATATTAGTAATGATTGTAAAATTCTCTTTTATTATATACAAGGGAAATTGGATTATACATCCGATACCAAAACATCTCTTCGGAATTGGCTCACTAGAAAAAACTCATATCCATAACGATAAGAGCACCTACACATTGTAATTAACTTTGACTAATTATCCTTACATAATGAAGTCTGCTAAGACTCAAGGAAAATCAGAAGTTCAAAGTCAAGTTCAAAATTTTCTGTAAATTTCCTCCAAGATGAAGGAATTATTCACAAAAGTGATTTTTAAACATTATTCTCCTACGGATAAAATTTTCTTCCTAAAAAACAGATGTGAAAGCATAAAACTATCATAAAACAAAGGATAGGGGGGATCGAAGGGTTTATCTAAAAAGGTAGTGTCAAATAATATATAAAAGGTACTGCCAAAAGTTCTATGAAGGATATGAAACATGAGGAGGGAAGTATGAAAAAGTTCTTGTTAATTAGCACAGTGGTAACGGTTGGTTTAATTTTTTCAATAAGTACAGCTTGTGCCGGGGAGGTAGGCGGGGTAAACCAGGGGCTTTGGGATACAAAGGTAAACGCTCCAATTGGTTCTACGGGGAGTTTAACAGAGACAGTTCCTGTAGGAAGATTCGCAATATGTAATGGCTCCTCCACACAACAGATGAAACTTCAAGGTGGTCCTGTTTCCCTGCCTTGGTATCCTGATTATTCTTGTGAGGGGGGTTGGAATTGGAGCCTGACGAGCCAACTCACACAGCTGGTTGATACCTCTCGCATTGCAGGTACATACGTTTATCCACTAGGAGGGCGAGCAAATGTTGCGGTCAGCATGGGGGGAGGAAGAATCAAACCTCAGTTCCAACAGGCGGATACAAGCTCCTCAGATGAGTACGGCGGCAGCTCTTCCGAACAGGGAAGTTCTTATGCTCCTGACTGGGGTCTGGGTGATAGTTCTTGTGGGTTTTTCTGGGGACTAGGATTCGACTATCTCTGCTGTCCGTCAAGAGGAATTGGATTCAGCGCTGGGTACTTCAACCAGCAGAACACCAATGTGGGACATTACCGTTACCGGTCTACGTATAGTCCTACTAAAACATGGGAACTCAACCATGATAAGGCTATCACCACTCAGTTCTTCGCTCATCTCTTCATAAAGTCTCTTATAGGAGCATTCCGTCCATTCTTTAGCGTAGGGATAAATTCAACGCAAATCAGTTATTCAGGAACTGCTTCCTATCGCGAGACAGACACTGATGGTACTGTCCTTTCGGAGCAAGAGAAACCATTCTCTTACACCATGGTATCAGAAAATATCCTCGAATTCCGAGGTGGTGCTTACTATGATTTCAATCAAAGCATGTTTGGTTGGCTCGAACTTATGTGGCGAGGTGGCCATCTGGGAGCAAAGACCGGATTGGGACTTAGACTTTAGTTCTGACAAACTTCATCATTCCCCTGTTCGTTGTAAAATAACCTGCAAGGGATGGGATCCCCCATCCCTTGCTCTTTTTATTCCATTATCAGAAATAGCAGAAGTACATAAACTTACCATCTTTACTAACGCTACCCTATTTATCTTTTTCTCCTTTCTATTGGTTTATTTACCTTTTCTTACAGATGCTTGTCAAATTTACTGTGAGCGAAAGAAAAAAGTGAATCCCTTTAAAATATAGACCGGGAAGAGCCTCGAAACTTAATCCCTTCCCAGAATTATAAAAAAATTAACCTACCAGTCATCCTTGGCTTTTTCAATTTGCTCCTTTTCGTCGATATCAATAAGTTTTTTAAAAAGTTGGTTGCTTTCAAATATTAATTCCCCTCCGTTAAATATAAACTCGTAATTCAAAAGAATTATCGTTTTGTTTCCTTCCCATTCCAGTTCAATCCCTCCTTTATATGTTTCTTCTCCAAATCTATCCCTGAGAAGCATTTTTAGAATGTCATAGTTTTCTTTTCCTTTGAAATAGAGATGCACTCCCACAAAAGACTCTTCAGTTTCACAACCACAAGAACCAACCCTTTTTTGGAGAAAAATAAAGTCGATCTTAAAAAATTCAACACCACCAATGTGAGATTTTACATTGGATCGCTGGTAAATCATTTCGTTAATTGCACTATCTATAAGTTCCATATCGCCTGCTGGAGAATCCCCCCACTTTAAATCCCTAAAGCCTTCTGGCTCATTTTGAAAGGCGAATGCTATCTCTGCCATGAAAGATAACAAAATAATTGTTACTATTACTATCCTTCGCATCTTTTCACCTCTGTATTTTTACTTTCTCGCCTCACACTACCTATTATTTTTCTTGTTTATTCGATTAACTCGACTTTCTTGGCCTCATAATGCTCCTTTATCTCTTCAGGGGAAAGGGTCTTGCTGTAGATCGCTACTTCATCAATGACACCATTGAAATAATGAGCAGTCCCAAAAGCTAATCGTTTACCTAAATAGAATGCATCATTTTGCACCGTTGGACCAGCACAAGTAGAACTATCCTCTAAAATCCCATTAAGGAATAAACTTACATTACCTTGAGAATCATTATGGAGAACAACGATATGGTACCAGTCTCCAATAGATAACTCTGTCTGAGAATTAACAGTGTAATTTGTACGCCCTCTTTCATAAGAATAGTAGATTTTGTTTTTAGAAATATAAATTTCAGTGTTATATGGAGGATCACCTGCTTTTCCTCCAGTTCCAAGTATCATAGTACCATCAAGAGTTTGTGAGGGTTTTATCCATAATTCCCACGTAAATTTATCTAAGGGTCTCCACTGTGAAGTATCATCTAAATCAACCAAATCATCCTTTCCATCAAAATACAGAGCAGAACCACGTATCCCATCAGTCCACGCTGCCCCATGAATTGCCCCGTGATGTCCATAGGGGGTGCTGTCATGCGCAACAGACCCTGCCCTTTCGTCAAAGTGCAGCAGCAGATAAGTAGGTAGTGATATCTCAGAGATAGCTACTTTACCTTCTTCAAGTGCCTTCAGTCTTTTCTCAAGAATATCTATAGCTCTTTCAAGGTTGGCAATCTTTGCCGTTAACTCCTCCTCTAACTTAGCAACCCTTATTTCAACTTCAGCTAATCGTTCTTCTATAAATTTTCCCTGTACTTTCGTTGGCATCCCCCAAATAATTGGTACTACAAAACAGACTGCCAAACCTATCAAAAATATCTTCTTGCCAAACATTTCCACCTACTCCTTTTATTTTATTTTCTCTCTCAATGCCTTCCCCGGCAACAATTTAGGAGCCCTTTTATTTGATATAAAGAAACTCTTACCGGTTCTATCATCCCATACTATTCTTTCTCTGCCTTGACACGTTCTACTTCCTTCTTGAATTCATCCTGTTCTTCCAGGGTTAATTCCTCCCAACTCTTCTTACCCTGGGACTCAAGAAAAAATCCAATAAGCTCCAACTCCACAGGCGTCTCTGTAGACGGATGGTAAAAAAACACCGCACCCAACTCATCAGTAGAGGCTTTCTTATGCTCAATCTTCTCACTCTCCCCGAACTGTGGTGAATCCAATTCAAAAAACCCAACATCGGGGTTATCCTGGTGAGCGTACTGGAAGTTAATTAGCTTCCCGAAAAGAATTGAGTTAAGGAGTGCAATACGATGGAAGAATTGAAAAGCATTAAGAGAAAGTCGCTTTTTATGGGTGATAGAATAGCTTCTTTTTTTTCTCATGTACTTGCTGAAGCTTTAATAATTCTTCTATTTCTATCAGCAAGGGCTTCAAGTTCGTTAAAACTGATGTGTAAGATCATAGCTAAATTCTTTTAATAGGATAAAATTGGAAAAGGGAGACTATTTCGAATTCTCAACTCTATTAAGAGAGCCTTGCTGTATCCCAATTTTTTGTGCTAACTCTACCTGGGATAATCCGATAGCCTCTCTTAAGCCCCATTATTTCTTTACTAAACCTCACCCTTACCTCACGTTATTGTTATAGTAAATTATAAATGTTTGTCAAATTTACTGTGGAGTAAAGAAAAAATTGATTATATGGATAATATGCGAGATGATGGCTCAAGGGGTGCTGGAGATAGGATTCCTTGACCCAACTGATAGTGCAACAAATTACTATGGCAGAAGCCTTGCTAACAACCCTCCATCCTGGGCAAGAAACTCCAGTTTAAAAAGAGAATAGGAAATTTTAGTTTCTATGGATAACAAATGGGTGTTGGATTAAAATGAATTATCTAAAGAAAAAGATATGAAAATAATGAGATTTGACATTTTATTTCTTTATTGTATTATACAGAGTAGATATACAGAGACTATTATAATATCTTTTCAAGAACAATTAAAAACCAACAAAGAGCATTTTTTTTCTCCTTTTCATTATATGAGCAGCAAGGGCAACCTCATCCTTGCTGCTCTTCTCAAAAGATTCGGGATCTTCAAATAAAAGTTATATTAAAAGCTAAGTCTCTCCACAGCCTGCCTTAAATGTCCCTGTGCAAGGTGAGCTATACTTTTCTGTCATCTTCACTGAGGAATGTCCTAATAACTTACTCACTGCCAAAGTATCCACACCATTCATAACTAAATGAAAAGCGAAGGTATGTCTCAGTGCAGGAAATTCAACACTCTCCATCCTGAATTAATTTAATCTTTGGAGCCAACGATAGGAGTCGATAAGGTAGGTTTTTAGGATTTGTTTACTATGCTTATTATTAGCTTGCTTTTCTTATCAATACTTATTTTTAGCCCCTTTTCCGTCACTCTAAATTTATATCTTTTTGTCTTAATTTTGCCTCTTTTCTTTACTCGGATCCCAAGTAACATAGGTAGTAAACAACATGATCCCTACAATTTTGTCTTTCTTAGGACTGATAAAGCATCTGGCAAGAGCTGAGTAATCTAACCATTTATATTTGTGATATTGATTTTTAGCTTGGAGAGCATGATAAATATTAAAACCATCTATAAAAAAAGAATGCGTTTCATTGGCAAGTTTTTGAATTATAAAAGAAACCCGGATTCACCAGAACCCGGGGCCTTCGAGACACAGGTCTACGAAGGGATGTTATTATAAATAACATATATAATTATAATATTTTGTCAACCCCTCGCCCCTTATAGCTCTAAATCCTTATCACCAGCCCAATCCAGAACTGCCAACATAAATAAAACGAAAATTTGAGGATCATTTATTCTTTATTTTTTTAGATAATACAGCAATTATTATTAATCCAGCTATACTCAGTAACAATCCAGCAAAAAACCAGACAATAGGATTACGTCCTTTACTATTTGCTATTATCGCGCTCACAATTCCACATAGTATAGCTATAAAAATATAGATTAGCATTATGTTTCACCTGATCTCTTTAAATGAAGCGTTAAAAACCTCAAAACTGCTCACATCTGGCTGTCAATTTCTCGACTTTACCTTCTCCCTCAAACCCTTCCCTGGCACAAACTTAGGTAGTTTCTTTCTCTCTGGATTTCAGATTCCGCTAATTCAGTAATACACGGATACATTTTTTATTCCTAATCTGGGCTGGGTATGTAACGCTGGTAGTTATTGCGGCCATTTCTTTTGACCGAGTACATGGCAATATCGGTATAACTCATCAGGATATCAACATCCTCACCATCAATAGGATAAATGGCAATTCCAATGCTTACAGTAATGGAAATTTTGTGCCCGTCAACCATAAATGGCTGTTGAAAAACTTCCAGAATTTTTTGGGCAATCTTGGTCGTATCTTTTATCTGATTGATTTCTGGTAGAAGCAGTAAAAACTCATCTCCTCCTATGCGGGCAATAGTATCGTTTTCACGCAACATATTTCTTAGTCGATTACCAACACCCTGTAGCAACTTATCACCCACGCTATGCCCCAACGTATCATTAACATTTTTGAAATAATCCAGATCAAGCATCATCACGGCAAGTTTTTGCTGGTTACGATGCGCATGAGCTATTGCCAGACCAAGAGTATCACCAAACAGAGCCCGGTTAGGTAGATTAGTCAGCAGATCGTGAGTAGCCATGTGGGCAAGTTTCTCTTCATTTTGCCTGCGCTCGGTGATGTCTGTGAAGAAACCTAGATTGCATTTTCTTCCATCTATCAAGACCTTGGTTGTGTAGATATCTGCATATATGGTTGTTCCGTCTTTTTTCAAACATGGAATGTTTGGCGCTAACATTTTTTCTCCTCGTGCCCGGGCCTCAAATTTAGAAATCACATGCTTCAAAGACTCTTTGGGATGAATATTAAGTGTATCCATCCCTTCCAATTCTTCGCTGGAGTAGCCCAATATTCTACACATGGCAGGATTGACATATTTGAACTTCTTCGTTTCAATCTCTGCGACAAATATTCCCTCAGCAGCACCTTGAAACAGCGTTCTGTATCTCTCTTCAGATTCTCTTAAATCTTCCTCTATCTTCTTGCGCTCGGTGATTTCACTCCATAATTCTTCGTTGAGTTTTGCAAGCTCTTTAGTTCGTTCCTCAATCCGCATTTCCAATTCGTCGTGTATTTCTTGTAGTGCCTTCTCCGCCTGCTTGTGCTTGGTAATATCCCTGACGATTGCTTGGATACCTACTTTCTTATCGTTCACTTCTATGAAGCCAGCATGTATTTCAGTCCAGTGAGAGGTCCCGTCCTTATGGTGAAAAACGACCTCAAAGGGCTCAGGTTCTTCTCCTCTTAGGACAGAAATGAGAAGTTTTGCATACTTGGGAATATCCCTCGCCCTCAGGAACGGTAGCTTCAGCAAGTGACTGCCAACAATTTCATTCTTGGAATACCCTGACATCTTTATTCCAGCGGGGTTAACTGATGTAACTGTGCCCTTCATATCAAAAATTACTATGCCGTCAGGAGCCAGCATGATAAGGCTTCTATAGCTCTCTTCACTCCTGCAAAGTTCTTTCTCTACACGCCTGTGCTCGATTTCTGATCTTTTTAACTCAGCAATTCGTTGGCGTAGTTTCGTTAATTCATTTATAAGCTCTTCTTTTGTCTTATATTCATCTCTCATCTTGTATACCCCAAATCAGTTATTGCAGAACTAAGTTTATCAGTCAATTTTCCTGCAAAAATTGTTGATCAAAGTAATGATGGAGACGGACAATGTTAGATGAAAACCAATTAACATATCTATTACATATATAGCTATAGTACCTTAGAAACATATCCGTCCAAAATTACTTTATTCAGCAGACCTCAAATCATTGTTCAATAATCTCTCATTTAGTTCCCAAACAGCTGTTTTATCCGTATCCCATTGCGGTAATTTTAGAGCATCTTCATACTCTAACCATTTGTGTTCTGTATGCTCAAATGATAGTTTTATCTTGAAATCTGAACAATCGACGGCAAAGTAATATCCTGGAATAACATATAAGTCTTTTGGCCATACATCTTGAGCACTAAAATGATAAACTGGTATAGAAGCAATTGTCTTCAACGAATAATATTTTGCAGTCTTAGGAATACTTGTTTCTTCCAACGTCTCTCTTTTTGCTGCCTCAATAGGGGTTTCATTATCTTCACCACCTCCCGCAATGGTTTGCCAATATGGTTCATCCGATCTCTTAAGCATTGCGTATTCAAAACTTCCATTCTTATTCTTGCGGAAGGGAATAATTAACACCTGAAATGGGGATCTTGACATTACTTTTCCTCCCAAACCCGACAAATAGCACAGGACCAATGTCACTCTATTCAAATCATACACAAAATTCACTTTTTGTTAAGCTTGGCTAACAGATTAAGGTAGAATTTCGACTCCTTACACTTTTTTATTCATCTACCCTACCAATAATCCTTAGACTAACATATAGGAAGTCAACATTTATTCTTTAGTCAGGGGTGGAATTTCACCCCTGACTATTCTTAAAAACAGAGCGACAGTTTTACGCCCTGTTATTCTTCAGCAGCCTTCTTGCCCAAAATAGCTTTTGCTGGAAGTGCTATGGCAATGATAAAAAGCACACTCCCCAGTATGGTCACTATCCTACCTGTCAAATCCCCTATTATGATGTAGTAAGTTAGCGAACTCGCCCAACCTATCACGCCAGTTACTAAAAGTGTATACCAAGACCACTTTTCAGCTTTGCTATAACTTTTCCAAGAAACGAGCGCAACAAAAAGACCTGTTACGAGAATCATGATGCCAGACATCCTCTCTATCATTATAAATAGTTCAGCTGGTTTTGGGTTGCTGGCTAAAAAATCAGACCAGCTCTGTGTTGTAAATGCAGTAAAATCAGGTGCAAACATGGTTTTTGTTATGAATATCATAAGTAACCCAATGATGATCATAAGGATGCCCACAGCCAACATAACTTTCCAGGCGATCTTAACTGATGACGCTTGCATTTTTTCTCACCTCCTCTCTCATCTTTTGATTAGTTTATCCTTTACCTCACCCTCTCTTTTAAATTCTTCCCAGGCACAAATTTAGGCACCTTCTTAGCTGGTATCTGTATTATTTTTCCTGTTTGAGGATTCACTCCTCTTCTTGCCTTTCTCTCCCTTACCTTAAAAGTGCCAAAGCCTACCAAAGTTACTTTCTCACCGTTAGAAAGAGCATCTGCAATACTCTCAGTTATAGCACTTACTACATTCCCGGCATCTTTCTGGGTCATCCCTGTCTCATAACTCACTGCCTTTACCAACCCTGCCTTGTTCATCTTTTTCTCCTTTCTATTATTTGTTTACCTCTTCATCTTCACGACCAACTTTCCTGTCAACCCGAGAATCCCAGTGCTTTCCCAGGATCTCTTTTGAGTTATTGTCCCTTAATAACCCCCTTCACGGCAATCTCGTCTAACTTTTTCAGACTATCCGAAGTTTTCGACCATCGGTAGGCAATTTTGGATAGTCTGTGTTATATGAAGTTGCGAACGGTTACTATTTATTTTCCTTAATGGGAAAGTAATAATCAATTAAAAAATTCTCTTCGTTTTCATCATCCGATGTAAGATGAAAATGAAGGTGCTGTTCAAGCTCAAGAGATGGTTGATTCTTATAATCATAATCCTCTGGGTAACCAAAAGAATAACCTGGATTATTCTCAATCCATTCCATTAATTTATTCCAATTCGCTACCATCTGTTTCAACCCTTTACTTGTAACAACAGCATACAATCCACCTGGAAAATTAACCTCAGTAATATCTCCACTAACTTTATGATCATCAGGAATAGTCACCAAAAACTCATAACCTCGTAAGGGTGGATTATCGATAGGTACTGGATTATTACGTCCATAGATTTGATGATCTGTCGGGCTATCAAATATATTATTGGTTACTGCCCATTTCTTCATCAATGACCAACCATCTCGTTCAGGAGTTTCGCTATCTTTTATATGAAAAGAAACAGCTCTGGATTGTGGCAATTTGATAATTTTAACTAACATTTTCCCCTCCTGTCATATACTATTCGCAATTTCATACAACTATTCATATCCAACCCACCTCACTTATACCCCCAAATTATTATGTCTCTATTCTAAGATCTAACAACCCAAAATTACCCTATTTTCTATATTCTGCTAACAAATTAAGAGTAAACTTTTTGGAGATGGATTTGGGTAAACGTCGATGGTTTCTAAAAGGAATAGGTTCCGGGAGATAAGAACATCAGTTCAGTAGTTATATCCTGCCTTGCACAAAGTAAGACAATTCCATTGGTAAGTTATATCTACTTAATCATTAAAAAAGAGCTCTATGGTCTCTTTGATGGTTATCGCGTCAAAAGCTATACCTAAGTCAGCAAAAGAAGGTATTGTCTCTTCTTCGTTCGTACTTATTCCAGCATATCGTGTTTCAGCTACAATACCAAGGAGATAAGGTTTCGTTGGGCCAAAGTTGATATCACTACCAATATATCTTCCTATAACTGGTTTCAAAATAACAGGACTTCCGCTTGAACCAGGAATAAGTCCACCGTCAATTAAAAAACCTCTATAAATCTTTTTCTCAACAACATTCCCTTGCTTATCTTTTATTATTTCAATGTATTTTTGCCCAATTTGGGATGCAATTATACCTTGGCGAACAATTGGAAAATTTGTCTCCCCTTGCACAAATCCGCTTGGATAACCTATTATCATTACATCTTCCCCAATTGTTATATCTTGTTCTTTTAATATTTTTTCATCTACAAATAAATCGTAAGAGGCCCATTTTCTAACCATTGAAGGGATAGCTATTATAAGATTAGTTATATCAAAAACGAGCACATCGACAAAATCATCAGGATGTTCTCTCCATCTTCTGGTTCCATCACTGAAAACAAGAGGTATCTTAACGTTTTTACCGACTACTGTTCCATCTTTTTCTTCAATATTTATATAGCAAGTAATTTTCGTGGCTCTTTCTCTTAGCTTTTTGTTTTTATTTAGCACATGTTTGTTTGTGCACAAAAAAATCTTACCTTTATCATTACTAGTCTCTCTAGAAACGAGGAAACCCGTCCCCTTGCCTCCCCACTCATTTTCAATTAGAATGGTTGCGTAAATCCACGTTTTAGCTATTGGAGATGCTATGACAGCATTGCCCCATGAAAGTAAAAAAACTGTTGAAAGGACAGTTATTTTAATGATATTAGAAACCATTTCATATCCTCCATATTTTAATGAAAATCTAACGAATGTCTCGAGTGCTTTATTGCATCTACCACTTACTTAAAAACTCCCTAATGGCATTCCTTAAAGATAAATTAAGGTAAATATCAGTGGTTGTCAAACGGTCGTGGCCAAAGAAAATTCGTAAGGTTTGTAGTAGAGATGTTTTTCTCGTCTAACTCAATTATACACAAAAATTCGCTTTTGTTGAGTTGGTTCTCGTGTGTGCATGAGCAATTAGAAAAAGCAATTATTGAAGCAAAATGGGGGAATATATCTTATGGCTGAGATTTAATTCCTAAAAAGGCATTGGCACATCTTAGAAAATGTTATACGCTGTCGTACTATTTTGATTATCCCTTTTTATGTCCTGCAACTAACCCCTCTAGAAAAATAACCAGCCCTATAACTATCGTTCCAATACCTGCACCCCAAGGGTATAGAAGATACACATCATATAATATGAAAATGCCACATACGATTACGAGAACGCCTATAACGCATAAGGCAACTCTCCCAAAGCTTCTTGGCAACCTTACAGTAATTGGGGTTGGCTCAACGGCTCTTAGGCCAATAAGAGCCATCACAAGAAATCCAGCTCCTACGCCTATGGTTGCACCGACATCGGGTCTACCAAAGAGCAGACCAATGCCTGTACCGAAAAGGATGCAAGCAACGAAGGATAACCCAGCGAATGCCCATGCTCTTCCTTTTCCTACACTTGGTTTTTTGTCTTCCATTTTTTCACCTCAATCTATAAATTATTTTTTGTTTTTCAACCCTCTTCATTTTTTTTCAGTATCCCGAGCCGATTGCACATACCAAGTATATAGGAACCTACCGTTATTCCAGCCTGAATGAAATGGTTATGCATAAGGGTTTAGCAGTTTGGAGCCGACGATAGGAGTCGGCAAGGTAGATTTTAAGGATTTGTTTATTATGCTTATTATTAGCTTGTTTTCCTTATCAATCCCTATTTTTAGCTCTTTTTTCATTATTCTTAATTTGTATCTTTTTATGTCAATTTTACTCTTTTTTGGTAGGGAATGGTCTTCAAATGGTCATAGGATTAACCGAACATTTTGTTTGATTTATTACTTATTTATTTCGGAACTATGCACTTGGCAAGCCTTAATTTTTGGTTATGATTAAAATATATATAGTTCTTTGAAACCCTTGGTGTTGAAGAGGTCGACAAAAATTCGGTGAAGTGTACATGAGATTGTTCTGAAATAGTACGTTTCCGTTCACTTAAAAGAGGTAACCTCCAGGAAAAATGTTTTAAAAGGGAGGATCATACTATTCTTTATCGAGCTTTTTTTGTTATTGCTCGGTAAGGTTCTATAATCCTGGTTTCCTTTGGCATCAGGGCTAATTTATTTGAGAAAGTTATATTTATAATCAATGAACAAATTGGTTCTGCGGTGGGCCTTTATAAGGGTCATTCATTTCCCTTTCACCCGGGCCTACTTGAAGGGCATACTCCGTTTTTATATAGGTTTCTTTTTAAGACAGCAGTTCTTATATTTTTTCCCACTTCCGCAAGGACACGGAGCATTTCTCGCTACTTCTAAAGGCACTCTGATTGGTTTGTTTTTCTTGGAAAGCTGTTTAACAAAGTCTATTCGCTCAATTGATGGAATCCTAAATGAGAAAACCGTTTTTCCATTATGATTAGTGACGGCGAAATCACCACTACCTATTATATCCATGCCAACTAGTACATCGGCTTGTCCCCTCAGTATTCCTTCGGTTACTCTGAGATTATAAACTTCTACCTTGTTTGGGAGACGGATATTCACTAAATATACATTAGCATTTTCTGTTTCTCCGCCTGGATGATATACTTTAGTCATCGAAATGGGTCTCAACCCACAATCTTTAGCGATCCTCGCAGTAATAACTGTATTCGTAGCCCCAGTATCCCAGATAGCGAAAAAATTCTTATAAATAGTATCCTTTGATAGTTCAAGAGGAGAATAAGCCGCAGTGATAGAAACTTTATTTATCAAAACGTTTGACTTTCCTGAATAGACTGAGGTAAAGCAATTAATTTTATTTACCATCTAATTCCTTAAGCAAAAGTAACTCTTGAATTATACATCTGCGTATAGCTATCTATTCCTGGTTCACATTTTTGGACCAAAAAGGTACCGAATTCCTCTTTTTTGGATGTCTCTTGAATAGCCTCCAATTCGCTATCATATTCACCTATGACGGTACAGTTTTTTATTACTATAACTTTCCCGTTATATTTTTTGACAAGTTCATCTTGATTATCTAAATAATACTTGAATTCTTTTTCTAGTGGCTTAATCATTTGATATCTCCTTCGTTTTAAATTATTGTCTGCTTTAGCACCAAATCAAACATATTTCCATTCCGATTGTTAAATCTAAAACAGAACTTATTGACGTAGTTTTGAAGATACTTTACAGAAGAATAATTATTAATATTGCTCACTATATATGAAGTAACACCGGGGAGATTATTGCAAACATATCTTTTCCCTTCTACGAAGAGATATCAATGTATTTTATATAATACTCTTATAATAGTATTATACCGTCCTATAGTTTGTTGTCAAGGAAAGGTGGTTCTCTTCCCTTCTTATGGCCCAATCCAAAATCACCAACATAAATAAAACAAAAATTTGAGGATCATTTATATTGGTCTCCTTTGAATGAGCCTATTTATTATAATAAAAACAATACAATTTTTCTAAGATTTCCGAGGCGGTCTCAATCGCTTCTTCCACTTTATCAATAGTGACTTCCCGAGAGAAAAGATCATTATAGAAACTTTCTCTCAGGATTTCAGCCGATGGCCTGCCATTATTGCTTTTGATCGGAACATCTTCTTCTAACTGCTCTGCTTCCTGAATTGAGAGTTCTTCTAATTCATAGTGGACTATCTGGTCCCTTAACTTTTTTAAATTTCGAATCCGGTCCCACAAATTGCTTTGTGTATCGAAAGTTTTCCCTGTTAAAAAATATGTGAAGTACAGCAGTTTGTTCATAATGGATGCACGAAGTGGAGGTTTTATCACTTTCTTTGCATCCTTCTTGACTAGCGGACGTACAGCTTTTTCCCACGCACGGTAGATCAACGCATTCACTCCAGACTCCACTGCTGCGAATGAAAGAAAGATCGAGGGCACTAAATATGGAAAAGGGGTTTCTTTGTTTTCCTTGCGTGCCCGATTTGTGAAATCCCGTGCAGTACTAAGCATCGTTGTTGATGGCCAATGTCGCGTATGGTAGTGTTCTGTACTCATTTAAATATCCTCCTTTAATTAGGTATAGCCCACTCATAAGAGTGGACTTCCTGTATTAAACTCCCAAAGATAATCTAATCTTTCCTGATACATTTTAATTATCTCTTCTTCTATTTCTCCTTTTATTTTTTCATCATCTATAAACTCCAAAAAATTTTCCTCATTTTTCTCCTCAGCCGACTCAGTCCAATTATAAGACCCAGTAAATATAACTCTCCCATCTATTATAGCCATTTTATTGCACATTTTCCCTGCATGTTTATCCTGGATAACAGCTATGCCATTATCCAAAAAAATTCATACTTTGAGTGTGTACCCCAAGACTGCACTTTATCCATTAAAATCCTTATTTTCACTCCCCGGTTCTTTGCCCTCACTATTGCCTCAGCTATAAGCTCGTTGGTAAAGGAATACATAGCTATATCAATATACTCCTTAGCATTATCAATTTGTTTTATAATTTCCTCTGCTATGCCACCCTAGGGAGAGAAAAATACCCTAATTTCAGCAAAACAAGATAGGTTAATAATTAAAAGAGAACTTATAATTGCAAATAGAAAAGATATTTTATGTTTCATTTTTTTGTCCAGCTTAGCGTTTCTTTTGTTCTCGACAGGAATTTGGTGAAGTTTTGAAATCTTTAGCGTATATTTTTGCATGAATATTTGTAGTACCTTTATTGCCTCTAAGATTTTCATAGGTATTTTCCTATGCTGATATTTAATTTGAACTTATTCCAAACTTTATTTTACTTTCTTTGTCTTTGATCCGCATTGACTCTATTTCTTTTTCCAATCGCTTCCTATCTTTTATTTTCCAGCTCTTAAATTCTCTTTTATCATAATATTTTTGCCAAATAGTCGGCAGGAATCGACTCTTATCGTTTTTCACAAAAAATCTCACCTCAACCAGAATGTCCTTTATCTCATTTATCAGCTCGTTGCCAAATGTTCCTATTTCCGAGAGTAGCTGCTTGAAGGTATTTTTAGCATGATTGAGAAATTTTTTTTTCTATCAGGCGTCCATTCCAAGAGATTTCCTTCGAGGATTTGCAGATCCCTTTGGAATGCCACAATTGTTGTTTTCAAGCTATTATTATATCTCCCTAAACCTAGACTCAGTCTCATAAGTTCGTTTTTTATAGTTATGCGACCCATTTCATGAATACGATCTTCATCAATGGTTAATTCGTGAGGAAACATTATGAAAATGCCTTTTGTCTTAACCCCCTGTTTTATTAAGGATTGACTATCATTAAGGGTGGAAAAGAGGGTATTTAACTTCATTTCAAAATAGACCAAAGTATTGTAGCGACGGCCCTGAAGTAGAATCCGTTGCTTTACGTAAAAGATAACTATTCCAACAATAATGGCGAAAAACGCTCCCCAAAAAGCTCCCTTAAATGCATCGGGCAAGTTTCTGAGGTATATTCTATACGAAAAGACTAAAACAATAATGCATAACACGAGAACGAAATATTCATATTCACTCAATAGGAATTTTGTAATTTCATTCAACAATTTTCTTTTATTCATCTTTTTATCCTTCTATTATCTATTTATCTTTACCCTAATTAACAATTACATAAACCCCTATAATTTTTGCCTTATCTTTTTTATCTTATTGATATAGACTTTCCTTAAAGCACTTATCTATTTAAGAAATTGCTAAGAATTTACCTTCGCCATTTTCTCCCGTAAGTCAAGACAAAGAGTGCCATCATGAACATACCCACAAAGGCTTCAATTGAGGATATTACATGACTGACCGGATGAACAGGACGAAGATCGCCATAGCCTAAAGTGGTGAAGGTGACAGCGCTAAAATAAAAATAACGGCCGATATTGGCAAGGTCACTCAATGAGAGATAGTAAAGTAGTATCCTCGGTATACTGTAGGTGGGCAGATCATTTTCAGCTAAACGGGTTTCGCCTATCCCAAAATTCATAAAGAGAAATGCACATACTATTACTATTGCAGCTGCTCCAATTATTACTCGATGTGGTTTTTCGCCATAGCCATGAAGGCATCTATGGAAAATATTATCAAGAAAGTACCTAAAAAACCCATTTTTCTGTTTCCTAATATAGTCCATTTCCTGATAATGACATTCTCCTTCTTCAACATAATTTCCTTCATTATGCCATAGTATTTTGGCTTTTCGAAAAAGGATGTCCGCATAAGTAGGATCCTTAATTTCTATTTTATCTAAGAAAATAGATTTCTTAAAGGTGGCACCTCTAAAGTCAACCCATTTCTTAAAGGTGGCTCCTCTAAAGTCAGCCCTTTTCTCAAAGGTGGCTCCTATAAAGTCAGCCCTTTCCTTAAAGGTGGCACCTCCAAAGTCAGCCTCTTCCTTAAAAGTGGCTCCTACAAAGTCAGCCTCTTCCTTAAAAGTGGCTCCTATAAAGTCAGCCCATTTCTCAAAGGTGGCTCCTATAAAGTGAGGCTCTTCCTGAAAGGTGGCTCCTGTAAAGTTAGCCCATTCCTTAAAGGCGGCTTTTTTAAAGTTAGCCTTTTCCTTAAAGGTGACTTTTTCAAAGTTAGCCCATCCCTCAAAGGTATACTGTGGAGAAAAAGGGAAACTTACAGGAAACCAATATCCTATGAAGCCATAGTCTTTTTTGTCAAATTTACGTTGTATTCCTTCGTTAAATTTTTTTATATCCTTATCTTCCTGTGGTTCATGAAAAATACAATATCCTTTTTCTGAATCTTCTAAGGCGAATTCAGGACATTTATAACTGAGATTATATTCATCTTTAAACTGACAAGTCTTCTTTTTCTCGCTCATTTGCCTACCTTCTAAATTTTTAGCTTACCTTTTCATCTTAACCACCAACCCACAATTACCCTATTTTCTATATTCTGTTAACAAATTAAGAGTAAAATTTTTGGAGATGAATTCTTGATTTAATATGAAGAGGAAGAAAATAAAATCGCTAATTCTTTATATGCTCAATTCATTATCTTCATCTGTCCAATTATTTAATTTTCTGATCCCTGCGCTTGTCAAGCGATAAGGACCTATATCTAAAACACCATTGCCAGTAAGAGTTACCCAACCCTCATCGAAAGCAAAAGGGAGTAATCTAAGAGCTTTACCTCCATTCATTTTTCCACCGGCATTATTTATACCCTTGGTTATCTCGCTTATTGTGAAAATCTTCGGGTAGTATTCTCTTAAAAAATCAAGAACTGTTTTTAAATCTTTTCCGGTACTTTGCACTTGTATCACCTCCCTTTTCAAAACTCACCCTATTACTGAATATCTTATTCATCAATTTTCCAATCTATTTTAATAGCCCAGTTCAGAATTACCAATATGAATAAAATTTTAGTTATCATCCCACTTTAGTATTTCATCTAAATAACCATCATTAATAACCTCGAGCTCATTAGAAGGACCCGTTCTTGTCAAAAGGGATAATCTTCCTGTGTATTTCTCTAATACCCATATTCCCCCAAACTCCCCTACCGAAACAATACTATATTCTCCTTTATTTGCTCTGGCTTTTTTGCTATATTCGTCAGACGGAAGAGGGCTCATCTTCGCAATAAACCTTTCCGTCTCATTTTCTGTATCTTCCCCAAATTGACTCAGAATGTTACCGAACTTCATCGCATTAACAGGTTTAGTTACAATATACGGCTTTACTAACAATCCCGCCAATAATACGGCAATTAAAGTTAAAACAACCTTAGTATACCAGTCAATCTGAACTGTTACTTTTTGCATTGCTTTCTCCTTTTGTCACGGCTTTCTTTAAGACGTGTTAGAACCCTTCTTAATTGCTTTTCTACCGGTTTTACAAACAACTCTTCCAAAAGGTCAAGAGAAGTTTGAATTTTTAAAAATTGTAGGGATGGTTTAATAATATAAAAATTTTTGTTTCGGTAGAAAGTTTCAGCAACTGAGTAATATTGATTACTATACATATCCTGGTAATAAACCTTTATATATACAAACGCGTTCTCATTCCACCATTTAAGGAATTCCTTAAATTGGAATTTCATTTCACATCGTTCGTTAGGTAGCAAAATATTTGTTTCTGCTGAGCTACTATAATAATAAGTTATTTCTTTTAGCGGCTCAGTTAATCTTATTCCTAATGCTGCTCCCAATCCTATATTATAAAATTCAATACTACCAACGGCACTGTTTCTATTAACTTTTAATTCGATTGATAATGCAGGTTTGACTTGTTGAATCCTTGCGCTTCTCATTTCAATTACTGTCCATAGCAAAATTACAATCTGGAAAAATAAAATAATTACTTGGAGATATATCATTTCTTTTTCTTTTTAAAGATAGGCTTTATTCTCTATCTCAGCCACCTCGTCTTGAGTCATGCCAATATACCGCCTCATTACTTCTGGGTTTCTATCTCAACCTCTTCCTGATTAAATTCCCAAAGATAATCTAACCTCTCCTGATAAATTTTAATTATTTCTTTTTCATATAGGCATTCTAAGGAATTTTCCCCATTTTCAATTGAATCATCTATAAACTCCAAGAACTCCAAGAAATTTTCCTCATTTTTCTCCTCAGCCGATTCAGTCCAATTATAAGACCCAGTAAATAGAACTCTCCTATCTATTATAGCTATTTTATGTTTCATTTTTTTCTCTTCGGATAACCATTTTCAAAAGCATGTTTCTCGACTTTATTAGCAAAACTCTTCATAGTTGCGTGTAAATACTGAGTAGATTTTTGACCATAGCCAGTATTCACTTTACTGGAAAGACTTGTGACCGCAACTGCAAATCTCTCATTCTCTAATTGCATCCAATAATCTGATGGTCTACTTTCTGTACCAAGCTCCCAACAAGTGCAAGGTAAAACAAAAGGGATAAACCTCGAGAAATAGAAAATTGGAAATTATATGTACTCATTGAAGTAGCAAAGCCGTAAGGTATTATTGGTGCTGATGCGGCTAAACTGTTTCATATTGTGAAGGACTACCGTAATTTGATTCATCTCTTTGCTCAAAATAGAGACCGACTACGAATAGACCCTCATATAGCATCTACTGTAGTCCACCTCTTGTCTGTCTGATAAAAAAGCTCAGCCGCAGCAGGATACAGCGAAAATTAGATCCCAGCGCAATAGTTATTCACCCTTTTAGTGGAACCTTACAGTTGGGACAGCGTGCTGTGAAGGAAAATACATTCGGTGGTGGTGCACAAGTGCGGCAGTACCAACCCCCACACTTGGGGCATCTTCCGCAGGTTTTCATTTTTCCGCATCTATCGCAGGTTTTCCTCATTGTCATTGTTCTTCCCTCCTCATGTGTTATTTTAAAGTCAACTTATTACCCAATATCTTAACCCAACAACCCCAAATTACCCTATTTTCTATATTCTTCTAACAAATTAAGAGTAAAATTTTTGGAGATGAATTTGGGTAAATCTTGGTGGTTATCTTATCCCTTTTCTTTCCTTTTTCAAAACTAATCACACAGGCCTTTCGTGACTTCTTGGAAAACAAAATAATCGTTAATTTGCATCACATTCCACTATAACCCACCTAGAACTTTCTTTACTTTTCAGGTCCTCAAAACGAGACCCATCTTTTCGTCTGTAAAAATAACTTCCCAGCCGCTTATCTAAATGCCTATATTTAACCTCAATATCATAGAATAACGTCTTTTCTTGTTTAACTAGGGCCGCAACCAAACCACCGTCTTCTTTTAAACTTGTGATATCTTCCGGACCAAAAAAATAATGCATAAAAAAGAATTGATTGGGCAATAGAATAATTCTTACAGGCTTATTCTCACTGATTGGCCAATTATTATTATCAGTGGAAAGTCTAAGAAACTTATGTGAGACAAAGGCGGGCACAGCACCAACATTAATTATTTTCCATTGAATTTCTATTTTATCTTCTTTCTCATTAATAATGGTATCCACACTATCAACACCGACATAGGGTCGCATTCTTAAATTGAACTCTCGTTCAACTACATCAAGCGTTCTTTTGTTTGTTTGAAGTGTTTCCTCATTCGTTTCAAGCATTCCTTTGTTTGTTTCAAGCATTACTTTGTTTGTTTCAAGGTCTTTTTCTAATATTCCAAGCACTTCAAGATTTGTGCAATAAAGAAGAGCTGAAAAAAGCACTGCAAACACTGAAATACACACCGGAACAATAAATTCGGGGTTCTTCATAAACATAAACCATTTTTTCTCCAAAACCACATCTTTCTTTGATGCATTATCCGAATTTGTCTCTGTCATTTTACACCTCCTCTCACTCCAAGAAGTATTGTCAAAAGTTCTTTAGTAATTTTCTTTTAAATTCTTTATTATCAAGTGTTTTAGTGAAATTGACTTGCCTCCCCCCT
>JAUWZM010000087.1 GCA_030615365.1 Candidatus Aerophobota bacterium | reverse complement strand
TTGCCCAAAAGATAAGAATGTTGAGGAACTATGGTTCTCGAACAAAGTATTATCACGAATTTAAGGGTTTTAATAGTCGTTTAGATACTTTGCAGGCTGCTATTTTAAGAGTAAAGTTAAAGTATCTCGATGAATGGAACAGGAAGCGAATGAGAAATGCTCTAGTTTATAGCTCTTTGCTCAAAGATATTAAAGAAGTAATAATCCCTCAGTTTAGAGAAGATTTAGATTTCTCTCACGTTTTTCACCTTTATGTAGTACGAGTAGAGAAAAGAGATCAACTTTTGGATTTCTTAGCTAAGAAAGGGATAAGATGTGGAATTCATTATCCAGTTCCTTTACATTTTCAAAAAGCTTATAAAGATTTAGGTTATAAGGAAGGCAATTTTCTCATTGCTGAAAAGTTGTCGGCAGAGATATTAAGCCTCCCTATGTATCCAGAGCTCACAGAAGAGGAAATAATATATGTTGTGGAGAGCGTAAAAGAGTTTTATGCTAGACAATAAGATGGGAAAAATTAAAATAGGAATAATTGGTTGTGGTCATTGGGGACCAAATTATATACGAGTTTTTCAAAAAATAAGGGGTGTTTCTGTGGAATATGTCTGCGATTTGGACAAAAAAAAACTTAGACTAGTCAAAAATAAATATCCCTCTGTTAATATAACAAATAATGTTAAAGAAATCCTAGACAGTAATTCTCTTGATGCAGTGGTAATAGCAACACCAGCAAAAACACATTACTCTTTAACTAAACAAGCATTAATTAGAGGAAAACACGTTTTAGTGGAGAAACCCCTCGCTGTTGGCGTTAGAGAAGCCAACGAGTTAATAGATTTATCTAAAAAATATAAGTGTGTATTAATGCCTGGGCATATTTTTGAATATCACGACGGGATAAAAGAAATAAAAAAATATATTTCTCAAGAAGATTTAGGCAAAATTTATTATATGTATTCTCGAAGAACAAATTTAGGACCCATAAGAAACGATGTAAACACAATTTGGGATTTGGCCTTGCATGATATTTCCATATTTAATTTTCTTCTTGACGCGATTCCTATTAAGGTATCGGCAAATGGCTTCTGTTATTTAAGAGGTAATATTGAAGATGTTGGTTTTGTCACTCTTTATTATCCTAAAGGTATAGTTTCTCATATTCATGTAAGTTGGCTTGACCCAAGAAAAATCAGAGAGATAGTGATAGTTGGTAACAGTAAAATGCTTATATTCGATGATTTAGATTATTTACATCCTATAAAGATTTATGATAAAAGGGTGATGAGGAAGAAATATGAGCGTCCTTATTACACATTTGAAGAATTCAAAACGATTGTAAAAAACGGAAATACACTTATTCCTGAAGTTAAAATTAGGGAGCCCTTAGAAGTTGAGTGTGAGAGTTTTTTGAAATTCATTAAAGAGGAAGTGATTCTAAACAATTCTCTTAAAAGAGGATTGGATGTCATTAAGATATTACAAGCGACAGAAAGCTCCCTTACAAATAAAGGCCGAGAAATAAGGATAAAATAATTATTTAAAACAATGCAAGAAATAAATATTTTAATTACGAGTGCCGGATCTGCTCCTGCGATTAGCGTAATTAAGGCACTGCGGAAGCAAAAAGAAATTCAAATAAAGATTATTGCAGTAGATATGGGTGAACTTTCAGCAGGGTTTTTTCTCGCAGATAAATCCTATCTTGTACCTCCATCTCAAAGACCCGATTTTATACCAGAGATAAAGAGAATTTGTAAAAAAGAGGAGGTTTCAATTTTGATTCCTATAATTGATGAAGAACTTCCTATCTTTGCTAAAGAGAAAAATTCATTTAGTTCTTTGGGGTTAAAAGTTTTAGTAAACGATTTTGGAATTGTAGAACGAGGAAACGATAAATATAAAACCTACCTCTTTTGTAAAGAAAATGGTGTCCTTACCCCAACCACTTATCTTTATCCTGGGAACAAAGGTCAAGTTTTTAATTTCCCAATAATTGTAAAGCCGCGTTTTGGAAGAGGAAGTCAGTCTCTTTATAAAGTTGAAGATCAAGACCAACTTCAAAACCTTCCCCTCAACGATGGAGAATTTATCTTACAGGAATTTATACCAGGCAAAGAATTTACAGTAGACATTTTTGCCAGACCAGATGGTGTAGTTCTCCAAGTAGTTCCTAGGGAAAGAATCATGGTAAAGGCGGGTCAGATCTATAAAGGAAGAACCGTGAAGAGAGTGAATTTGATAGAACTCGCGAAAGGCGTGGCAGAAAAATTTGGTATCAATGGACCCTGCAATATTCAATTTATAGAAAGAAATAATAGGTTTTATTTGATCGAGGTTAATCCTAAGTTTGCTGCAGGTTTACCCCTTACTGTGAATGCTGGTGTAAATATTCCTTTGCTTCTTATTAAGATACACCTGGGAATAAAAGTATCGTCTCAGGAATTGGAATTTAGGGATAATTTTTACATGCTAAGGTATTGGGAAGAAGTTTATTTTTCTAAGTAAAGTCACACCTTGAAGATATTTTTCGATTTAGATGGACCGATTCTGGATGTTTCACAGAGATACTATAGCGTATTTCTGGCAATATGCAAAGGTAATACACAACTTAGCAAGGAAGAGTTTTGGGATTTCAAGAGAAAAAAGGTCTCCTGGCCAGAAATCCTGAAGGAAGCAAGGAGTGACGTAGGTGAAAAGGAATTCATGAAATACTGGATGAGGCGCATTGAGATGAAGAAATATCTTATCTTGGATAAAATTCAACCATATACAAAGAGTACTCTTAACTCTTTAAGGAAAAAATATATTTTGTATCTAATTTCTCTTCGACAATCAAAGAAAAATTTGCTTTGGCAGATAAAAAGGGTTAATATAGATAAATATTTTAAGAAGATAATGCATTGTAAGTATAATTTTGATAAACCTTGGGAAGGAAAGGCAGAATTGATTAAGGAAATTATAGAGTCTCAAGAGAACACTTTGATAGTAGGTGATACAGAGGTAGATATTAGAGCAAGCAAACTGGTTGGAATCAAATCCGTAGGTATAGCAAATGGGATAAGAACAAAAGAACTTCTGCTTAAAGAAAAACCTGATTTTTTAATTTCTGATATTAACGAGATTCTACAAATTATGAGTTTAGTATGAAAGGAAATTTTTTAAAATTTAGTTTTTCTCTCCCCGTTTACAATGAAGAAAAAAGAATTAAAA
Organism: Candidatus Aerophobota bacterium; assembly: GCA_030615365.1. The sequence goes on along the minus strand of JAUWZM010000087.1, from coordinate 7,048 downwards.
GATGTCTTGATAGCATCAAGATGCAAGATTATCCTCACGGTAGAATTGAAGTTCTTCTCATGGATGGGGGTTCTCAGGATTGTACGATTGAGATTGCCTCTAAATATGAATTTGCAAAGATTTTCTCAAACCCTAAGAGACTTGCTGATTTTGGAGCAAAAATTTCAGCAAGAGAAGCAACTGGGAATCTTTTTGTAATTTTTGCTGCTGATAATGAACTTGTTGGTAGAGATTGGCTTAAAATAGTTAATCAGATATTCTCATACGATCAAGAGATTTCAACACTCTGGTGTAAAATGCTCTCATCTTCAGATGATGCAGCTATAAATAAATATTATGAGTTAATTCAAAATGATCCACTTTCCTTTTTTATTAATAAAAACCTTATACACGATTTGAAAAGCGCATCATTTAAAAAATTTAATGAGAAAAATTGTTATATTTTTATAGTAGAAAAAAACAAACCTTTGATCTGGGGAGCAAATGGACTCGTTTATAGAACCTCCTTAGTAAGAGATATAATTCTCAAAGAGGGATTTTTAGGGGATAATGACGTTTTTCAGACTCTTATCGAAGAGGGGAAAAATAAGGTAGCATATCTAACAGATTTATTTGTTTATCATCATCATGTAAGGTCTTTAGGACAATGGGTTACAAAATGGAAAAGGAATTACCTTAATCATTTCTTAAAACAGATAGACACAAGGAATTTGGGTTGGGTTATGGATAAAAGTTTTAAGGTGAAACTTCTTTTTTGGATTCTGTACAGTTCTATTCCAATTTTTTCTTTCATTCACTCTGTTTACCTTTGTTTACGCAAGAAGAATATTTGTTGGCTCTATCATCCCTTAGCAAGTTTGTTTCAGCTCATTACCTATTCTTGGCTTACCTTATCACATCCTGAGGGAAGAAAAATAATTAGAGAATTATTACAAGCAGGAAGGTTATGAAGGGAAAAATATTTGTCACAGGAGGTGCAGGATTTATTGGCTCTCATATTGTAGAAGCATTACTCCAAGATGGTTATGAAATAACCGTATATGATAATTTTTCTTCTGGAAGGAGAGAAAATCTAAGTAATGTAATAAATGACATAAAGATCATAGAAGGAGATATTTTAGATTACGATAAATTAGAAAAAGCTATGAAGAATCATGAGTATGTCTCCCATCAGGCTGCTCAACTAGAGATTCTTAGGTGTTTAGAGGATCCTTTAATTGATTTGAAAATCAATGCAATTGGGACTTTAAATGTTCTTAAGGCTTGTGTAGAGAGTGAGGTGAAAAAGTTAATTAGTGCCTCTTCTGCCTGTGTGTATGGGCAGGCACAATATGTGCCTCAAGATGAAAATCATCCTACAAATCCTAACTGGCCTTATGGAGTTAGTAAACTAGCAGCAGGAAAATATTGTCAGATTTTTCAGGAAAATTTCGGCCTTAAAATAATTAGTTTAAGATATAGTATAGTGTATGGGGAAAGGGAATGGTTAGGTAGAGTACTTACTATGTTTCTTAAAAGAGTAATGGAAGATAAGGACCTAGTAATATTCGGAGATGGAGATCAATTGCGGGATTTTATCTATGTTAAAGATGTCGTTAAATTACATAATCTTTGCTTTGGTTCTAATAAGAATTTAAATAATAACGTTTATAATGCCTCAACAAGCATTGGAGTAAGCATCAAGGAATTGGCAAATATCGTAATAGAAGTTTCGGGTAAACCAATAGGTATTGTTTTTGAAGATGTTGAGGAAGGTAAGTTTTCTCAATATATGCCTAATCGAAAAAGGATACCAGCTGAACTCAAAAAAATGGTGTTGGATAACTCAAGAGCAAAAACGGATTTTAACTGGCAACCTCTCACAAATTTAAAAGAGGGAATAAAAAAAGAATTATCATGGATAAGTGAAAATCCCTCTTATTGGAAAGAGACAGATCTAATAAAAGTTTGATAAAAAAGATATTATTAATTAATCCTCCTTGGAATTTAAGAAATCCTAAAAACAATTCATAACTCCTCATTTAGGACTTGCTTATATAACTTCTTTTGTAAGACAATATAATTATGAGGTAAAAACTGGCTGCGTATCCCGTTAGTGTTGGTTTTTTAGAAAAGTTGATCCAATTTATATTACTTGTGTTAACACCTGCTAACTCAAGAGGAGATTCTCCATTATGCCCCTCAATGCCGCTGCAGGTGCACGCACGGACTCAGTTGGTAGTCTCTATGTATTAATCGATCTGCATCTTGGACAACGTTTCTTTAGCATATTTACCTCCTAAGGATTGGAGTCGATTCCTCAGAAGAAAGTACGCACTCTATAATGCTTTAAAATCAAGCACTTATGACAAAGAACAATTTAATACTGGATGTGTCATCCAATGGCATGCTTCATGCAATCACCGGTTTATATTTATCTTATAATTAGCACCGAGTCAGGACGTAAAATGATTCTTTATGTCTTTAAAGAGGGTAAGGCAGTGCAGGAGGTAATTTCATTATGAAGATCCTGCTAATCAACCCACCTTGCAATTTGAAAAATCGAGACTACTTCGTCATAGTTCCACTTGGATTAGCATATCTCGGCGCGGTTTTAGAGCGAGAAGGATATGAAGTAGCTATCTTGGACGCCATTGCTGAGGATTGGAGAAATGTAGAGTTCCTGACCAACGACATCTATAGAAGAGGTTTGTCTTGGGATGCGATAGAGAAAAGGATTGACCAATATCACCCTGAAGTCGTAGGTATAACATGTCCTTTCACGCTGCGTTTCAAAAATGCTTTAGAGGTTGCCAAAATTGCGAAAAAGGTAAATCCAGATATAGTCACTATAATGGGCGGAATGCATCCATCAGTATTACCAGCCGATGTTTTATCTCACCCAGAAATAGACTTTGTGATCATTGGCGAAGGAGAATATTCTTTCTTAGAGCTGATAAAGAAACTGGAGAGTGGTGATGTTCACTTCGAAAAGTTGGACGGTTTCGGGTTCAAAAAAGATGGCAACATCACTATAAATCCAAAAAAGAATTACATTAATGATTTGGACATTTTGCCATTTCCTGCCAGACATCTATTGCCAATGGAGAAGTACTTTGAAAGCGGCACAGGAAGGGATAAATTAACCCGTACTCGACAAACGTCGATAATTAGCAGCAGAGGATGCCCATATAGATGCACTTTTTGCAGTATCCATTCTGTCTGGGGACCTACATGGCGAGGAAGAAGCGTAAATAATGTTGTAGATGAAATTGAAGAGATAGTAAACACTTACAAAGTAAGGCAAATATCTTTTGAAGATGACAACCTCACATATGACAGAAAAAGGGCGGAAGATATCTTTAATGAGATTATTGGTAGAAAATTGGACATCATTTGGGATGCCCCGAATGGAGTCGTTATAAAGGATTTAGACAAAAACCTCATTCAACTAATGAAGAAATCGGGATGCACAGGTCTTAAGTTGGCTATTGAATCTGGGGATCCTTTTATACTTAATCGGGTCATTAGAAAACCTCTGGTTTTAGACAAAGTAAAAGACGTAGTTAATTGGTGCAAAGAATTAAGGCTTTATACATTGGCATACTTTGTGCTCGGCATGCCCGGGGAAACAAAGGAAACTGTCAATAGGTCGAGCGAGTTCGCGAAGAGCCTACCACTGGATGAAGTCAGCGTTTATATTGCTACGCCTTTTCCCGGCACTTGGTTATATAATGAATGCGTGGAAAAGAGCTACCTGAAAATGTCCTATTCAGACATCCCGGCTGAGGATATGGCAGAAAACTACGCTATTATAGAAACTGAGCACTTAAGCTCCAGCGAGTTACAGCGTCTCCAATCATCTTTCTATTACGAATTCTATAAAGCAAAATTCTTCAAAAATCCTTCTTACTATTTTACACGAATTATGAAAGACCCCCGGTTAATATTAAAATATATTAGTAATGCAAAAAGAAGTCTCAGGGTCAAAATAAAGAAAAATCCAACGAAAAAAGGTTCGTGGAAGAATGAAAATAGGTATTTTGGCTGATGAGATTGCACCAGGTAGTGCTCCAAAACTCATAGGACAACAGGTAAAAGCCTTAAGGAGGTTGGGTCATGAATGTGAAGCAGTAGTTATTATCGATAAGGGGTATCGCCGTAAATTTCCCGATGTTTACAACTTCCACCTAAACGGTGTGCCTATTAGATATTTATTTGAAAAATTTCCCTTTATTGTAAAAAAGTTAAATTTTAAATTCCCAGGATTTTCGTTCTTTTCTATGCATCATTTTTCCAGTGCAATTTTTTCGCCAGCAATAGTTAAGGAAAGAGAATGGGATATTTTAATAGCATGTTGTCAATATACTACTTTTACAGCAAGAATATTATGCAAAAAGAGGAAAATTCCCTATATTCTTCTTATGTGGGATCCCACTCCTTATACTTTGCGTAAGATATATTCTCACAGGAACTTGCGGTATCTCTTTCCCATTTTACTTCCCGTAGCAAACCAGTTAGACAGGTATGCATTTAGAGATAGTCTGGCAATTATTACCAGCGGTAAACTTCACCATCAAAGATTGAAACGGATTAGTAATAAGAATTTAGAAGTTTTATATCCTGGTTGTTTCGCTTTAGATACTCTTCCTCCTTTTAAAGATAGAAAGAGGGCGATTCTTACTTATGATAGATGGGATGTAGGTAATAAACCCAATATATTTTTAGATTTATTAGCAAATTTAGAAGATGACGTGAGACTTAAATTGGGTGGATTCTGGCATCCAGAGAGCATAAGGAAGGAATTTATAGAAGAGGCTAAAAAGCGTAAGATGTTGAATAGAGTAGACTTATTGGGACCTCTGGATGAAAAGATGATTATGGATTTATGTTCTAAAGTCACGCTCCATATCCATCCTAACGAGGAGGCCTTTGGTATGCAAACCTTAGAGGCAGCAGCCTGTGGATGTCCCATCATCATTCCTGCGGGTTCTGGAGTAACTGATCTATTCCAACATGGGGTACATGGTTACTTCCCTCGAAAGGATAACCTAAGAGACTTGATCAAATATACCCAGCTTATATTTAAAAATATAGATAAAGCAGAAAAGATGGGTTACAAAGCCTGGCAGGTGGCTAAACAGCATACCTGGAAAGAACATGTACTCAGATTGGAAGAAATAATCAAAAGCTATATTTGAAGAGAGGAGAAAAATATTGAAGGATGTTTCAGTAATAGGCTTAGGCAAATTGGGTCTCTGCATCGCCGCCTGTTTGGCGGATAAGGGTTATCGGGTAACAGGGATTGATGTGGATAAGAAGAAGATTGAAGAGATCAATGGAGGCAATAATCCCATTGAAGAAACCGGTTTGACAGAACTAATAAAAAAATGCACAACTAACCTTAAGGTAACCAATGATTACTATGAGGCGGTAAAAAACTCACAGATAACATTTGTGGTTGTTGCTACTCCCAGTGAAGCGGATGGTTCTTTCTCCAATGAACAGTTAGAGGAGACGTTGAAGAAGATAGCTAAGGTTGTAAAGGAGAAAGATAAATATCATTTAGTAGTGATAACCTCTACGGTAATGCCCGGAACTACAGAGCGTGTGGCAAAGTTCATCTTAGAAAGTGTTTCTGGCAAGGAATGTGGAGTCGACTTTGGCCTGGCCTATAATCCAGAATTTATTGCCTTAGGAAGTGTTATCCACGATTTTTTGAACCCCGATTTCATATTAATTGGGGAGACGAATGAAAGGGATGGAAAGATATTGGAGGAGATGTATAAGAAGATATGTGAAAACAATCCACCGATAGCGAGGATATCTCCTATAAATGCTGAGATAGCCAAAATCGCTCTTAATTGTTATATAACTATGAAGATTACCTTTGCCAATTCTTTGGCTTCTCTATGCGAACAGGTAGAGGGTGCTGATGCAGATGTGATTACTAATGCCATTGGAATGGATAGCAGAATAGGTAGAAAGTACTTAAAGGGAGGCCTGGGGTATGGGGGCCCCTGTTTCCCCAGGGATAATCTTGCCTTTGGGGCCTTTGTTAAGAAGGTGGGTCTCAAGCCTAAACTGGCTGAGACGGTTGATGAAGTTAATAGAAACCAGGTCAAAAGAATAGTTGGAATTGCCAAAAGCCAACTAAGGCCTAAAAGCAAAGTGTCTATTCTGGGACTTTCTTATAAACATCTTTCCCCGGTCATAGAAGATTCCCAGGCTATTGACATTGCTGAGTCTTTACTAAAAGATGGTTATCGGGTAGCAGTATATGATCCCATGGCTTTAGAGAATGCGCAAAGCGTCTTTGGGGAAAAGGTTGATTATGCGGATAGTGTAGAAGATTGCCTTAAAGACTCTGAATTGTGCATCATCACAACTAGATGGGAGGAATTTAAGCCACTCGATGGAAAAATGCTAAAGAAGAATATGAAGAAAGCCGTTGTTTTAGATTGCTGGAGATTGATAGAGAAGAATGACTTGCAAGGTGTAAAATATATCGCTTTAGGCAGAGGAAGTGAACAAAGTGAGCGAAGTCCTGCGACCAAAGGAAGTCCCGGGCGAAAGCGCGGGAAGGAAAGGAGCCACGAAGGGAAAGGAGGAGTAATGGAACAGAGATTGAGTGGGAAAAGGATTTTAGTTACTGGCGGTGCCTCATTTATCGGTTCCCATTTAGTGGATGCCTTGATTGATGAAAAGCCGTCTCTCGTTAGGGTAGTGGATAATTTAAGTAGCGGCAGGTTAGAAAATATTCAGGGCCATATTGATGCCGAAAGGGTTGAATTCCATAAGAAGGACCTTTTGGCACCCGGGGTGGCTCAAGAAATGGTCAAGAAAATAGATGTCGTCTTTCATTTAGCTGCTGATCATGGAGGACGAGGCTATGTAGATTTACATCAAGCAGCCTGTGCTACCAATCTTGCCTTAGATGGGCTGGTTATTAAGGCAGCCTATGAAGCTGGTGTAGAAAAATTTGTTTTTGCCTCTTCCGGATGTGTCTATCCTGACTCTCTCCAGACCAATCCCGACCAAATCCTCTATTTAGAAGAAGAGATGGTTG
>JAUWZM010000086.1 GCA_030615365.1 Candidatus Aerophobota bacterium | reverse complement strand
TCTCATTATCATTAATTGTCGAGCTGGATCCAGATTAGAAGCGGGAATAACTGAAGCACCTATAAGTTCTGCTCCATAGTGAAATCCAAGTCCTCCACCAAAAAGACCATAGTCAAGACAGATTTGTACTACGTCATTTTTGCTTACTCCTCCGGCCGAAAGGACGCGGACACATATTTCAGTCCAATGTTCAAGGTCATTTTTTGTATATCCAACTACGATAGGCCCACCTGTAGTGCCTGAAGTACATTGAAGTCGTACTATTTCCCGTAGAGGGATGGCGAACATTCCATAAGGATAACACCGAGATAACACATCTTTACTGGTAAAGGGGATCATAGATAGATGTTTCATAGAATTGATTTCTTCCGGCACCAGACCTAGGCGATCAAACAACTTTCGGTAAAAGGTTACGTTTCGATAGGCACGAGTAATGGTTACCTGGAGTTTTTCCAATTGCAGTTGCTCTACCTCACCTCTACTCATAGTTTCATATTGTTTGTTCCAAATACTCATTTATAACCTCTTATTTTTGTAACAGTTATGTCAAAAGTTATTTAGTGATTTTCTTTTAAATTCTTTATTATCAAGTGTTTTAGTGAAATTGACTTGCCTCCCCCCTACCTTTATGGTAGGATTTGATAAATTTTACCGAAACAAGGAGGCAAGTCTAATGAAAAAAACTGCTCGTTTTGTTCTCTGGATCTGTTCTAAGTTTACCCGTGAGGAGATAGAACAAATTATTCAAGGTCTTTTGGATGTTTTAGCTAATCGCAATCCCGATGTTAAACCCAAGGATGATTTTAAAGAGAAACACCCCAATTATCGCAATTTCTTTGTTGACCCAAACCCGCCACTTAAATCTTCTCCTGAAGAAACTCCAAAATTGGACTGGAGGGAGCTTTTATCTGCTTACCAGGAAAGCAGAGGCCATCCTCTTAAAATGAGTTAATAATGAAAATCCTGAAACTAAAGTCCCTAAAGACTCTATCTGCAAGACTTGTGGTGCTCCCGCACAGTATCTTTACTTTAACGATGGTAAAAAACGTACTTAAGCTTAAGTGTAAAGTTTGCTCTTCCTTATCTCAAGTACATCCTCGTCATCGGGTTAAAGCTAAGTACTTTTGCCCTCATTGTGGTCATTCGCTTTATCTTTGGAAAGAACGAAGAGATGTCTCTATCTATAAATGTGGTGATGATAAGTGCCCATGTTTTTTAAAAAGCAAGGCAAAGCTTAATTTTGCCGAAAGGCTTTTAGCAAAAGTCAAATCTTCTTGAGTTTAAACTCAGGTATCAATACAGAGAATACCATTTCACTCAAGATGAGCTAAAGCATTCTGCTCCCAAAGAAAAGGGTTCTTCTTGTCTTTTTAAGATTTATAATTCTCTTGACACTCTCTGCCTTGCCCTTACCTTTCACATCTCTTTAGGTATCTCAGCAAGAAAAACTGCCTTTATCTTACGTAATGTCTTTTCTCTATCCATGTCTTATCAAACAGTCCTTAACTACACTGAAATGGTTGCCCCTTATTGCCATAGATTTAACTTAGCCTATAAGGGAGAAGTAGACGATGCTCAAGCAGGTGATGAGACCTACATTAAGATAAAAGGCAAACATAACTATGTCTTTTTCTTTATCTCCTCTAAGAACCGTAAGATCACTGCTTATCACATTGATGGAACAAGAGATACCCTACCTGCTGTCATCTCTATGAATGAGGCTATCCGTACTGCTAAACCCGATCAAGAGATCATTTTGGTAACTGATGGTAATCCTTCCTATCCGGCAGGCATCCACTTCATCAATCGAAAGCTTCCGAGCCTAATCTGACTCATAAGAAGGTAATTGGACTACAGAACCTCGATTCAGAATCAGAGGAGTTTCGTCCCTTTAAAGAACTTATTGAAAGACTTAACCGTACTTATAAGTTCCATACAAGATGCGCCTGTGGCTTTAACTCTAAAAACGGAGCAGTAGCTTTAACTACCCTTTTTGTTACTTACTATAACTTCCTTCGGCCACATATTAGCCTTAATTACTCTGTGCCTATACCTTTAGAGCCTTTAAAGGGTATAGACACCCTTCAGGGCAAATGGGCTAAAATTATCCAATTAGCTACTGAGTTATCTCCTAACTAATTCTTTTTAATTAGATTTCACTGATTTTTCGGGTAGTACGCCAGGAATAAACAACCTTCCTCTATTTCCTTACCCCAATATCAAGCTCTATTAATTATCAAGACCTTATTTTCAAAAAACAATTATAAGAAAAATTCTATTTTTTATCTTACTAATTTCTTGCATTTATTTTTCATATTTATCACAGCCTCCGCAAAGGACTCAATTGACGATAATAAGTAAAGAGGTTTTTTTACCCCTCACACATTACATATCACATTTTACTTCTGTGCCTTGGTGACTTAGTGGCTTGAACTGTTACTTAATATTTAATAAAGATTTTGCTCTAATGTTCCCAGCATATCCGAAGTTGCTGAAGGCAATGTCCCGAAAGGCGAGGGCGTTAGCCCGTAGTGTATATGCTGTGTTAGACGAAGTTACGGGCAATCTCTATCCCCTTGCTATTTCATATTTAACAGGCAAAAGTCTATCAAGGGTTACATGCTTTGAGGCATCCACAATTTCAATCCCAATTATTCTGTCGTTTTCCCCAATATCCAGAACAATGTCTTCTGTAACCCGCCTATTGATTACATCTTGCTTTCTGTCATCAAGCCTGATGTAAAGGAGATCTGTTTTATCATTGTAGACTAAGTGCATTTTACACCTCCCACTTGCCATAAAAAACATATACGGTAACTGTTATAATTTTATTCCTTTCAATAGCATAAAATACCTCAACCCGTTTTTCTTCATAATGTTTATTAAGACGGTTTTGCTTGAATTCATAAATCTTCGCTTTTCCTATTCTCCCATATTTGGCTGGGATAGGGAACCCTGTATTGATCACATCTTTGATTTCATCTTCGTTAGTGCCTCGCTCCTCTGCTCGTTCAAGTGTATGAGGATCGATCTGAATTTCCATCTGATAACCTCATGGTTTCTTTTCTCTATTATTGCCCGTAATTTCGGATAACGTTCCCGGTGTAAAAGAAGCTCGGCGAAGCCGAATTTGGACGGAGTGAAGCAGAGTCTTTTACACCGTGTTAGCCGACGTTGCCAATTGTAAACGGTTTCTTGTCCTTATATTTCTTCCAGATTACACGAGTGTTTGCCCAACCGTCACCAATCCTATTTCCTTTGCACAGCTGAAAAGCAACTATTAAAGGCACGAATGGAATGATGAGCGGGAAATTTCTTATAAGAGATGCTCTGAATCCGCTAAGTTGGCCAGTTGTCTTATCTACAACCTGAACCCCCAGCATTGCCTTACCAAGAGAAGAACCTGGGAATCCATCCTTCAGACAGAAAATCGGGAATAGAAGGAATGCTAAACCTTGAATCGCACCACTAGATAGCCCTGATAGTCTTAAAACTATATAGAGACAAACACTCCATAGAATGATGTCCACGGCAAAGGCAAATTGCCTTCGATTTGCAAAGGCATAGTAGCACTTTTTGCAAACCAGATGGCCATAAAGTAGCTTTGCTCTCTTCCCCATATGCTTGTCTTTTCCGCATAATGGACATGTTTGGTTAATATTTGTTCTATTCATAATTCCTCCTTTCTACCGAGCAATGGCGTATAACGTTTCGAGCGTATTTGAAGTCCAGCCGTAAAGCTGGATTTAGGCGAAGTGCCGAAGGCACGAAACCAGATACGCTCTGTTATACGCAGCGAAAGAAGTGAGCGTAGTCGGCGAAGGGACGCTTTATCGTATAAAGGCCGCAAACATCATAAAAAATGTAATTACTGTTAGCATTCCTATACCTACACCTTTTATCCATCCAACATTATGAGTTTGTCTTAGACCTATAGCAATCAATAATGTCTGCCATATCGTTGGAAAAATCATTACTCGCAATAGTTCTATCCATAAAGGCCAAAATACACCGAAGAACGGTACAATGAATGTTTCAGGAATCCACGTGAAAAAAGTCCATGGAATCACGAATCCTACACTGCAAACTGCCAAAGCATCTTCAAATTTGTATTTAGAAACGTCTTTTTTACCTGCAATTGATAGTAAATGACAGATTCCTGAAATCATTATCCATGTAGCTAATCCCCATGGAACAGTCCAGAATGTCTGATATAGGTAATATACTTCAACATCAATGGGTATCCATGGTGGGAATGCAGGTAGATGATGAAAAATGTAAAGAAGAAAAGCGGTTATAGAGTAAAGCACACTAAACAAGAAGACAATCCAGAAGCTTACAATCACTTTGTGAGGGTCCGATTGAAACTCTTCTACTACTTCTCTTGGCCTTAAAGGAACTTTAAACCAATATCCGATTGCACGAGTTATGCTGGACGTCATTGTTTATCACCTCGTTTTTTATTACCGAGCCAGGATATCTTATCTTTTGTGTCCCGAAGCCAATTGCGTATAACGTTCTGCGGACATACGAAGTTCGGCTTTGCCGAATTTGGGCGGAGCGGAGCCGTATGTCCGCTGTTATGCGACGTCGTATTATTGGTGTCTCTCATGGAAAGTCAGCCTCTTTTATGCTTTTATAGAGGTTATTATAATGATATTTCACGTATTCCTTTTTCGGTAAAGGCGGTTTTAAAGTACCGATGGCCTTTCCCCCATGGTTGATTACACTCTTACAATCTTCTGGAGAAATAGCAATCTCGCCATAGTCGAATAACACATGGCAATTAGGACACAAAACCAACATATTATCCTCTTTGTCAACTCCATCTCGGCTTAGTGGTTTCACATGATGCGTTTCTGCATATCCTTTCCCTTTTATACTCAAGGTAGTGCCACATATCTGACACTGATAATTGCGCTCTTCTTTAATCTTTTTAGATAATGCAGTATCACGAATACGCCTAATGATTGTAGTAGTGATCTTGTTGGGTGGATATTCTTTATCCCCTATGTCAGAAATCTTCTGTAGAGGCCTCTCATCGATTAGTATATTTGCGAGGGAATTAATAAAATTCTCAAATCTATGAAATGGATGATTATATTGCAGAGTTTTTCCTGGGCTAATTTTATATTCATTTCTATTCTTCCCTCTTCCCATTGGCCAAAGACCTTCGGTTATATAACGTTCTACATCCTGAGCTGACAAAAGGTATCCTTTCTCAAATGTTTCAAACAAGAGGACTATGAACCATTCTTTACCGGATGCTTGCATCTCCTTAATTCTACTGTGTGTTACTCCCCAGCGATAGGGCTCTTCGGAGCGGATTTTAAAATAGAGCAAACAATTAAAATATCCATCCAACTCGATTATATTGCTGGTCCTTCGTATTCTACTTTCATATCCTTGACAGCGAAAGCCTTTTTCTTTTCCAATTTTTTCTAACGATGAGATAAACTCTTCTTGGATACTAATCATCTAAATCTCACCTCTATGACCATTTTTCCTTCTATGGCTGACTTTCTTTACGATGTCATATAACGGGACTCGGGTTTGCGAAGTTGCGAAGCAATTTGCGAGTTGCGTTTAGCAATGCCGCAAACCCGAAGTTAGGCGAAGTGGCGCTTCGCCACGAGCCTAACTGAGGGCGTAAGCCCGAGTCCCGTTAAGCAAAATGAAGCGAAGCGACATTTTGCTTAACTTGTTTATATCCGAACTAATTTCGGATATCCTTCCAATTTGGCAGTATATATGAACCAGGTTCGGATATACCACCTTTGGCTGAACACTACTTCACCCCTTTTCTGATTTTACATTTAAGTTATCCAATGGACTCTTAATTTTGCCTATATCTTTATTGCTAACATGGGTATAAATTTCGGTGGTCTTACTGCTCTTATGCCCTAAAATCTCCTGAATATAGCGCAGATCTGTTCCGCTTTCAAGGAGATGTGTTGCAAAACTATGTCTAAGACTGTGAACTGACACTGGTTTTAGTATTTTTACTGTCCTGCAAACATTTGAAAATATCTTCCCAACAGTTCGTGTTGTTATATGTCTTTCTTTATCCTGGCCTGAGAACAACCATTTTTTGGGTCTATATTCTTTCCAGTATTCCCTTAGTGTCTGCAATGCTCTATTGGAAAGCATTGTATATCTGTCCCTTCCACCCTTAGCTCCCTTAATGTAAATTAACATCAAGATTGCTTTATGCTTTACATTATTAATTGATAATAAGATTTTTGCGATTTCTTGCTGGCTTAAAACAACAGGAAGTCTTTTATCCTTTCGAGGTCTTTTAATTTCATAAAGAAACTTGCGTTTAAGTATCGTTCCATAATAAAACTTCAGAGCATTAATGGCTCTGTTCAGGGTAGGGGTTGCAACTTTCTTTTTCTCCACCAGATAGAGAAGGTAATCTTTTATATCAGAATCTTTAACATCGAAAGGGCTTTTGTTTGTAAGCTTAAGCATATCTCTATTATAATAAAGATATGCTTTTATTGTCTTTGGGCTATATTTTCTAAAAACAAGTTCTCTTCTTAAAACTTCGAAATTTTTATTTTTCCCCGTTTCTTCTGTCAACCTTTGTAATGTAGAATCCAAATGAATATTTTCATCTCTAAAAATGGACAAAACCCTCTTCAGAATATTTTTTGAGTAGGGAAAACTCCAATATTTTTTATCAGGGTGCCAGTAATAACCAGGGATAGTTTTGATTTTTTTGATATAGGTAGGATTGTAAGGAAGGGTTAATTTAATTCTTTTATCTTCTCTTTCCAGCTTTATTTGAGATGTAGGATTCATATTGTAGGTATTATATACCGAAATCTGGTCGTGTCAAGATTTCTAAGGGAGGCAGTGGAAAAATACGGTGTCTTTGAAACGACCTATACTGACCGCGATAGCAACCTCAGCCCCAGAAAGCCATCTATGTATCAGACAGTGATAGTCACTCCAGATGAGGTTATAACTTTAGATAAAGCATGTCCTTTTAAAAATAGGCTCTATACTCTTAATCCACTTCCCAGGAAATACCAGAGCCACAGGGAAGATAGGGAAGTGGTTTCAGTTCTTTCAGTCTTGGTTTTGCACGAAGTATGCATTTGAAAATCTTCCCCTATCCGAACTTGATAAAAGGTTCCATAAGCTTATTTTAATGGAGGATTTCACTTCTGCTAGAGACGTCCAAGGAAGACTCTTTGGTTATACGCTTTATTATAATTTAGAAAGATAACTTATATAACTTTACTCAGTATCAAAATTTTTTGACTTTTCTTTGATGATAGAGTAAAATATTAACAAATGGATATAGAAAAAATTGGAGATTGTTGCAAAGTTATGTGATGGCATTAGCACCACTTCCAGCTAACCTGGATGCCGGTGAGTTGAAACTCAGGGTTCAGTGACATATACTGTGCCAAAAGCTTCCTCCACAGTAGTTAACATCGAAGGTGATGTTTTGCTATTTTTTTCTGGGAAGAAAAGAAATGAACAGAGGAAATAACATTTGTATTTTATGTGGTAAAAAAGCTCGCCGAATATGCTTGGCAAGAGATGCTCCTATCTGCAATCTCTGTTGTGGGATGAATAGAAATAAAAATATATTATGTCCTGCTGAATGCCAGGTAAATCCATTGGGTAGCAATTACCAAGCCTACCTGAATCTTGAGGAGAGGTTTATTAAGAAAGTGCAGGGTGAGGTGTTCAGGCATTATAGTGAAGAGGTGATAGAATCCATAGAGGAAAGATTCCGTGAGTATTCCTCCTCTACTAAAGACTCAGATAGCCTGAAGGTTCAATGGGGTGATTTCATCCATTATATGATCTTTGTTTACAGGGATGAGCAGGAAAAAAATCTCATAGACCTCCTTGAGGATGAAGGATTAAAAGGATTTCAACAACGATGAAAGGACCCTCTTCAAATACTACAAAAATGCCTATCCGACTATCATCGAAGCCCAGCGGATTGTAGATGAAAAGACTATTCTGTGCAGGGATATTTTAAAAGACCTGGAATTTACTATATTTGACTACACCTTAGCTCATAATATGAAAAGATACTCTTTATTTCAATCGTGGATCTTCCATATGCCCCATTTTAGCAAACCTATGATGGGAGGACTAATTATCCCCCGCGATGTAAAAGATTGCTATTTGGATGTCCTCACCAAGCGCCTTAAGATTTTTAGAAGGAAATATCCTAAAGCTACCCTAAGTACCCTCCTTGCCCATGAGATGATGATATCTAAGGGTCTCCTTGAGGAGATCATGAAACAACGCAGGGATATCATGCTGGAGAACCTTGATTTTAAGGAATGCGGGGCTAGATTTAGAATAGTAGGTTCAAAAGAACGTATACGAGAAATCATTGAAAAATTACCTGACTTCAAATTTGAGGAGGAAGATAAAGATGCCAAAGCAGAAATCTTTACCTGGCGCAGGTTAGGTAGATCCAAGAAGTTTGAGGAGATGCATCGTGCAGCCATCAGAAGTGATAATGACCCTGAAGGTATAGTAGGCAACTTGGGGAGATTGACCCTTGGTGATGACTACCTTGATATTCATACCTTTGGCCGAGCCAAACATAACTTCTGTCTCAAGATGATTGAGGAATATTTCGGGAATCTTGTAGAATTCGTTAGAGAGGAAATCATTGACCGCAATATCTTCATGAAAGAGAAGATAAAGCAGGAAGAGGAGATAGAAGAACAAGAGTTTAAGGAAGATGAGGAGGATATACCCCCTGAGATTAAGCAGGAGGTTATGGAACGATTTTACAAGCACCACTATACGACTTTCCTGGATGAGAAAATCTCTGCCCTGGATGGATTAACTCCCAGAGAAGCTGCTGAAAGAGATGATTACCACGAAAGGTTAATTGAGCTGATGAAAGGGCACATCAATAGCATGGAGACACTTGCGGAAGATAAAGGGATCAAAATTAGTATAGACTGGGTCTTGAAAGAGTTAGGGTTGAAGGAATTACTTCTGGATCATCTATGATGGTACATTCCAGTATCAGACTTACAACAAACTGTAAAGAAAACCTTGCTCTAATGATTATGTATATTTGTTGAGAAATTTAAATGCCAGATAATCAGGATTTGGTCTTAGTGGGAGTGGTTAATCGAAGAAAGGATTTAGAAATAGCTTTAAATAAACATTGGTGCAGGATACCGGTTAAATATGCCCCTAAGAGAAAAGCGAATTTTCTGGCCCTTTATCAAACTCGCACTTTTGGCAAAGAAGGTAAATCTATAAACTATTATGCCTCCATAAAGCGTTCTTCGCTTATTTCTCGAGCAAAGCTTCTCCCGGAGGAAAGAAATCATCCCAGAGCGGGCCAGATTTATTATAAACTTCACTTAGGTTCCCTTAAGAAACTCCCTCAAAAAATCAGGAACAAGAGCCGAAGAAGGATAAATTTTGGCTTTACCACCCTTACAAAATTGTTTAAATCCAGGGAAATCAGTGAATTATTCGATATAAAACCCCTCGAAGTGATTATGGAAAAACTTTTGAAAAGAAACAAGATTAAGGCATTTAACGAATACTTACTCATGGAGAATGGACGTTGCCGTTATCGGCTGGATTTTGCTATTTTTTGTGGGAAGGGTAAAATAGATGTGGAATGCGATAACGAAAAGTGGCATCACCTACCCTCCCAGAAAATTAAAGATAGGAAACGCGACCTTTATCTGAGAGGACATGGCTGGACTATCCTTCGATTTGAGGGAAAAAAGATAATGAATAATCCAAATTATTGTATTAAAGTTTTAAACAAAGCTATTCAGAAATTAGGTGGGTTATCTTTGATCCCTAAAAAAAGATGAAAGATATAAAGAAAGAAAAATTTTATCGTGGACTAATATACACCATCCTTTCCAATTCCCTAATTAAATCCCTTCTCTTCGTGCGACTTCCAGTTTGGCAACTTTACGAACACAAGGAATATTATCGCTAATAAGTTCATTATAAATGTCTCTCAAGTTCTCCTTTAATTCTTAAATGACTTGACAGGATCTGGACATTATGTTTTCTGTACACTATACCCTGGGCCCGGGCTATAAGCTGATGAGAAGAATTTTCTACTTTTATCTGATAAAGTCCAATTCTGGAGGTGAGATATTCCTCTTTCGCCTCAGCTATAAGAATATCTCCCACCGAGGGTGGTCTCACATAATTTATATTCATTTGAAGAGCAAGAGAGGTCACCCCTCCTGAATTAGATGCCACAGCAAAAGCCTGATCTGCCAGAGAAAAGATTAGCCCACCATGGATATAGCCTGAAAAGTTTAGAAAATTC
>JAUWZM010000026.1 GCA_030615365.1 Candidatus Aerophobota bacterium | reverse complement strand
AGGTGTTTCCATAAGGCAGCGGCGATCAAGGCGGGTCTATGCGTTCAAACTCTTAGTTATCTTGTAACCTGAGACATCGCCCATAAGAGCCACAGCATAAAGATAAGAGTAGAACTTAACCGCAACATTGGAAAGCACCGAGCAAAGAGCAGTCTCAGGCTTTTTTCAGAGTTCTCTATCTATAGTCTTGCCTTAAGGAACCTGAGTATCAAGAACATAAACACGGAACAGACAAAAAATTATGTCACAGTCTATCTTTAATAAAGGTCTTTCCACCACTCCTGTCCCTATTTTTTCCGTTTTAAAGAGCGCTTGGCTGCCCTCACAATATCTTTCACTGACATGCCATAAGCATCCAGGAGAGATTCAACATCAAGGGCAGTCTCTGTAAACCTATCAGCAATACCTACCCGTTCCAGAGGCACCGGGCAAGAATCGCTTAGTGTTTCTGCTATAGCTGTTCCCAATCCACCAATAATAGAATGTTCTTCGGCACTGACAATAGCTCCTGTCTCTTCTGCTGCCTTTCTCACCAGGGAAATATCTAATGGTTTTATGGTGTGCATATTTATCACCCTGGTGCTTATTCTCTCTTTAGATAAAATCTTTGCTGCTTCAAGACAACGGAATACCATTACTCCATTGCCAACTAAAGTCACGTCACTGCCATCCTGAACCAGTACTCCCTTTCCAATTTTTACCTTATGTGTTTCATCAAATACAACTGGTGTGTCAGCTCTACTGATACGCATATAAACTGGCCCATCGTATTCAGCCACCAGAGGCAAAATTTTTCTTACCTCAGTGGCATCAGCCGGGCCTACTACTGTTAAATCAGGCATTGCTCGCATAACAGCAATATCCATAATGGCATGGTGGGTTGGACCATCTTTGAAATCTGATACTCCAGCATATCCTCCAATTAACTTCACATTTGTCCTGGCATAGGCTACACAAGTTCTAATCTGTTCCACTGTTCGCAAGAAAAGTCCAGCAAATGTGTTCGCAAAGGGAATCATTCCGGCAAGGGCAAAACCAACAGCAGTGTCAACCATTCCAGCCTCCTGAATTCCAAGATTAAAAAAACGCTCAGGAAATCTTTTCTCAAAGTAATTGGTCATTACTGAAGAGGAAACATCGGCTACTAAAACCACTATATTAGAATTTTTAGAACCGCACTCAACCAGTGTCTCACCAAACGCCTGACGAAATGATGCGTTTCTCATTGGCGTATTCCTCCTTTTAACTCAGCCCTCGCCTTAGCGTATTGCGTATCATCCGGCACACAACCATGCCAAAAAGCTTTGTTTTCCATAAAAGATACCCCCTTACCTTTTGTCGTGTGGGCAATAATAACTGTTGGCCCATCATGAATCTCTGAGGTCATATCCAATGAATCCAAAACCTCTCTCATATTGTGACCATTAATCTCTATGGTGGTAAAATTAAAAGATTTCCATTTTTCCACCAGAGACTCTAAGGGCATAATCTCATGCACCGGACCATCCAGTTGAACATCATTATAATCAACAATTGCAGTTAAATTGGAACACTTGTATTTACCAGCAGTCAGCGCTCCTTCCCAGAGGATACCAGACTGACATTCCCCATCACCTAACAACACATAGGTATGATAGTTCATCTTTTTTAGGCGAGCAGCCAAACATAATCCAGCACCAATAGCCAACCCATGCCCTAAAAAACCTGTGGTCATCTCCACGCCAGGGGTTTTTAACCTATCAGGATGCCCCTGTATTCGAGAATTGAGATGCCCCCAGGTTGTGAGTTCCTCTATTGGAAAGTAACCACGACGGGCAAGAGCAGTATACAAGGTTGCAGAGGCATGTCCTTTGCTTAAGATAAAACGATCGCGCTCTGGCCAATCAGGGCGATGAGAATCAATATGCAGATGGTGAAAGAAAAGGGCAGCCATAATCTCTGCTATAGATAAGGAGCCACCTGGATGCCCCGCTCCTCTTCTGTAGATCATTTCCAGAGCATCTAAACGAAGTTGCCTGGCCGTATCATTTAACTCGTTAATTAGATTTTCAGAATGGTAAGTCATAGACCTGTCTCCTGCAAAAGTGATTTTAACTTCAATTTACGTTCATTTCTTTTTTTAGCTATTTTCTCAAAAATCTGTGGTATGTCAGCTAAGAATGACTTTGATTTTTCAGCCGCGTCTAAATAAAATTTCTGGAGTTTTCCCTCCATTTCCACAGCTTTTTGCAACGCATCAGCGTAGCTTGCATTTTCAGCCACAGTAATTTCAATGACGTAGTCATTCATATTTAAACCTTCAAAGGAAAAACCCGTCTCAAGTGCATCACTCACAACCTCATTATAAACCCTTTTTACCATTATCCTATTCTTTTTATTTTTTTGAACCAGGGTTAAAAAAATTTCTCTGCTTTCCGTATATCTTTCAGCCAAATCTTTATAGAACTTCGCTGAATTATCCTCCAGTCTCTCAGCAAAGTTAATGACTGCTGACGATGTTGTTAACTCCATTACCACCACCTTTGAATTACAACTTTACTTTCAGTAAAAAAGCGAACGGTTTCTCTGCCCTGTCCATGCAATACGCCAAAAAATGAATCCTTCATACCACTGAAAGGGAAAAAGGCCATAGGAGCAGCTATTCCAATATTAACACCTACATTACCACAGGCAACCCTGTACTGAAACTCCCTGGCCCACTTACCACTGGAAGTAAAAATAGACGCTGCATTTCCATAACGATTGGCGTGAATCATTTCAATTGCCGTATCGAAATCCTTGGCTCTCATGATACTCGCTACAGGACCAAAAATCTCCTCCCTGGCAATGGTCATATCCCCTGTCACATTCTCAAAAACAGTTGGATTAAGAAAGCAGGCATGAGGATAATTTCCTGTAATTTTCACTTCTCTTCCATCAAGTATAATTCTTGCTCCCTCATTGATGCCTTTTTCTATAAATCCCAAAACTCTCTCCTTTGCTTTTTTTGATTGAAGAGGTCCCATTTGAACTGAATCGTCAAAACCGTAGCCAACTTTTATCCTGGATGCCATATCGACAAATGCCTCTACAAACCTCTTGTAAAAAGCATCATCCTTGCCAACAACCACGGCATTAGCTCCTGACAAACAGCGCTGACCTGTATTACCATAAAAAGATGTCATCAAGGCAGGTATAGTCTTTTCTAAATCGGCATCAGGCATTATCACCATAAAATTTTTTGCACCTCCTTGAGCAATGACTCTTTTGCCTGTCTCGCCGCACTTTTTGTAAATTTCTCTTCCTACTTTAGTAGAGCCAACAAAGGTTACTCCTTTAATATCTGGATGCTCTAATAGAGTTGATGCAACCTCCTCTCCTCCGTGCAGTACATTCCAAATTCCTGATGGAAATCCAGCTTCATCTGCTAACTCAGCAAGTTTTACCTGACTGATAGGATCTCGAGGCGATGGTTTTATAATAATACAATTTCCGGTAGCAACGGCATATGGCGCAAACCAAAGTGGAACCATAAAAGGAAAGTTAAAAGGAGCAATGCAGCAAAAAACCCCTAAGGGCTGTCGAATGAGATACTCATCTATACCTCTGGCAATATCTTCTAAACTATACCCCATCATTAACGAGGGTATGCCGGTAGCAACTTCTATATTTTCAATCCCTCTCCTCGTTTCGCCTCGTGACTCGTCAATGGTTTTCCCATGTTCCATTGTCTGGATTCTACTCATCTCTTCAAAGTTTTCTTCCAAAAGCTCTTTCAATCGGAAAAGACACCTTGTCCTGGCAAGGGGAGTAGTCCTTCTCCATTCAGGAAACGCCTCCTTGGCCTTTTTCACAACTTTATTCACTTCCTCCTGGGTTGAATAGGGAACCTTAGCTATGGTTCTGCACGTGGCTGGATTGGTGATATCGTGAAGCTCACCTCTTGATTCAACCCATTCTCCATCAACGTAGTTTTTCAACACTATCATTTCTTTTAATGGTTCTTCCAAAACTGCCATCTTACGCCTCCCGTAGTCAAAATAATTTCCGTTCTTCCTTATCGAAGAGCTAAGCCTGAACTATACACTTTACTTATTTTACCTGTTGTAATATTCTATTTTTTTTGCCTCTTCCTCTAAATCCAAAGCAGCAATTATCCTGGGTAAAGGAATACCAAATTCATCCCATCCCTCATATTCATAGAACTCACTGAGCATAAGATTTAAAGGAGGAATCTTACCCTTTCTGGGTCCATCTTTGGCCGCTAAAGTTAAAATACGAGGGGGTAAGATATCATCTTTTCTGCTAATCCCACAGCGAACACCGTACAGTCTTTTTAAGGTAAATATACGCTTGCCGGTCTGTAAAAACTCATCTACACTTATGTCCCATCCGGTAGTATAACTTAACCATTTCGCTAAATGGGTGAAACTTACACCGGCAAACAGGGGAAAAGTGCATAAAACAAGAGAATTATACATAGCAAACAAAGGGTATAGGCGGGAGTTCAGTATTCCCTTGCCCTCTACATCAAATCGAGGTAATGGTTTGGTATATCCTATTTCAGGGGTATATATCCCTCCCAAGCCAGGTCCCTCCCAATCATGAGATGCCGACTGAACATGAGCAGCGCCAATGGGTGAAGTAGCGTACTCTACCGCAAGAGCAAAATGTGCCCGGGGATCATGAGCAGGAAAAGCTAATCCCTTAACATGAATGGCAAATTCTGAAGCTTCTCCTCCAATGTGCTCTGCTGCTCTCTTTAATCCTTGACCTAACACCTCTCCTATACCAGTTCTGGTGCCAATTTGATTAACCATCTCTACCAGGGCATAAGGATTGCCCCAGGTAAGCTCTATACCTGTATCTTCTTTAGTGATGAGCCCTCTCTCATATGCTTCCATGCCAAAAGCAATGGCATTGCCTGTTTCTATAGTATCCAGCCCGTATCTGTTACACAGCTCATTTGCCTTAACTACTGCTTCTAAATTATCTACCAGGCAATTTAACCCCAGTGTTCCTATGCTCTCATACTCTGGTCCTGCTCCCTCTACCGGAGCAAAAGGACCTCTAGAAAATTTAACTTCTTGCCCACATCTTATTGCACAATGGGAGCAGGCATATTCTCTTGTTTTCATAGTCCTGGTTATTTCCTGGCCGGCAAGTTTTTTTGCTCCTTCGGGCCAGCCTCCTAACTGCCAGTTCTTTACAGGCGTATCACCGGTATCGTGCAGAAGAAGCAACGCTCCGGCTGTTCCATCTTGACCAACTACCTTCAATATGGCAGAATCTTTCATTCGTTTCGCAATTTCCCTTGCGAGCTTCATTGATTTGGTTTGATTGACATACTGAGGTTTTTGAGAACCCTTGACAGCGATTGCCTTTAAATTCTTAGAGCCCATCACAGAGCCTAAGCCACAGCGAGCAGCTGCTCTGCCTGCCTTACCATCAGTCATTATACAGGCAATCCTCACTAACCTCTCCCCAGCCTGACCAATAGAGGCTACGGAAGCAGTTTTATCAGTTTCCTCTTTTATTAATCCATCAAGCTCATAGGTATCCTTTCCCCAAAGATGAGCAGCATCTCTAATTTCAACTTCTCCTTCATTTATCCAGATATACACTGGTTTAGGGGATTTACCGGTAACTATGACTCCATCATAACCCGACTTTTTCAGTGCTGCTCCCCAAGTGCCCCCTACGCTTGCCTCTCCAAAAATATTGGAAAGGGGGGACTTAGCAATGACGCTATGCCTGCCCGAATTAGGAATAGAGGTATTCGTTAAAGGGCCAGTCATAAACATAAGCACGTTTTCAGGTCCTAAGGGATCGGTATTTTCATCTGTCTCATCATAGAGAATCTTTACTCCCAGACCGCTTCCTCCAATATACTTTTTCAGGATTTTCTCATCAAATTTCTTAAGCGTTATCTCCTTCTTCGTTAAATCAATCCGTAAAAACTTTCCCATATATCCGCCTAACATTATAGTCTCCTTAATTTATAGCTGGTAGTGTCAAAACTTAACCACAGAGAAATCATTAAATATCAACGTAATAGTTTAGCTTTTCTAAAATTCTTGTTTTCTCTGACAATTGTAGCTGCCCAATTCATTGGGCTGGTTTAATGCGCCGATAAATCGGCAAACTACAAGAGATTACTTTGACTTCCACAGACAAGATGTCTGTGCCACCACATGCTTTGTCAGGTTCACAATGACAAATCAGTATTTTGTCCTGTCATTGCGAGCGATAGCGAAGCAATCTAATTTTTCATATTTACCATAAAATTTTTGGCATTACCTCATAGCTTCCCTGCGTGATCCTACTTCACTTTATTATAAACTGCTTCCCTTCTTTTTAAGCAACTGCCCCCGGTCCCCAGGGAAAAGGCATAGTAAGAAGTTCAGTCCATTTCTCAAATTGAGGATAAAAGTACTGTCTTGCTGTGGGTTGCCACATAAAATCTACTGTGTATCCTTGATACATATACATCTCTTTCATCTTATTAAAAATCTCATCCTTTATCTTCTCTTTTTTATCCTCTTGTTTTTCCCGGGATAAGTCATAAAAGTGGGGGAGAAGAGAAATGGCATCGGATAAATACTTTAGCCTTCTGTTAGTTTTCTCCTCCTCTTTTACCTCTTGAAATAACCTTGCTGATTCCTGGAGAGCATCTTTGTCTTTCATCTCTTTCCAGAACTTTTCCAGGAACAGTATTCCTTCCTTTAATTTCTTTTGATTCTCCTTGTGAGGGGATAGAAAAGCTGCCATTTCACTGGTTAATTCATCCATGGTTAGACAAGGATTACTAATCAGCCGAAAATAAGCATAATCATTGAAAAATCTTGTGAGAGGGGTATGGCGATACCCATAAATCCCATCCAGATTAAGCTCATTTTTGCTAAAAGTGACCTCTTTGATGGTTTTCTCTAAAAAAGGAGCGGGAAAGTTCATCAGTCCTCTTTCATGATTCATAAAATAAAATAAATTTGTAGCTTTAAACCCTGTCTGAGACGCTTCTTGTAAAGACTCACAAAGAGGACGGCGGAGAAATTCCTGGGCATGTTCACGTATCGAGGATTGTGAATAACTCTCTGACCTCTTACTTGCATTAATAACAAATTTTCTCCACTCATGAGCTGGCATATCCACAAAGCTGATTCCCGGGGGAAGGGATTTTAATAATCTATCCCTATCTTGAGGCCAGATATTTCCTGCATTCCAATTCCAGAAAATAATCTCTGCTGAGGAGCCAACCTCATCAAGTAGTCTTTGATGCTCCTTCACCGCATCAAGCATTATGTTAATATAATTTTCCTGGCAGTCCGGGCAGTTGGACATAGCACCCCCATCAGTGAACATTAGTTGCAAACCATCCATCTCTCTAAAATAATCCAACATGTATCTGTGCAATTTAAGGATATAATCCTTGGCCCTGGACCAGCAAAAGCCACTACCAAAGAAATTAATACCCTGGCGGGCACGATACTGAGGGTATTGAAACCACAAGGATGTGGGAACAGCATTAAAAGCAGTGTGCAGATGAAACTTCATTCCTAATCCCTGGGAATACAGCATCACTTTTCTTAGCATCTCATACAGTGGTTTGAATCTCTGGGTGTGAGGTATATCCGGATTGTACATATGCCAAACTATGGGAATAATAAGATTGACATTGAACAGTCGCATAAAGTCAATATATTCCTTCCATTCCTCAAATGTCCACCCTTCCGGATCTATATTGCGATAACCCCACATTGAATACATGGCAATACCCATTCCCCGATTCTTAAAGTAAGGCTGTTCCTCAACATCCCACTCTCGGGTAAAGGGGTCTTTGTCCCCACTTACAATTAACTCTCGTATCATAGTATAAAGAGCATTGGTTGCTCCCTCAGTGGTATTGGCAGTAATAAGGATCTCCTTGTTATTAGTGCTCTTTATCTTGTAGCCCTGATCACCTATCCCGGGTTGTTCCTCTTCGGTTAAAAGCACCTTAATTCTTTTCGGATATAGCTTCTCAGTTATTCTAATGCCTGTATACAGGGAGAATCTCTCCGAGGCACACCTTAAGGCTAAGGGTGCTCCCTGGTATACTGCGAATGATGCATCGTTTAATTGTTGGATATCCATTTAAATCTCCTCCTTCTGGATATATTTTTCCATTCTATATATAATGACCCCACAACATGAGCTGTGGGGTCATTATAAGTATCTTTTATAAAGATCAATTTTTATTTCAGACTCAACCTGGTTTAATTTTGTTTAAAAATCCCCAATAACTTCTTTATAAAAAAATTACTTTTGAGTATTCCTTTTTAGAAAAATTTCCTTTGTCCTCCCCTATAATATAGAAAAACAATTACAGGGGAGGACATTTAATTATCAGCAATCAAGGAGTCATAATATTAAGATTGTCCAGTCATTATTCTTCCAATATCTCATCAATCCTGGCCTGAATCTCTCTGGCAGCGTCTTTGCAAGCCTCTTCCACAGTTTTAATTCCTCTCTTGGCATTATCCATCTCTCTTATCCAAACCTGCCAGCCAAAAAATCCTGCTATGCTATTTCTTGGCCCTCCATTCATACCTCCCTGTTCCCAAATATCAGATATCATCTTTGTGTCATGACCCAACTGCTCTACGGCCTCTGTATATGCAGGAAGTTTGAACTGAGAGTACCTTGAGGGCATAGCTACCACACCTGGTGTGTTCAATTCGGCTAAGAAAGCCTCCTCAGAGATTAAAAACTTTATGAAGTTGTAGGCTAAGGCTTTATCTTCAGCGGCTCTTGATATACAGGTAGCCACGCTTCCTCCTGCACTAGCTTTCTCTGGACCCTTTGGTCCAAACCAGGGCATAACTACTCCCCAGTTAAAGGGTAAATTGATGAACTGTTCACTGAAGATAAAATACACCCAAATAGAGCGCATAGCTACCCTTCCTGTCTCAAAGGACATCCCTACTTTAGCTGCCTCAAATTGAGGAGGAGGAACCAATCCCTCAGTTATCTCATCAACCAAGAACTGAACAGCCTGTACTGTCTCAGGGGAATCCAAAGTGCACTTTGTTCCATCCTCATTGTACATATCTGCTCCCGTGTTATTGAAAACATTCCACCAAAAACTGGCAACATTGGTGAATGTATCCATCCTGCCATCTCCATCAATGTCCTTACTCAACTTCGGACCAAGAGCCATGTAGGTATCCCAATCCCATTTTCCCTGGTAGTAAAGATCAGCAGGATCAGCTAATCCTGCTTCTTGGAAGGTATCTTTATTGTAAAAGTAACAACTGGCGGCGCATCCCGATGGAAGGCCTATTATATCTCCATCGTACAACTTACCACCCAGAATTTCCTTAAACATAACATCTTCCCAATTTATAGTAGGATCTTTTTCAATAAACTCGTTCATAGGATAAATTACTCTTTTATCCCAAATCTCTGGAGCGAAGATTGGCCATGCCCAAAAAGTATCAGGTGCTATGCCTCCGGCTACCATGGTAAGAAGTTTAGGCTGGTAATCCCCAAAAGGAACGGGAATCCACTTGACTTGAACATCAGGATTTGCCTTCTCAAAAGCCTCTAATTGAGCCTCTGTCATTGCCTTGTCCTGAAGAGTCAAAAACCAGTTCATATAACTCATCGTTTTTTTAGCCTGGAGAGCTCCTGCCAAAAAACCAATCAACAGAGCACTTCCCAGGAAAATCACCACACACTTTTTAATCTTTCGCATTTTTTACTCCTTCATAGATTTAGTTTAATTCTTTAGAAAGCTCCTGAAGAGAAATTTTAGTATTTAACGTTTTTCTCTTTTTAGAAAGCTTTCCTTTATCGTGATAAACTAATGGCCTTACCTGCATTCCCCACCTCCTTCTGGTTTTATTTTAGCTTTTATTTGGCAGGCTCCAGAAAAAACTTATACTCGATGAGAACTCCTATACCCAAGAGCTAAACTATTACTTTAGCTCTTCTAAAATTCTTGTTTTCTCTGACAATTGTAGCTGCCCAATTCATTGGGCGGTTTTAATTCGCCGATAAATCGGCAAGCTACATGAGATTACAGAGATACGCTAAATCCTGGTAATCCCTCGGTTAATTGTACAGCCACAAGATTTTCTGATAACAAGTTTAGGCTCTAATGCAATCTGACGAGCTGCTTTCTTGCCTTTATTCATAATTCTGTTCATAAGCAATCTTACAGCTTTAATCCCCATCTCACGTTTTCTCTGGGATATTGTAGTTAACTCTATTCCTTTAAATGAAGCAAGGTCAATATCATCGAATCCTACCAATGCGATGTCATCAGGTATCTTTAACCCGGACTCCAGGATCATCTCCCAGGCTCCTAATGCCATATCATCACTGGCTGCAAATATAGCCGTGGGTCTATCCTTCATCTTTAACATCCCTTTGAGAGCAGAGTATCCTCCCTTTCTCTCAAAATTCCCCCATTTTATAAAAGTATCCTTCATATCTAAGCGGTAGTTTTGCAATGCCCTTTGATAACCCTCAAATCTATCAACATCAGTTGAATATTCTGAAACTCCTCTTATTATTCCTATTTTCTCATGTCCATGCTCAATCAAATGTTCTACGACTAAATAAGCGCCTTTTACATTATCCACAGTCACAGAATCTACTCTTGGCCCCTCTAATCTCCTGTTAACTAAGACTACATGCATACCCTCCATCATCAATTTTATCACGTCCGGATCATAAAGATGTACCGATGCAAAGATCATTCCGTCAACCCGCTTTTCATACAGTAAGTTTATATATTCTCTTTGAATTTTAGTAGAATCATTGGTATTACAAAAGATCACACTGTAATTGTACTTTCTTGCTTCATCTGCAATAGTTTCTGCTATCTCTGTATAAAAAGGATTAGTAATATGAGAAAGAATAAGTCCTATCATACCAGTTCTCCTGGTAGTCAAACTTCTGGCAATAATACTTGGTCTATAGGAATAATTTTTAATAATCTTTTTTATTTTCGCTCGAGTTTTCTCACGTACGGATGGATGGTTATTGATAACTCGCGATACTGTGGCCGTCGAAAATCCACTTAACCTGCTTATGTCTTTAATGGTGATTCTCATGTAACCCTTTTCATTCACTCTATTGCTGTATTAAAAGCATCCCAATCAACAGTATGTAACCAATTATATACTGCAAAATAATTATATAGCATGCAAAAAAGTTGTCAAATTTTCACATCATCAAATCTGAAAAATTGAACGCTGATTTTGGATTTCTTGGGAGAAAAAAGATAGAAACGGAAGTTTTGGCAAGAATGGGAGAGGAAAGTAATCGAGATTATAGATTCTTCTCCGGTAATAAATTTTCAGATGTTTTATTGGCAGAGTAAATATTTGGTAATAGCTTTTCTAAAATTCTTGTTTTCTCTGACAATTGTAGCTGCCCAATTCATTGGGCTGGTTTAATGCGCCGATAAATCGGCAAGCTACATGAGATTGCTTTGACTTCCACAGACAAGATGCCTGCCACTACATGCTTTGCTCGCAATGACGAGCAAGGAACCTCACATTTTTTTAGTAACACTTACCTATTACTCAGAATTCACATGGAAGAGGCTCAGGAAACCGCTACTCTACTTTTCTAAGATAGAGACGCATTAAGATAAAATTCAAACCCTGGAGTGTAAGAGTGGGATTTGCTACATTGATCTGGGAGCACTCTTCCTTTAGTATTTTTCCCCATCCTCCCGTGGCTATAACCGTAGCTTTCTCTTCCATTTCCTGTTCAATCTTAGCCAATACTTCCTTGACGGCCCCCAAAAAGCTATAAAAAATACCGGAAGTTAAATTATCCTCTGTATTTTTACCAATAGCTCTTAGAGGCTTTTTAAACTCCACCGGAAAGAGCCTTTCTGTTTTTTCCCAGAGAGTATTTGTTGCTAATTGAATTCCAGGGGCAATAACTCCGCCCAGGTATTCTCCTCTGGAAGATATCACATCAAAAGCAGTAGCAGTCCCAAAATCAACTACTATTGCTGGAAGTTGATATAGCTTCGCTGCTGCCACAGAATTAGCTATTCTATCTGCTCCCACCTCCTCTGGATTATCACAGAGAATGGGAATGCCAGCCAATTTAAAATTTAACTCAAGGGGGGTAATTTTAAAGTATCTCTTTATTGCTTCTCGTAAAGAAGTCAAGGCGGATTGAGCTACTGAGGAAATAATTACCCTGTCTATCTTTGGTTTCTCAGAGTAGCTTCTTATCCAACTAACTAACAAAATGCCCCATTCATCAGCTTCTCTATAGGGATGAGTGGTAAATCTCCCTCTTAAAACAAGACTTTCCTGGTTGAATAAACCAACCTTTACCACGCTGTTCCCTATATCTACAGCTAAATTCATCTTATGTACCTCTTTGGACGTTCACTATTTAATGGGGTTTTACCGAAGTTTCTGCATCAATTACTCTCTGCACACCGCTTTCCAGACGAACAATTAATCTTCCGCTCTCATCTATATCAACAGGGTAGCCCAAACATTCTTCTCGAGAAGTCTTAAGCTTGACCGGCTTTCCCAGCAAAGGGAAAAAATTGCGAGCCTTCTTTAGAATGGGAAACCAGCTTTTATGAGAACAAATGTACAATTCTTCCAATTTTCCCAAGAGAAGATCTAAAAATAAATCTCTTGAAATAGAATGTCCCTCCTCTAAACTGAGAGAAGTAGCTTCTCTTTTAAGTTGAGGAGAAAACTCTTCTACATTTAGATTCACCCCGATTCCCATAATAATAAAGCTTAGCTTACTCTTTTTCACTTTGAATCTACACATCACTCCTCCGACCTTTTTACTGTCTATCAGAACATCATTGGGCCAGTAAATAAAAACGGGACGATGAGTAAGAAAAGACTGGACAGTTTCGGCAACAGCCACTGCTCCCAAGATGTTTAAAAGAGAAAATTGAGAAAAATTAAGAGAGGGGCGTAATACAAGGGAAAGCCACAATCCTCCTCGGGGAGAAAACCACCAGCTACCTCTTCTTCCCTCTCCTTTGCTCTGTTCGTCGGCTACTACTATCGTTCCCTCTGCCTCCCCCCTTTGGGCGAGATAAAAGGCAATTTGATTAGTAGAATCTACTTGTGAATAGCGGTAAACCTTTTGCCCAAAAATCCTGGGAGTTTCTTTTATCTTGATCATTACACCTTTATTTCACTTTTGGCAAATCTTTACGACCTGCACTGCTCTTATTACGCAAGCTAAAGCCTGCGGCTACATTTATCTCGTTTATTTGGTTGATCTGATTTGTTTGATTTTTACACATCTACGCATCAACGCATTCATGTTTTCACCTACTACTCGATTCTCACTACTTTCTTTGCTTCTCTCTCATCTTCTTCTAATCTGCTGATCAACTCAAGAGAGGAAGGAAAGATTTGAATATCTCTGATTCTACTTATCAGTTCTACCCTCATTGACTGACTATAAATCTCCTTAGAAAAATCTAAAATATGGACCTCAATACCCAAAGAAAAATCTTTAAAAGTTGGCCTACCTCCCACGTTTATCAGGGCTCGATAAGTCATATTTATTAATTTTACTTTACCTGCATACACTCCGGGGGAGGGTAAAAGTTTCTGAGGATGGGTTTTTAAATTAGCCGTAGGATAACCAAGGCTCTTACCTCTTCCATCTCCTTCAATTACTTTCCCCAGAATAGTAGGGTATCTGCCCATCACTTGAGTAACCTTCTCTATCTCTCCTTTCCCTAACCACTGCCGGAGAAGAGAACTACTAATTTTCTCTCCCCTTAGTTTAAGAAAAGGAACAGCAACGAGTTTGTATCCAAAATCATTCTCAATTTGATGCAACAGTCTCGCATTTCCCGTTCTCCCCTGACCAAAAACAAAATCCTCACCTATGATAATCTGCTCAAAGTTAAGACTTTGTTTTAATTTGTGCAAGAACTGATAAGGCGAAAGGGAAGCAAGGTGAGAAGTAAACGGTAAAACCTGTACCAAATCTACCCCCAATTGAGACATAATTTCCTCTTTCTCTTCTTGAGAGGTTAGGAGAGGTACGGATTTATGAGAAAAAAGCTCAGAAGAATGGCGATCAAAAGTAACTACACAGTTTTTTATTCCTTTCAGTTCCGCCTTTTTTACCAGATCATGAATGATCCTTTGATGGCCAAGGTGAACACCATCAAAAAAACCAATAGTTAACACAACTCTTTCTTTTCCCGGAGAAAAATCTCTTCTAATTTCCATCAGATTAATACCCTTAAATACTTAAATCCCATCTTCTCCTGGCTAAAATGAGTTCCCCCCTGTAAACTCGTAGCCACCGCTAAAAGCCTACCTTCTTGATCGCACAGACGAACCTTATCTCCTTTCTCTAAAGTGGAAGGTATCTCATCTATGTGGGATAGATAAAGAGGGGTCCCCCACTTCACCAGTTTCTCTGCCCCTCTTTTAACCTTAAGTAAGGGTAAGTGAGGCAAAGATTGAGTCAATCCCCAGAAAATCTTATCTATTTTTCCTTCTTTTATTTTTTTTTCTACTTCCTCCATTTTTTTAGCTTCCTTGAGAGAAAAAGGTCCAATTCTCATCCGACAAAGAGATCTCTGGTAAGCCCCACATCCACAAGCCTCCCCAATATCCCTACACAGAGATCGAACATAGGTACCCTTGGAACAGCGCAGTTCAAACTCAGCCACTGGATTCCTACCAGAAGAAAAATTTAATAACCTCAAATAGTAAATCTGGACTTCCCGAGAGGGAACCTTTACCTTTATCCCTTTCCTAGCTAAATTATACAGACGATCCCCCTCCCAATGGATAGCAGAGAACATAGGAGGAATCTGAGCTATCTGACCCACAAATTTTTTAAAAATACCTTCTACTTCATTTTTTTGCAGGAAAGAAACATCTCTTTCTTCCAGTATTTCTCCTTCTCCATCCAAACTATTAGTAAGAATGCCAAATACTAATTCTCCCCAGTAGGACTTATCCAAATCCTGAAGAAAAGGAGCCAATTTAGTTGCCTTACCTATGCATATAATGAGAAGACCCGTAGCTTGTGGATCAAGGGTACCAGTATGTCCTATCTTTTTAATTTTTAACCATTCTCTTATCTTCTTCACTACATCATGGGAAGTTACTCCCTTAGGTTTATCTATTAACAAAATTCCATCCATTCTTTAAGAGAATCTCCATTTTAGAATTTATAATTGCATCTATTTAATTTATTGTTTTTTTCACCCCACTGAATAAACTATTATAGCTGTGATATGAAGTTGTGCATTTAAAATTATTCAACGGGAAATTCGCAGGAAAATCAGGAAATTATTAACGACCCTCTCAATTTCATCTATCAGTTTCCCCTTCCTTCGTGGGAGGGAATTAGCTTGTAGCCGTAAAGCCCGGAAACTGTGTAAAACAAGTGCAATTTAAAAGACGAATTTAGGTAGATCTGAGGGTCTTGCGCTATTTTGAGAACAATATTTAAGATAAGGATGGCGATCATTACCCTACAAGCTGACGATGGTAAACCTCAATAATATCCCCTTTTTGTACATCACCCGGGCCTTGCAGATTAATTCCGCATTCCAGCCCCATAGAAACCTCATTTACATCTTGATTAAACCTCTTGAGACTGACAATTATGCCCTCTCCTACCACCTCTTTGTCTCTCACAACCTTAGTTCTACTACCCCGAGTAATTTTTCCCTCCATTACATAACAACCTGCTACTATACCTATCTTAGGAACTTTAAAGATCTCTCTTGCCTGCGCCCTGCCAACAAGCTCTTCTCTATAGACAGGCTCCAACAATCCTTGTATAGCCAATTTCACATCATCAATGATCTCATAAATGGTTTGATATTTCCTTATCGCCACTCCTTCTTCTTTGGCCAATAAGTTGATTTCAGGATACACATCCACATTAAAACCAATGATAATCGAGGAAGTAATAGAAGCTAAAAGAACATCAGATTTATTGACCTCACCTACTCCCTGATGGAGTATTTTTGTCTTTACGTCCTTCTCTTCCAGGCCCTTTAAGGTGTCAGATACAGCCCTTAGAGAACCTTGAGTATCGGTTTTTAAAATAATATTGAGATATTTCTCCTTTTTTTCGGGAGCAAAGATACTCTCAAGGGTTAATTTTTCTCTTTTTCTCAAACCCTCCTTTCTCTTTTCTTCACCAGCCTTTTCTGCTAACTGGCGTGCTGTTCTCTCGTTTCTAACTTTTATGAATACTTGACCTGGAGTAGCCACTTTAGAAAGTCCCAAAACCTGTACGGGCGTAGAAGGTCCAGCTTCCTTTGATTTCTCGCCCTGCCAGTTTATCAGGGCTCTCACCCTACCCCAAATCTCTCTCCCTACCAAAACATCTCCCACATGCAAAACCCCTTCCTGCACCAAAATAGTAGAGAAAGGACCTTTGCGCCGATCTACCTCTCCCTCAATTACGACTCCCTTAAAATCTCTTTTGTAGTCAGCTCTCAATTCCAACATTTCTGCTTCTAAAATTATCATCTCTAAAAGATCACTAATTCCTTCCTTGGTCAAAGCAGATACCAAAACACAGATGGTTTCTCCTCCCCATTCTTCGGGAGTAAGATTATATTTAGTTAACTGTTGCTTCACTCTCTCTGGGTCAGCTTCCTTTTTGTCTATTTTATTTATGGCTACTACAATAGGAACCCTGGCAGCTCGGGCATGGTTGATAGCTTCTTTAGTTTGAGGCATCACTCCATCATCAGCAGCAATCACCAGAACAGCAATATCTGTAATCTGAGCTCCCTGAGCTCTCATAGCAGTGAAAGCTTCGTGCCCAGGAGTATCAATAAAGACTATTCTCTTTCCCCGAAAATTAATTTCTGAAGCACCTATTCGCTGAGTAATACCACCAAATTCTTCCTCAACTACCTGAGTATTTCTGATAGCATCAAGAAGGGACGTTTTTCCATGATCTACGTGTCCCAGAAAGGCTACTACAGAATCTCGAAGAGGCAATTTTTCTTTTGGGGAAGGTTTCTTTTCCTTCAAAAGCTTTTTTATTCTCTTCATCTCTTCGGAAGAGAGATTGCTTAAACTTAACTTTCCCTTCATACCACTTTTAGATATAATATCCAAAAGTTTCCTGGTAGGAGTCTTTAATTTTCTTGCCAACTCGTAGACCCTCACTATTTTTCTCCCTGTGAACTAATTTCTTTTACTTTCTCTAAAATCCTCTCAGCTGTCTTAGGCCCCACTCCATCCACCTTCAATAGCCCCTCTGCCCCACCTCTTCTTATATCTTTAAAAGTTAAGAACCCTTTTTCTCTAAGAGCGATGAGTGTTTTTTCACCTATCCCAGGTAGGGTTTCAAGAAGATCTGCCTCTTTTTCTATTTGTCCCAATGACCTGATATCTATCTGCCAATTAGTTAGTTTGGCAGCTAACTTTACATTTTCTCCATTAGATCCGATAGCTAAACTCAGTTGATCATCGGAAACAATTACTTTCGCCTCTCTTTTTTCCTTATCAATCTTAACCTCTCTTATCTCGGCTGGTTTTAAAGAGTTCTTTATAAATTCTGCCTGATTATCACTATACTTAATTATATCAATTTTTTCTGATCCTACTTCTCGCAAAACAGCTTTTATCCTGGAGCCTCGCAATCCCACGCAGGCTCCTACTGGATCTATTTTTTTATCCTTTGATTCTACTACTACCTTAGCTCGTCGTCCAGGCTCTCTTTTAATCTGTTTGATTTGAACAATTCCCTCTTCAACCTCAGGAACTTCTACTTCAAAAAGTCTACGTAAGAAATTAGGATGGGTTTGGGAAAGAACAATCCGAGGTCCCTTTGGTTCCCGTGTAACCCGCAAAATATAAGCTAAAAGTCTCTCTCCCTGTTTGTATCTGCGATTAGATAAGCATTCCTTTTCAAGAAGAATTCCCTCTACTTTACCCAGATCAACTAAAATGAAGTGATTTGCTTGATAACGAACTGTCCCACTGATTATCTCACCTTCTCGCTCTTTGAATTCTCGACACAGCTGATCCTTTTCCATTTCCACAATTTGCTGCATCATTACATATTTGCCAGTACTGGCAGCAATCCTGCTAAATTCAACTAAGTCAACCTCTACTTCTATTTCCTCTCCCAGCTCTACCGATTCTACCATCTTTTTTGCTTCTTCTAAAAGAATCTCTTCCCCATGGTTTTTCACTTTTTTTACTATCACTTTTTTTACTAAAATCTTAAACTGTCCCTTTTTTTCATCAAGAATAGCTCGTAAGTCACGGGGAGCCCGTCCATACCTCTTTTTAAAGGCGGAAATCAAAGCCTCTCTTATCCCTTCTAAAAGAGTAGAGCGAGATATTCCTCTTTCTCTTTCAATGGATTCTAAAAGGGAAAGTAAATCACTATTTTGCATAAGCAATAAGCTCCATGATTTTTTTAGAAATTTGATCCGGAACTACCCTTTCTATTCCCTTATCTTTACGGTTCTTTATCTCTACCTTTTTTTCTTTTAACCAAGTATTGCCCAAGATTACTTTAAAAGGAATACCTATTAAATCAGAATCTTTAAATTTAACTCCGGCTGAAGTTTCACGGTCGTCTAATAAAACTTCCAGACCTGTTTTTTGTAGATTAAGATATATTTCTTCAGATATGCTAAGAGTTCTCTCATTGGTTGATATTACCACTACTTCAAAGGGAGCAACCTCTATGGGCCAGATTATTCCATTCTCATCATGGCTTTGTTCAATGATTGTTGCTGGCAATCTACTTATCCCAACTCCATAACAGCCCATAATGAAGTAATCTTCCTTCCCTTCTTTATTTAAAAACTGAGCCTTCAGGGCATGACTGTAGCGCTTTCCTAATTGAAAAAGATGACCAACCTCTATGCCCCTTTTTATACTTACGGGATGCCCACAACGACAACATCGATGTGTAGTAGTTTCCTTATCATCTTCACTCTTAGGAGAAGAATTAGCTACTTCCAGCTTAGCTAAATAGCCACACTTCTTACACTCAACAATCTTATCCTCACCTGCTGGGGCTAAAGCTATAAACTCATGAGATATGCCTCCTCCCATGGGACCACTTTCTGCCTCTACCAATTTACATTTTAAGTGACAACGCGAAAATATTCGCTCATACACAGTCCTCACCTGTTGATAAATTTCCTCCATTTCCTTCTCGCTCTGAGAAAAACTATACGCATCCTTCATTAAAAACTCTCTAGATCTAATAACCCCTCCCCGAGGTCTTATTTCATCTCTAAATTTAATCTGAATCTGATAAAGAATCACTGGTAGTCTTTTATAAGAAATTATCAATTCCTTGGCCAACTGAGTAATAAGTTCCTCATGTGTAGGCGAGAGAACAAACCATCCTCCTTTTCTATCCTGAAAACGAAGTAGCTCTTCTCCATAATCCTCCCATCGATTACTTCTTTTCCAGAGACTTGCTGGCTGAACAAAGGGAAGAAGAATCTGCTCTGCACCTATTCTGTCCATCTCTTCCTTTACAATAGAAATAATTTTACTTAAAATCCGATATCCCAGGGGAAGATAGGAATAGATACCAGAAGAAACATTTCTAATTAAACCTGCTTTTAACATCAACTGATGGGATGTAAGCTCTGCAGTTCGAGAAACTTCTTTAGTGGTAAAAATTGAATAACGAGAAAGTCTCATTCCTCACCCCTTTTCCCCTGTAAAGAATATAACTTTAAAGAAGAATGTCAAGAAAAATTGTGTTCGCTTAATTATTCAGCCACCAAGACACGAAGACACCAAATAAACCCGGTCTTAAAATTTTTAGCGCATTCTGCGTCTTCAGTGGTTAATTTTTTTAGCAATAGATTCTTCTCTTTCCGATAGAGGTTTAAATTTTATATCACTTCTTTGTGCCCTGGTGACTTAGTGGCCTGAACTTGTTACTTTTAGTTTATCGATTAAAAGAGGGATGAATCTATGAAGATCCTCCACTATACCATACGTAGCTATACTAAAAATAGGAGCCTCTGGGTCTTTATTTATAGCTACTATTATCTCTGAGGTTCTCATTCCCACTTGATGTTGAATAGCCCCTGAGATACCACAGGCAATATAAAGCTTGGGTTGCACCGTTTTTCCAGTTTGGCCTACTTGATGATAAGAGGGAATCCATCCAGCGTCTACTACTGCTCGTGAGGATCCTACGGCTCCTCCAATCAAATCAGCTAATTCCCTTATCAGAGAAAAATTTTCTGCCTTCCCCAGTCCTCTTCCTCCCGAGACAATTATTTCAGCCTCCTGAAGGTCCTCCACTTTACTCTCTTCTCTGATAAGATCAACAATCCTCACCATGGTTTTCTCTAAAGAAAGCTTGGGTCTAATTAAGATAACTTCAGCTTTTCTTTCATTTTTAGGAAAAGCTTTTTCCATTGTCTTCGGCCTTACGGTGGCAATTTGAGGGCGGTGATAGGGAGAAATAATAGTGGCCATAATATTACCTCCAAAGGCAGGCCGAATCTGAATTAGATTTCTGTTTTCCTTGTCTATCTGCAGTGAGGTGCAGTCAGCTGTTAGTCCTGTCCGCAGACGAGTAGCTACTCGAGGAGCCAGGTCTCTCCCTATGCTGGTAGCCCCTATAAGTATAATCTCTGGTTTCTCTTCTTTAACTAAATCTACGATAGCTTGAGCATAAAGATTAGTCCGGTAATAATTGAGAAGAGAATCCTGAATTAAATAAATTCTATCCAAAGGATACCTTCTTAATTCTTCAACGTTCTTCTCTCCATCTTCCAAAAGAAGAAGGGAAAGTTTTACTCCTAACTTATCAGCAAGATTTTTTCCTATATTTAAAAGCTCCAGTGTTATAGGCATAATTTTCCCATCTCTTTGCTCAACAAATACCCATACTCCTCTGTATCCAGACAGATCAACTACTTTTTCTTGCCTCTTTATCTCAATAGCTTCAAAAGGGCAAACCT
This sequence comes from Candidatus Aerophobota bacterium, assembly GCA_030615365.1. The sequence goes on along the minus strand of JAUWZM010000026.1, from coordinate 11,976 downwards.
TTACACAAATTTCGCAGAAGGAACAGTTAGAAAGAATCTTTACCTTATCATTCTCCAATACAATAGCTGAGAGAGGGCACTTAGAAATACACTCGCCACACCCTGTGCACTTTTCCACTATTACTTTAATTTCGCTTTTCATATTAGATTCCTGCCTTTTAGCTCCTCAATTAATCTATCAGCCTTTTGAGATGAGCTTCCCGTAAGAATCTCTCCACCAGAAGGAGATTGGGGAGTAAAAATTCTAACTACTTGAGTGGCCGAACCATCCAAGCCGATCCTTTCCAAATCTACCTCTAAATCTCGGGATGTCCAGTGGATAATTTTTGCAGCTTTAGCCTTTAATAAACCCCTAAGAGAAGGATAACGAGGCTCATTGATCTCCTTGGTTACCGTCACCAAAACTGGTAAATTAGCCTCTACGAGCTCAAAGGAATCCTCTAAAATCCTCTCGGCTTTTATCATTCCCCCATCTACCTGAATTTTTCTCACATAGGTAACCTGAGGTATCTGAAGCCACTCAGCTATTCCTGGTCCAACCTGAGCAGTATCTCCATCAATAGCCTGCTTTCCTAAAAGAATTAAATCAAAATCCTTAATTTTCTTAATAGCCGAGGCTAAAGTATAAGAAGTTGCCAAGGTATCCGAACCAGCAAAAGATGGATCGGACAAAATAATAGCCTCGTCTACCCCCATAGACAAAGCCTTCTTTAAGGCTTCCTCGGCCTGAGGAGGACCCATAGAGATCACTGTAATGAACGCGGAATCTTTCTCTCTTATCCTTAAAGCCTCCTCAATTGCATTTTCATCAAAGGGGTTTATTATGCTTTTAACGTTTTCCCTCATAATGGTATTGGTTTGAGGATTTATTTTAATTTTTTGAATTTCTTCAGTATCAGGAACCTGCTTAATACAAACAATTATGTGCATTCAAATCATCTCCTACCTACCCTTCAAAATTAAATTAGCAATAACGCCTCGCTGGATTTCCGAGGTTCCTTCAATAATTTCAAACAACTTTGCCTCTCGCATATATCTTTCTACGGGATAATCTTTGGTGTAACCATAGCCACCAAAAATCTGAACTGCTTTAGTGGTTATCTTCATTGCCGCCTCTGATGCATACAACTTTCCCATGGAGGCAATTTTTTCAAAAGGTTTACCCTGGTCCAGTAACCAGGCAGCTTTATATAAAAGGAGTCGAGCTGATTCTATCTGAGTAGCCATATCAGCTAAGGTATGCTGAATAGCCTGAAATCTGGAGATAGATCGACCAAACTGTACCCTCTGTTTGGAGTACTCCTTAGACTTTTCAAAAGCGGCTTCAGCTACGCCCAGAGCTCCTATTCCTACACCAATCCTCCCCGCAGCAAAGGTTCGCATAGCTATTTTAAAGCCTTGCCTTTCTCCCCCCAAAAGATTAGTTTTAGGGACTACACAATCGGTAAATATTAATTCTACATTAGGCAGGGCTTCCAATCCCATTTTTTCAAAATGTTGACCAAAAGAAAATCCTTTTGTCCCTTTCTCTACAATAAAAGCAGCTAATCCCCTGGCTCCTCTTTTCCTGTTCAGATTGGCAATTACTATGTAAATATCGGCAATTTCTCCATTGGTGATAAATATTTTATTCCCATTTAAAATGTAGCCATCTTCTTTTCTTTCAGCCGTGGTCTGGACATTTCCAGCATCGGATCCTGCCTCGGGCTCAGTCAAAGCAAAAGCACCCATAGAGCTCCCTTTAGCTAAGGAAGGAAGATACTTCTTTTTCTGATCCTCATTTCCAAAGTTTATAAGAGGATAGGTGCACAAAAGATTTGCGCCAAAAATCAAACCAGTGGTAGCGCAAGCCTTAGAAATCTTTTCAGCAATCAGGGCCCAGGTAAGGTAACCCATCTCCAATCCCCCGTATTTTCGAGGAATGGTAACACCAAATAAATCTAAATTAACCAATTTTTCAATGTTTTGTTTGGGGAATTTTCCTTTTCGTGCTACCTCATCAGCAATGGGAGCAAATTCCTTTTCGCTTACCTCTTCCACCAAATCCAAAATTGACCTTTGTTCCTCAGAAAAACTAAAATCCATTTCTCTCTCCCGGTAAACTTGTAAGTGCTGTCAAAACTTAACCACAGAGGACACAAATAACTGTAATATGTGATAAGTAATGAGTGATGAAGTTTTTACCATTTACACATTACACATTACATCTTCTCTCCCCTCTGTGCACTCTGTGGTTTCATGTTTTCCTTCATGTTACTTTTGACATTACCAACTTGTATGAAATATAATAATGATTAATTCCTCTTTTGTCAAGAAAGATTAACCGCGGGAAGATAATTTTTGAGATTACTGCCTTATTGAAGAGAGTTGATTACTCTTTTTATTCTTCTGGAGTAGTGATGACAAACAGCTATAGCAATAGCATCGGCAGCATCATTAGAGGTAGGCACTTGAGGTAAGTTAAGAAGCTTTTTGACCATACGTTGAACTTGCCACTTTTTAGCCCTTCCGTAACCAGTTACAGCTTGTTTTACTTCTAAGGGAGTATAACTGAAAATCTTTGCCCCATTGCAGGAGGCAGCCAGCATAATCACTCCCCGAGCTTGACTCACAGAAAGAGCAGTTCGAGTGTTTCGATTAAAGAAAACCTGTTCAACTGCTATATCCTCAGGATGAAATCTTCGAACTATTTCTTTTACTCTTTCGTAAATAATCTTTAACCGATCTACCATTTCCCGAGAAGAAGAAGTGCGAATACACCCATATTCTAAAACCCGAAGTTGATCCAGGGTATCGATTAATCCATACCCTGTGGTAGCCGTCCCAGGGTCTATTCCCAATATGACCATAGATAATAGTCCTAAGTCAACAGGGCTAAAGTCTAACCTTTATGAATCAAATCACCTGATGGACTTGTTCCATAACTTTTTTACCCAAAATTCTCTCTATATCCGCTTTTTCTAAAACTTCTTTTTCTTCCAATTCCTTAGCAAGCTGAATCAGTTTGGATTTATTCTCCTCTAAAATCTTAAAAGCTCTCCGGTAAGCCTCTTTAATTATTCGATTGATCTCCTTATCCACCTCGTAAGCCAATTCATCGGAGTAATTTTTCTCTTTTAATAGGTCCCGACCAAGAAAAACTTCATCAACCCCTGTTCCAAGGGTAATCGGTCCTAATTTTTCACTCATTCCATACTCACAAACCATTTTCCTTGCAATATGAGTGCTTCGGACCAGATCATTTTGAGCTCCTGTGCTTATTTCGTTAAGAGCAAGTCTCTCGCTGGCTCTTCCTGCCAGAAGAACCGCTAGCTCATCCATTAATTCTGATTTGGTAGCTAAATACCTATCCTCCAAGGGAAGCTGGAGAGTGTATCCCAGAGCATTTGAGCCTCGAGGTATAACAGAAATTTTATGAATGGGGTCGGCTAAGGGAAGGTAGTTTCCTACCAGGGCGTGACCACTCTCATGATACGCAACAATTATTTTTTCCTTTTTCCGCATTACTCTGGATTTTTTTTCTGGTCCAGCTATTACCCTTTCTATAGACTCTTCTAACTCTAACATATCAACCGTATTTTTGTTTCGTCGAGCTGCTAAAAGACAAGCTTCATTAACTAAATTTTCTAAATCAGCTCCTACAAATCCAGGAGTTCTCCGAGCTAAGACCTTCACATCCACCTCCGAGGAAATAGGTTTGTTTTTCATATGCAATAGTAATATTTTTCCCCTTTCTTTGATGTCGGGAGTATTAATAGTTATGCGTCTATCAAATCTACCAGAGCGAAGCAAAGCCATATCCAAAACATCAGGACGATTAGTAGCTGCCATTACTATTATTCCTTCTCGAGGACTAAACCCATCTAATTCTACCAAGAGCTGATTTAAAGTCTGTTCTTTCTCATCGTGTCCTCCCCCAATCCCAGCAAATCTTTGCCTGCCTACTGCATCAAGCTCGTCGATAAATATTATACAGGGAGCGTTCCTCCTCCCCTGTTCAAAAAGATCCCTTACTCTGGAAGCTCCTACCCCTACAAACATCTCTACAAAATCTGATCCACTTATATTAAAAAAAGGAACAGCTGCCTCTCCGGCTACAGCTCTGGCCAAAAGTGTTTTCCCACAACCAGGAGGACCAACTAATAAAACTCCTTTAGGAATCTTAGCTCCCAGTTTTTGAAATTTTTGAGGGGTTTTTAAGAACTGGATAACTTCTTTTAGCTCCTCTTTAGCCTCCTCTGCTCCAGCAACATCCTCAAAGGTAATTCTCATTTTTTGCGGAGAAGCTATCTTAGCTCTGCTTTTACCAAAAGAAAGAGCCTTATTCCCACTTATCTGCATTTTACGAAATAGATAAATCCATATTCCAACAAAAATTATAATGGGAAGTATCCCCCCAATAATACTAATCCACCAGCCGGAAGTTTCAGGACTTGCCTCAATTTCTACCTTATTTTCCCTTAATGTCTTAATTAAATCTGGATCATTGGGAGCAAATGCCTTCACAATATATCTATCGCCAACTTCCCCTTCGATGAGCTGCCCCCTTATAATTACCTTGCTAATTTGATCTTTTTCGACCATCTGTAAGAAGGTAGTATAGGAAACTTCCTCCTCTCTAACCGTGGAACCGATTCTAATGAAATTAAAGAGAGATATTATCACAATAAAGATTATCACAAAAATAAGAAGGTTCTTCCCCAGTTTATTATTACGCAGCGGCCCCCTGGGAATCTGTTGTGGATTCTTAGAATTCTGTTTAAAATCTTTTTGTTGATTATTCATTAACTATCCTCTTTTTATCATTATAGTAAAAATATGGAAAAACGCAAGTTTTAGTATGAAAAACAAAAAATAATCATTCAGCCGCGGATAGGCGCTGATATTTTTCTTTTATTATCATACAAATGGCAAAAGGCTAAAGGTTACCAAATTCATTATAAACTTCATAAAAACTTCTAATATTTGTAATCTGGTGTTTAAGCTTATCCGTGTTCATCTGTGTGAATCTGTGGCTGAATTAGAGTTTCTTTAGGATAGCTTCCCCCATTTCTCTTGTTCCCACAGCGCTAAGATCATTAGGGGTGGGTTTAAAATCATACGTTAGTTTTTTGCCCTCACGAATAACAGTAGCTACTGCTCTTTCCAGTCTGGTAGCCGCTTCTTTTTCTCCTAACCATTCAAGCATCATAACCCCGGAGAGAATCATTCCAGTAGGGTTGACTTTGTTCATTCCCTGATACTTGGGAGCACTGCCATGAGTAGGCTCAAAGATAGCACATTCCTCTCCAATATTTGCTCCCGGGGCCACTCCCAGTCCCCCCACTAAACCAGCGCATAAATCAGAAATAATATCACCATAAAGATTGGGTAATACCAGGACATCGTAGTTCTGGGGTTTTTGAACTAATTGCATACACATATTATCAATTAATCTTTCTTCAAATTCTATTCTCCCTTTGTATTCTAAAGCTACTTTTCTAGCAACTTTGGAAAAAAGACCATCACTAAACTTCATAATGTTAGCTTTATGAACAGCGGTCACCTTTTTCCTGTTATTATTTATAGCATATTCAAAAGCTGCCTTAACTATTCTCCTGGATGCTGAAATAGAAATAGGCTTTACGCTTATCCCTGAATCTTCCGCAATTTTAAGGCCCTTTTTTTCTTCAACAAAATCTATGAACTCTTTTGTTTCTGATCTTCCCTCTTCAAACTCAATCCCAGCATATAAATCTTCAGTATTCTCCCGCATTACTACAATATCCACATTACTAAATTTACTCTTTACTCCTAAATAATATTTATAAGGTCTAAGACAAACATAAAGGTTTAGTAGTTTTCTTAATTTAACGTTTACGCTCCTAAACCCTTCTCCTACAGGAGTAGTGATGGGGCCTTTCCAGGCAACTTTGTTTTTCTTTATTGATTCAATTACCGGCGAAGGCAAAGGAGTTCCATATTTTTCCATAACTGAGGCTCCTGCCTTTACTATATCCCATTTTATAGGGATGCCGGTAGCTTCTACGCAGTGACGAGCAACCTCAGTTATTTCCGGACCAATTCCATCTCCAGGGATTAACGTAATTGTATGCATAGTTAGTTTCCTTAGCTTCTCTTGTTAATTTCATATGTTTCGTTCATCTACTTCTCGAATCCCTTCCAACTCCAATAAATAGCTTGTCTTCCTAAATCCTCTTCTATACGAAGGAGTTGATTGTATTTAGCAATTCTTTCACTCCGAGAACAGGAGCCTGCTTTAATTTGTCCTGTTCCCATTCCTACTGTTAAATCAGCTATGGTGGTATCTTCGGTTTCTCCTGATCGATGAGAGACAACCGCTGTGTATCCATTTTCTTTGGCTAATCTAACAGCATCGAAAGTCTCGGTAAGAGTGCCAATTTGATTAAGTTTTATTAATATGGAGTTGGCTACCTTCAGCTCTATCCCTTTCTTTAATCTCTGAGTACTGGTAACAAATATGTCATCACCCACTATTTGAATCTTTCCTCCCAATCTCTGAGTAAAAATTTGCCATCCATCCCAATCATCCTCAGCTAATCCGTCTTCTATGGAAATTATGGGAAAATTAGAGAGAAGATTCTCGTAGAAATCGACCATCTCTAAAGCTGTCCTTTCTTTTTGCTCTTCAGCCTTTAATATATATTTTCCTTCTTCATAAAAACTACTGGCTGCTGGGTCCAAAGCTAAAGCTATATCTTCTCCAGGTCTATAATTAGCCTTTTCTATAGCCTCTACTATTAGCTCTAAAGCTTGTTTATTAGAGGAAAGATCAGGAGCAAATCCTCCTTCATCTCCTACAGCAGTACTGTAATTTTTGCCTCTTAACACTTTCTTTAGAGAATGGAAAGTCTCCGAAGCCCATCTCAAACCCTCGCTGAAACTCTTTGCGCCAACAGGCATAATCATAAATTCTTGCAAATCTACATTATTGTCAGCGTGTTTTCCTCCATTTAATACATTCATCATAGGAACAGGAAGAATCCTCGCTTCTACACCTCCCAGATATTTATATAAAGGCATCTGCGAAAATGCAGCCGCTGCCTTAGCTGTAGCCAAAGAGACTCCTAAGATGGCATTGGCTCCTAATTTATTCTTATTGGGAGTGCCATCTATATCAATCATCATCTCATCAATCTTGGCTTGATGAGTACAATCCTCTCCTACAACTTCAGGTCCAATGATTTCATTAACATTTTTCACCGCCTTCATTACACCTTTGCCCATCCACTTCTCTCCTCCATCTCTTAATTCAACCGCTTCATGTTCTCCGGTAGAAGCCCCTGAAGGAACAGATGCTCGAGCTATTAAACCACTTTCCAGTCCAACTTCAGCTTCTAAAGTAGGATTGCCTCGGGAATCTAAAATCTGTCGAGCTTTCACCCATTTGATATCTCTATCCATTTTAATTTACTCCTTTATATTGTAATTATTCAACCATAGATGGACGCTAATATTTCTTTTTCGTTACAATTTCGCCACAAAGACACGAAGACACCAAGGATAAATGCGTGAATGTGTTCATGTGTGAATGCCTGAATGAGTTGATAAGTAAAACGCATCTACGCTTCTACGCATTAACAGATTAACGAGATTATAAATTCATATTACTTCTTTGTGCCTTGGTGACTTAGTGGCTGAGGTGTTATTGAACTTTTAAGAACAATATCTGCGATCTCTTTGTATTTAAATTTGTGTGAATCTGTGGCTAAATGGTCACTTACTGTGATGCTTTTTGTAGTTGAACCGTCTCGTCATCTTTTATTTTTTTGAATTCTGCGAGAGCACCCTCTATCTTGCCTAAGAGGATAACCTCGCTGGCTGGCCTAATTTCCCTTTCAGTGCTGGTGGGAGTAGGACCAAAAAAGAGACAGAAAGCCCTTCCTGGAGGCCAAAAAGCAATATCTCCTTCCTCAACTACACTTTTCCTTTCTCCCTGTGCCTCTTTTACCGAAATGCTAAAATAAATTTCATCTCCCCATTTATTAGCCTGACCTTGAATGGGAAGGGAACTCCATAAGGCTTCGGCCATAGGTGAATCATTTAAAACTGCATATCTCTCGAGCTCAGAGATAATAATTTTAATTTTTCTCACTATTTTTCTCCTTTGCCAGATATAACTTGTAATCTTCGAATTTTTTCCTTGTAGATGGGGAAGAAAGAGAAATTATCTGAATGGCAAAGATGGCAGCATTAACAGCACCTGGAGTTCCTATAGCCATGCAGGCTACAGGAACTCCCCCGGGCATTTGGACCGTAGAATAAAGAGAATCAAGACCTCTCAAGGGGGAGGAGGCTATGGGAACCCCTATTACAGGAACGGTGGTATTGGCAGCAATCATTCCAGCAAGATGAGCCGCACCACCGGCTCCAGCGATAACAACCTTTATTCCTTTTTTTGCAAGACTTTTCGCATACTCCGCAGTTGCCTCAGGCATTCGATGAGCTGAGAGAACCTTCGCCTCGTAAAAAATAGAAAAATCATCCAGTATCCTTGTGCAACTTTCCATTACCGGATAGTCAGATTTACTTCCCATTACCACACTAACTACTGGAGTAACCATTTAAAACTCCCCTATTTGTAACTAATCACCACGGAGGTCGCAGAGTGCGCAGAGATAAACTAAAGAAGAAAAATTTTAGAGAAATTAAGTTCTTACAAATTTTCAGTGAACTCAGTGTCTTCAGTGGTTGGTTCTTTTCTGATTTTCTTGCGAACTCCGCGTGCTCTGCGGTGAAAATGGTAAACCTGAAAGTTACCTCTATTTTAATAAACTACCTTATTTAAAGGGTATTCCACAATTCCTTCTGCTCCAGCTTTTTTTAGGAGAGGAATAAGTTCTCTAGCCTGAAATTCATCTAAAACCGTCTCTACTGCCCACCATCTCTCTGTGCTGAGTTTGGAAATGGTAGGTTTCCTTAAAGCAGGCAAAAGAGAAAAAATTTGTTGCAAATTCTCCTCAGAAACATTTAATTTTAATCCCACTTTCCCCAAACCATTTATTGCCCCTTCAAGAAGTATAGATAAGTTTTTAATTTTTTCTCTTTTCCAGGAATCCTCCCAACTATGAGGATTAGCTATTAACCAGGTAGTTGATTCTAAGACTGTTTCTACTACACGTAAATTATTAGCTCTCAAAGACCTTCCCGTTTCAGTAAGCTCAACGATAGCATCTACCAAATGAGGAGGTTTAATTTCAGTAGCACCCCAGGAAAACTCTATTTCAGCTTTAATTCCTCTTTTTTTTAAATAATCCCTGGTAACCTGGACCAATTCAGTAGCTATCCTTTTACCTTCCAAATCTTCAACTTTAATTATATTAGAATCAACGGGGACAGCGAGAACCCACCTAACCTTACCTAAACCTTGCTTGGAATAAGATAGTTTCTTTACCCGGTGAATCTCAACTTTTCTTTCCAGAACCCAGTCGTTCCCTGCTAATCCTACATCCAGAACTCCCTTAGCCACATAGAGAGGAATTTCCTGGGTACGTATCAACAAAAGGTCAATCTCTTTATCATCGATAGAAAGACTATAAGACCTCTCCTTGCGAGCAATTCGATAACCAGCTCTTTCCAAAAGTTCTATACTCATCTTTTCCAAGCTACCTTTAGGCAGCCCAAATCCTAATTTCTTCATCTTTTCATCTCTTGTATTTATTCAGCCGCAGATAGACGCTGATATTTCTCTTTTGTTATCATACAAAAGGAAATGGTTGCCAAATTCATTATAAACTTCATAGAAACTCTAATATTCGCAATCTGGTGTTTAATCTTATCCATGTTTATCTGTGTAAATCTGTGGCTAAATAGTATAAATAGTAACTATTCTTTAGGGGCATCTAACTCTTTTAGTCTTTCTCCAATTTCCTCAATTACCCAGTTGTTGTCCTCCACTACCAAATTCTCCCCTTCTACCTTAAGAGAGCCCTGGGGAGAAAGAAAACCCTGCAAAAGAGGTATTACCTCTTTTGCAGGGACATAGGTAAGTTTAAAAACTTTTTTTTGGGGAACCTGATTGTGTTTTTCCAAAGAGTCCAAGGCTTCCCCTACTTGAGAAAGTTGATAGGCACCATCCTCTACGGTTAAGCTATTAACATCTTTACTTAGCTCAATAGAACCATATGGAGAAAGAAGAGGCTGTAGAGAATCTTTAGCTTCCTCTACTGAGGTGTAGGTAAGCTGAAAAGTGTGCTGTCTTCGCTGGGCTTTAAAAGTTCCTATTTGATCAAGAACAGATTCTATGATTTTCATTTTGTCTTCTCTGTCCCTTATTAGAATAGAGTTGGGAGGTGCTTCTTTTGGATTTATCTGGATTAGCCCATCAGCAGATACAATTCCCCTTACTTTATCAGATATCTCTGCAGAGAGGGCGTACTTAAAGGTAAATATCTTCTTAACTCTTCCCATTATCTCCCTGGGACTTAAAATATGAGGCTTTACGGTAATAAGAAGATTTTTTTTTCTTACTTCCTCAGTGGTGCTCCTCAAAAGACTTCCTATGATAGGTAAGTGAGATAGAACAGGAAAACCAACAATTTTTTCTACCTTTTCCTCCGTAATTAATCCCCCAATAATAATGGATTCCCCGTCTCTCACTGTCACATTGGTGGGGGAAGTCTGGCGTTTAAAGATAGGATGTTCAGCTCCAAACACTGAACTAATCTCGTAATTTCCCACAATTGGAACTACCGATAGCTGAATGAGATCCTCTCCTACAATCGTAGGTAGAACCTGAAGAATTACCCCCACAGTAGCATAATTGTAACTCTTAATTATATTACCTTCTTCATCCTCAGTAATTGAAGAAAGATAAGGAACTTCTGTGGTAACATATATCCCGGCTACTTCTCCACTCGTAGTAGTTACCCGGGGAGAGGATAGAATTTTAGCTTTGCCTTGAGTCAATAAGAGATTTAATATAGCTTCAAATTTCTCCTGTGCAATTGTCCGGTAAAAGATAAGTCCAAGCTCTCCAATCCCTCCTCCAGTAGTGTACTGCGACTTACTTCCCTCACCTATGGGTCCTATTGGCACTTCTAAACCAGTGAGCCTTTCTAAAGAAGCCCCAAACTCCTGAGTAGCCTCTTCAGTTAATTCTACTATCTTAGCTGTAATTTGAACCTGTCTGGTATAAAGGGGAAACTCAGGGATCAATTCCTCTATTCTTTTTAGCTGCTCTCGAGTAGCTCTTACAGTGATTCTTCCAGTAGAAGTGTCTACCCAGATGGAAGGCTGAGCAAAAATTCCAACTGCATTAAAAACCATTAAAATTAACAACCAAATTCCTATTTTTTTCATTATCTTTTACCTATTGCTCCTATATTACCTACATCAATAGAAGGAGTATTTAACTGCATTTCCATCCATTTAAATTCTCTTGTCTGTAGCCCTCCAATTTTTTCCGGAGGTACACCAATTATATCAGCAATAGCTTTCGCTATGCTTCCCAAAGATCCCTCCTTGATATAAAAAGTCCGGGTAGTTAATTCAGATCCCCAGGTGGCTGAGTTGAATTCCTCTATCAATTTATCAATACGAGGGAAATTTCTCTCTACATCTGTTACATGCACTACATTTATCCTTTCAGAATAAAAATAAGATGAAGAAGATTCCTCTTCCTCGGGATTAGCTTCATTAAATTGATCGGCTTCCTTTTCTCGAGGTATTAAAATATAATCCTTCTCTTTATCATTCTGCACTTTTTCGGGAGAGAAAATCATTACTTTCCCCTGTTCGCTAATTATCCCTTCCAGCACAGCTTTTGTCTCCTCAGGAGTGAAATAGAGCAGAGTATATTTTTTGGTTATTAGTTGTTTTTCTAAGGTATCCTCATTTTTCACAAGAGTATCTATTATACTGAGATTTTTCTCCACATCAATTACCCTTAAGGCATTCATAGCCTCATCAACCTCGCACTTTCCTTTATCTGATAGATAATCTCCAATCTCCAGG
>JAUWZM010000011.1 GCA_030615365.1 Candidatus Aerophobota bacterium | reverse complement strand
TCTGGCTTCAACTCACTTGCCTTCTGGAAGCTCTCTAATGCTTTTTCATGATCACTGAGATTAAAGGCAGCAAGCCCTCGCACATACCAGGTATCGTCATCATCTGGTTTGAGTTCCACTGCCTTCTCAGCACTGGATAACACCTCCTTGTAGCGTTTGAGATGAATCAATGCTGCGACTTGGAGCTGCCAATAGTTGGCCTCCTCTGGCTTCAACTCACTTGCCTTCTGGAAGCTCACCAATGCTTTTTCATGATCACTAAGACTGCTGGCAGCAAGCCCTTTATAAGCCCAGGCTTCTGGTTCTTGAGGGGATTTCTTAAGCATTTCTTCAGCAGCTGTCAGAGCTTCTTGGTAATACTTCATCTTCAAAAGTTCGTCGATGTCTTTCAAAGCAGCCTCGTATTTCTCTTCAACTACGTGGATTCTTGCCTGCTTTTTGTAGGCAGTGGCAATACCAGTTGAATCACCAATTTGTGCCGATTCGACACGGAAATGCTCGACTTCTTGCTCCGCCCGTGTATAATCTCCAAGGCGTGTTATTGCTTCAAGCCTCGTGTCAAAAATCTCGTAACGGAGTTTACCTACTGCTGCTGCCTGGATATAGTAGAGATCCTCAATGTGTCTTGCGTATTCTTCTAAAGAAGTCACCTTTTCAGCCATAAGTAAGTCTTTATGAGGATAGAACATTTCTTGCAGTTCTTCAGGCGTGTAGAAAATTTTCAGAAATACGGTAAGAAGTTTGAATCTTCGTCTTCCTGCCACCGTAGCGCTTTGACGCCAGATGCGAAAAAGACGATTAGTGATGTCATAGCGAGTGGAACGTTTTCTTTCTAGCTTACTTGGTTCTATATATCCCCACTGCTTCAATCGCCTAATCTGGGCATTTACTGTCTGGACAGATAACCTGGAGGCGCGGGAAATTTCCGTGGGTGTGGCTGGCCCGTCCATCTGAGCAACTGTATCGAGGACTTTTCGAGATTGGTCGGGGAGGGAATCCAATCGACCACGAAAGTACTCAGTTACTTTATCTATAGTATCGCGCAAGGCTAATTCCATGTCAAAGATCGTTCCTGACTGGACCAGGACATCGTAAAGATAGAGCAGGAGTCGGGGGTTGCCGCCTGTAAGTTTTCTAATCCCCGGAATCTTCCTAATCAATTTCCCCTTTTGTCTCTCGAATTCGCTCTCTAGATCATCCTCCCTGAAGCGGGCCTCCAACATCAGTAGCATCTCAGCTGCAGAGAGTTCAGGAATGAAGTTGATTTCGAAATACTCAAAGAAGGGAGCCCTGTGGTCTATAACCTGCTTAAATACTTCCTGAGCCGTGCATATTAGGAGAATCGCAGATTGCCCAGTAAGGAGAGCACGCAGACCAAGTTGATTTTCAATTGTGAACTGGGCAAAGATCTTCTGGAGGTTATCGATTAAGATAAGAATCTTCTTGCCGTTTTTTTTAGAGAATTCCTCAATGTGTTCAAAACAACAGTCCTGAATTGCTCTATCGGATTGGTCTATAATATCCTCGGGTAGTTTCCACAGCTCTTCCTGCGGGTCTATCTCACTAAGTTTTTTCAACAAATAAAGCAAAAAATTGGCCAGAGTGTTACTTGCTGAATACTCCTCCTCGACCAGAAGGACCGATACCCAATTTCTGTATGAGCCCGATATTTCTTTGGGGAGATTAAGGTACCCTGAAACATAGTGATGAATTAAGCAAAGGAGATGCGTTTTCCCGATTCCCCTCTGGCCCACCAGAAGTGAGTGTTTGGGAGTAGCACCTTCACCAACGGAGATAATTATAGTAAGCGTATCCAGCAGGAGTGCCTTCCGACCTACGAATGTACGGGCTAATTGTCCAGGGGGAGCATCCCAGGGAGCAAAAACATACCGGGCAACAGTTCGTTTAGGCATGATACCTCCTCCACCAGTCACGGAGCCATTTGGTCTTAAAACGCAGTATGTCTCCACCCTCTATGTAGAAGTCGTTCTCAAGAGCACTAATTAATTGATTAAACGATTCTTCATCCACTTTACCCAGTTCTTCCACATAAATTGCTTCCAGGGTGGACCTCTTTACACCGTTCTCTGAAATTGCCAGTTCGCGAAGGATTCTCTTAGATGCTCTGGACTCCTCTGGGGCATAATAGCGATCAAGCCGCTCGTAATAGTCCTCGAAAGACAAACGATACTTCGGATCGTGGACCTTTTCCTGATAGCACAGGTGTACAAGTTCTGGCGAAGGGCTTATTTTGTGGTGTCTCACTTCATCACTGATTGTTTTAACCATGATTTGAAGAAAAATTGGTATATGAGTGTCTACCTCTTTCAAAATAGTCTTCATAGACTCTTTGTCAACTTCGATCTGATTCGACGAAAAGAGATCGGTGACGAATTTTTGAGCAACATGGGGTTTGAAAGCTCCTACTTCTATACTCGTCAAATCGTTTATCGTTACCGTGGCTTTGAGGGAAGATACAACCGTCTCCATCCCAATTGACCCAGTAATAATCATACCTAATCTCTTGCTGGTATCAGGGTCCATTCGGAATTTCCTAAGCCATAGCAGGAGGTCCACGGTTTTGGCCTCAGCACTTTCCTTATCCTGACGTTTCATATTAAGAATCATTAATGGTAATTCATCGATCATGAGGACAAGTCGTTTCTCTGGTTCGAGCATTTCTAAAAGGGCGTTTTTCCCGTTCGTTTTCCAATTTTCTGCTATATGTTCCCTGAGTTTGAGCCGGATCTGCCATAAGGCCAACTCATCTACATTCTTAACGAAGGCTGAGAGCACTCTTTTCAGAATACTTAGTCCATCTTTCTTTTTCTGGCTTGCCCTATAAACCAACTCGGCGGCCACCTGTTCAGGGTCAGCGAGGTCTTCAACTGAGACGTAGACAATCTCAAAATTAGGTCGAGAATTTTCAAGGAGATGAAGAAGGAGACTTGTCTTCCCCACCCGCCGTGGTGCTTTTAGCAATATGCTTCCCTTTGCAATGGCCTCCCATATTTCCTTGACGACCTCCTCTCGGTCATAGAAATCTTCTCCGGTGACCGCTGGACCAATTGTAATAGTTATCATTTTTGGGCTCCTTATAAAGCAGATTTGTTATATAACGTTCGTATTATATAATCATTTTGTTATTTTGTCAACCCCCCGCGTTAACCCGTATAAAATGTAACCCAAAGGCAACTGGTTCTGCCATATGAAAAGTAACCGAAATATGTATAATAGTCCCCAGTAAGATAATAGTTAGCCGAGGAGAAGGAGAGAATGGATATGAATGCAAGAAACCAGTACTTTGAGGTTTTACAAGAGAAATATCTCATGGCAAAATCCCGAAAAGAGAAATAAGTCATTCTGGATGAGTGCTGTGGACAAAGCTATCACCCCTACTAAAGAGCGAAGTGGACAGGTTAAGATAGCTAGAGGAGATCTTTGTTTCTAATGAACTAGCAGAAAAGCTAAAGAGAATCAGTGCAAGAACTATTAATCGGGTTCTTAAAGGTCAAAAGAGGCTCTTCATCTCAACAGAAAGTACCATCGCAAGAGAAATCCTTTAATTTACCAGAGGATACCAGTGAAAGCAGGAGGCTGGGCACGGGAAATGGAATATTCTCCTCGCACACAGCGTATCTGACGCTGAAGAGAAAGGCGGTCTGACGTTTGGACTTATTTCTGACTTGGTTGAGGAAATGGGTAGAAGATACATTTTTGCTCTCAGAGCAAGTATATAGGGATTGAATCTTAGAATCTGGAAATTGGCGAGATTTTTCACTTAGTATCTAATTGAAGCTGCAGGCTCAGACTCTGATTAAGGGATTTACAAGCTCAAACTCACATGTTGAATTGCGACCCCAACATTAATGAATTAGGACCCCCGGGTTCGACTACATGATCTAATATTGTAATGTTTTGAGTTTAAGAAGCCGTCAAATAAAAGTATTACTTTTCCTCGTAACTTTATTTGCAATTCTATGAGTTGATTGGAATCATCCTTCTGTTTAGCTTACCCCGAAAATCAAACGTAAATTCAAACTAATCTTCTTTTTAGTCTATAGACTAGATGAAAGCTAAGTTTAAGCCAATCCTAATTTGTGATATATCAGAAACTAAATACTAATTTAATTCGATACCTTATTAAAAAATTAATAATACTAAACTCTTGTATTCTTAATTAATCATTAAAGGCCCTTTAATCCATTCTGGCTAACTTTTTTCTTGTGTCTCAAAGTATGAATATAGCTTAGCCCTAAGATCCGACTGGCCTCGGTGGCTTTTACTCTCTTTTCCAGGCAGTCTTTTAGAATCCGGTATCTCTGGATGTCTTTCATGGTGACTAAAAACCTTTCTTTTTTCATCGGCGGTAACCCCCATTTTTATATAGAGGTTACCACAAAAAACTAACATTTTCATTTAGTAATTAAGTCTATCATTTTGTTATTGTAATATCACTTCTCTCATTATGCTTGACAAAACACGTGGAGGGTAGCCTCTCCACGTGTGAGCAAAAGTAAAATTTATCTTTATAAGAATAAGAACACAGCGTTACATAATCATCTATCTCATTATTTTCCTTGTCTGCAATGATTATCCACGGTATTGTGTAGTTTAAAAAGTTCCTGGATTTAAGTTCTCGGATCTGTGCACCCAAAAAATAAAGCAAGGTAATGATATAAAAAGAGCTTATATCGGAAAATCTAATGCCACAAAGCCCCTTGAACAATCTTAAATTATTCTCTGATAAAGTCTTGGGCTCTCTTCCTTTCTCTTACTTTGTAGACCAGCTTTTTTTTATGGATCACAAGCGGGTCAGTCCACAGAAGAAATTTGATTATCTGATTGAAATAGTCACAAATACCTCCGATAATTTCCCCTCCGCACTGTTTTTCGCACCAAAAAAAGACCTCACCTTCCTTGAGTGCCTTCTCCTACGAGAGGCAATTAAAGCAAAAGAGATTGAAACCTATAGTCCATTTGTTATAGGTGTACAGTTTAAATGCAAAGCACAAAAAAAAGACAGAGGAAAATTTCTTAATAATTCTTTCAAGTGTCCCACAGCAAAACATGCACATCTTACACAATTGCTCAAAACAAATATTGATCTTGTGAGTCAGCAATCACCTTTTGGGAATATCTCGTTATTCGTTATGGCGTCATTCGTACTCTTTGGTTATTTTGAAGATTTTCTTGAGAAAGAAGAATTAGATGAGAAATCGATTGACTTCTTGAACAAGATTAGACTACAGCTGGTAAAGGAAGTCGGGTTTGGAAAACTGCTTACAATTGCTGAGCTCAAATCACGGTCAAAAAGGAGACAACTTCTTACCAAAGAGAATGAACCCAGGATAAAACTCTTACGAAACCTGATAATTCCTCCTTACAACATGCTACCTGAGATCAAGGCGGACTACAGAGCAATAATATGGGCTCATATGCCTGCCCGCTTCATTATCCTGGGGCCTATTTTAGATTTCATAAATGCACTTTTAAACAAAAAGACACTCAAGCTGTGCAAGAACTGCGGAAAGTTCTTCATTCCCGCCAAAATCTATGGAACAGAAAAGAAGTATTGTTCCTCTGAATGTCGAAAGAGAGCTCAAAGCAAAAGATTCTATAAACGGCACGGGAAGACCAAGAAACGATCCAAAGAAAAATATTCAAAGACAACACCATAGATACCATCCCAATATTTCCAGCCTCAATTATTATATTACTTTCCTAATATATCCTTCATTTTTCTAACGGGCACTTAGAATTTCTATCATCTGCAATACCTTTTCTAAGCGGACTTACAGTTATATTTTGTTTTATTATAATAAAAAAGCAAAATGAAGAGGAAGAAATAGGGGGATGAGTCTTGAATCAAAAAAATAAAAACTTAGGCCGGGCAGGAAGCTAAAAATGGAAAAACTACTCACGATGGATGAGTTAGCAGAGATTTTATCGGTGAAAAGATCAACCATCTATCGGTGGACACATCTCAAACTCATCCCCTATGTAAAAGTGGGAAGACTTAATAGATTTCGAGAAAAAGATATTCAAAAGTGGCTTAAATCAAGAGAAGCAAAGTCTAATAGTCGATATATTTCCCTCTGTTAGTATGGTAGCTTACCTATTGATTCTCTAAGGTGGCCCGGTGCAAGATGAGCATATCTCAGAGTTGTTTTAATATCAGAGTGACCGGCGAGTTCTTTGACTGCAACAAGGTCTACACCATTCATCACAAGGTGCGATATGAAGGTATGTCTTAAGGTGTGTAAGGTCAATCCTTCTATTCCTATACGTCTGGCAAGTCTCTTTACTCTCTCAGTTAAATGGTAACCATATTTCTTTCCATTGGTATTTACAAATACGTATTGAGAAGTTTTCGGAAGACTTTTCAGTATTTTTATAAGATCCTCACCTATAGGTATCTCTCTTGAATTCCCGGTTTTTGTATGCCAGTTCTCGTTACTCTCAACTTTTATACATTTTCTCTGGAAGTCTACATCTCTCCATTGCAGGTTAATGAGCTCACTTTTACGAACTCCTGTCTTTAGAAAAGTATACAGTATAGGGTGAAGACCATTGGAATTTTCCAAAAGACAATCTATCTCATTCTTTGTGAGGAATTTGGGCTTTTTCTCAGCTTCTCTATAGAAGGGAACTTCGTTAACCGGATTATCTCTTGCGCATTTACATTTAATAGCAAAATTATAGAGAACTTTCAATACCTTGAGCTCAACATTTACTGTAAGGGGTTTTACCACTTTGATTCTTTTCTGTTTGTACTCTTCGATAAGCTGGAATGAAATTTGAGAAAGTTTCGGCCAGAGATTTCCATAATTTCTTAAGAAATCAATGAAATGCTGGAGAGCCTTTTTGTATCTTATATAGGTGGTATTTCGAGTATTGGCTTTCAGGTATTTCAAGTAATCATCTTTAAAATCATGGAAGCTGGGGTCTTTTACTTCCTCCCAGCCAAGCTCATGCTTTGCTATTTTAACTTCTATTTCTTTTCTTGCTAGCTCAGCTAATTTCTTTGATCTGCCTACTTTCTTTCTAACTCTTTTACCATTGATGTAGAAAGATACGTACCAGACGTTCTCTCTTTTATAAATAGAGGCCATTTTCCCCTCCTTTTTTCGGCCAGGCAGGAAGGTAAAGATGGCTTTGGTCACAATTTAGTCACAAAACCTTTATAGCTTTAGGTGGTAACCTCTCAAAGCCTCATTGGAAAAGTATCTCAAAGATTGGCGGAGAGGGTGGGATTTTTTCTCCCCCCTCGCTTTGCTCCTCCTCCGAAACCTGCCGGCCTCACTGCCGTTCGCTTCACTCACTCCTCATCCACTGGATGCGTATCGGCTCGGCTTCAAATCCCACGAATCTTTTAATATTGTTACTTCTGGGACCTTTTTAATTCTCTAATCCTAACTCTTATCTGGCGAAGAGGGTGGGATTTGAACCCACGGAGCACCTTTAAAGGCACTCAGTTGATTTCGAATCAACCGCTTTCAGCCGCTCAGCCACCTCTCCAGTAAAATTCTTTAATTTTTTTGTCCTTCATATTGGATTTCCTTTATCTTCAATTCTGTGAAGGATTGACGATGCCCATATTTGCGGTGATAGTTCTTGCGCTTCTTAAATTTATAAACTATAATTTTCTTAGCCCGACCCTGTCCTAATACCTCAGCTATCACCTTAGCTCCGCTTACTAAGGGATTGCCAAAGATAACCTCATCATCCCCTTTTACCATTAATACTTTATCCAGCACTAACTCTTTTCCGGCTTCAGCGTCTAATTTTTCCACCTTTATTACAGCGCCTGGATTTACCGTGTGTTGCTTCCCTCCTGTCTCTATTATCGCCATCATTGAAAAATCTCCTTATATCCTGATTAGTCAGTAGACAACTAACAGGGTTTATGTTCCTATTGTCCAAGAAGTAAGATACTCCTTTTGTTTCTCTGTTAACTCATCAATGCTAATTCCCATGCTACTTAATTTTAATTCAGCTATTCGTCTGTCAATTGAGGATGGCACGTTGTAGACCTTTTTTTCTAAGTTTTTTCCTTTCTGGGATATGTATTCACAACAAAGTGCTTGATTGGAAAAGCTCATATCCATCACCATAGATGGATGCCCTTCGGCAGCGACTAAGTTAATTAACCTGCCCTCTCCCAATAAATTTATCCTCTTGTCGTTTTTCAGTTGAAATTGCTCCACAACACCCCTTAACTTTGTTTTTCCCGTACTTAAACCATCAAGGTCTTTTAGATTAATCTCCACATTAAAATGACCAGCATTAGCCAGTAGAGCCCCGTCTTTCATCTTAAGGAAGTGCTTTTTAGAAATTACATCTCTATCTCCTGTGCTGGTAACAAAGATATCTCCTATAGGTGAGGCTTCTTCCAGTTTCATCACCTGATAGCCATCCATAACTGCCTCTAATGCTCTCAAGGGGTCTACTTCGCAAACAATAACACGGGCTCCCATTCCCTTAGCTCTCATAGCTATTCCTCTTCCACACCAACCATATCCACAAACCACAAAATTAGAGCCAGCTAAAAGAGTATTAGTTGCCCTTATAATGCCATCAATTGTAGACTGACCTGTTCCATATCTATTATCAAATAGATGTTTGGTATTCGCATCATTTACAGCAATAATGGGGTATTTTAATTTTCTTTCCTTCGCCAGACTTCTTAATCTAATTACACCAGTAGTAGTTTCTTCTGTTCCTCCCAGAATTTCTGTAGTTAAATTTTCCCTTTCAGAATGGATAGTAGAAACCAGGTCTGCCCCATCATCCATTGTAATATGAGGATGTATATCTAACACCTTGTAAATATGATCATAATAGGTGTCTCTGTTTTCTCCCCTTACAGAAAAAACTTCAATTTGATAGTCTTTAACCAGTGACGCAGCAACATCGTCCTGAGTAGAAAGAGGATTAGAGGCACATAACCTTACCCTGGCCCCTGCTTTTTTTAGCGTGTTTACCAGATTAGCTGTCTCTGCAGTTACATGAAGGCAGGCACTAATTCTTATCCCCTCCAGTGGTTTTTCTCGGGAGAATCTTTCCTCAATAAGATGCAGCACTGCCATCTTCGATCCGGACCATTTAATTTTAGCCTTACCCTGATGAGCTAACTTTAGATTTTTCACATCATATTCCAAGGAAGCCTCCTTATTATTTTATGATTAGATTATAGTAAACAAACCCTCTTTAGTCAAACCTGGCGTATTTAGCAAAAAAGACGACATTGCGTCGTCTTTTTTTGACCTATAAGGCTGATAAAATTGGGATGTGAGAACAAGAGAGCTCTGAAAAATCCTTTTTCTTTTTGCTGCTCGGCGAGGTGTTTCCATAAGGCAGCGGCGATCAAGGCGGGTCTATGCGTTCAAACTCTTAGTTATCCTGTAACCTGATACATCGCCCATAAGAGCTACAGCATAAAGATAAGAGTAGAACTTAGCCGCAACGTTGGAAAGCACCGAGCAAAGAGCAGTCTCGGACTTTTTTCAGAGCTCTCAACAAAGAATTTTGATAAGCTACACTTTTACAGGCAAATTGCTATTGTGACATGACCATTGCCTTTCACAAAGACAGAGGTGCAAGGTTATTGTCTTTAACTTAGTAGTACTGATTTATTGCGCGCTCTCTTCTGATTCCGGGGACTCAGCTTGTACAACCTTCTCTTGTTCATGTCCCTTGAAAAGTTCAGCTATCCCAGCGATGCTTCCTAAGATGCCAGAGGACTCCAAGGGCAAAAATATCTTTGTTGCCTGCCCCTGAGCAATTCCTTTCAGAGCTTCTAAGTATTTGATGCCCAGAAGATCGTTAGTGGGACGTCCTTTATGAATAGCTGCGAATACTTTCTCTATTGCCTGTGCCTCTCCCTCAGCAACAGTTAATTGTCTAAACCTTTCAGCCTCAGCAACCTTTTTTATGGACTCAGCTTCTCCCTCGGCACGTAAAATCTTGGCCTGCCTATCACCCTGGGCAACTTGAATGTTAGCCTCTTTTTTACCTTCAGCCTCCGCAACCATTGCTCGCCTTTCACGCTCTGCCTTCATCTGTTTATGCATGGCATCTGTTACATCAGCTGGAGGTTCAATTCGTTGTATTTCGACCCGTGTTATCTTTGTTCCCCATTTGTCAGTAGCCTCATCCAATATATCCCGAAGTTTAGCATTAATGAGCTCTCTTGAGGTAAAACTCTCATCCAGTGACATATCTCCAATCACATTACGCAGATTTGTTTGAGCAAGCTTTGTTGTGGCCACCAGGAAATTTGCCACGTTGTAGCTTACTTTAATCGGGTCGGTAATCTCGTGATAGATGACTGCATCCACCTCTACTGCCACGTTATCTTTGGTAATAACATTCTGTGGTGGTACGTCTACTACTTGCTCTCTCATATCTACAGACTTTATGTGTTCAACCAAAGGGATTATCATCGTTAATCCACTGCCTACGGTTTTCCGGTACTTACCCAATCGCTCAATCAAACCTTTTTGCCAGGGCCTTATAATTTTTATACTTGTAGCCGCAATTATTATAATAACAATTAGGGCAACAAAAATTCCTACTATCATCATTTTTTCCTCCTTTTAACTATGAGGTGGGTTCCCTCAATTTTTATTACGTATACGTGAGTGCCGGCATCAATAACTTCGCCATCTGCTGATACCGCACGCCACCGTTCACTTTCAACTCGTACTTTACCCTTATCAGCATCTGGATTAATCGCCTCCAGGACTACTCCTGTTTTGCCAATGAGCCGATCCGGGCCTACCTTTTTCTTCTGTCCCTTAGTAATACGCTCAGCAAATCGTCTCGATAGTACAAGACAAACGGTGGAAACTATTACGAAAGTACCCCATTGCCATGCCATAGACAACCCCACCGCTGCAAGGGCAGCAGCTATTGCACCTGCCACACCAAACCAGAGGATGAAAAAACCGGCAGTGAATATCTCAGCAACGAGACAAACAGCAGCTAAGATTAGCCATAAAATCCAGGGGCGTAAGAATTGCTCACTTGCACTTGCAGGTATGGACACAATTTGAACTCCAACTAAGTCAAAGGCCTTCAATAACTCATCGATGTTTTCTACCTCATGATCAGCAACTCTGTATTTCAATACCTCATTGGTGGTAAGAGTTAACAGCTTCCCTTTTTCGATCAGTTCGGGTATCTCCACCTCTTCATCAACCTTTGCTTTTGCGTGCTCAGCATCATCAATGGCACGAGCAATAAATTGAGGAACTCTGGAATTGATTGTTCCTTTAATTGGCACAAGATATACAATATCATCTGCCCTGGCGACTGCTGTGAAAACTGTGAAAGTAATAGCAAGGGATAACAAGGCAACCAAATATCCTAAGATTTTTTCATGCCCAATTCGGTCATCAGTATACATTTTTTTCAGAATAATTGAAAATCCCAATTTTAACTTCCCTTTGCTCCAGTCATTTCTTAATTTTATGTAATTATTCAGCCACAGATGGACGCTGATATTTCTTCTTAGTTACAATTTTGCCACCAGGACACGAAGACACCAAGGATAAATGCATGAATGATTTGATAAGTAAAACGCATCTACGCTTCTACGCATTAACAGATTAACGAGATTATAAATTTATATCACTTCTTTGTGCTTTGGTGACTTAGTGGCTGAGGTGTTAGAACTTCTAAGAATAATGCCTATGATTTGTCTTTTCAGTCTGTTTTGGGTAACGACATAGTGTATTGGAGAGCTTCTGTGGCTACACTTCAAGGATTAAAGAATCAAAAGGGATATGATGCCTACACCTTTGGCAAATTATCCGTGGATTATGTTGTGCATCTTGGATTGAGATATCCTCTTTATTTTCTGGTGATTTTGAGTCTAATATAGCACATTCCCCTTCTTTGTCAAAACTTTCACCTAAAAGAAACTTTTTATCCATTCCTTGATCCTTATTCCCAATTTCTCTTTAGAGAAAAGCTCCTCCCGTCTCTTTAATCCATAGAGAATGAGCCCTACTCCTGTCGCATACAGGGGACTATGAAGCTGTTTGAGCCCTTTTATTCGTGGATAGCCTATCCGTGCTGGTAAACCCAGTTTCTCCTCTGCTTTTTCTTTGATTCCTGGCAGTAGAGAGCTTCCCCCGGTAAGCACTATACCTGATGTCACCAAATTTTTGTATCCACTTTTTTTTAATTCCTGGTCAACCAGTTCAAATATCTCTTCCACTCTTAACTGAATTATTCGAATTAACCTGGATTTTTTTGCTGCATACGTTCCTCTTCCGGCAACTCCTTTTACCTGGATAGGCTCATCTTTGCCTAAATAATCTAAAGAAGCTGCCCCATATCGAATCTTAATTTCCTCGGCGCTTTCTCTGGTAGTATGAAAGCCAACAGCAATATCATTGGTAATATGGTTTCCACCTACAGACAGCACGCTGGTAAATTTCATTCCTTCTTCCAGGAAGATTGCCACATCTGTAGTTCCTCCTCCTATATCCAAGAGAGCTACTCCCAGGTCTTCTTCTTCCGGCATAAGTGTGGATATTCCGGAGGCTAAGGATTGTAGTACTACACCTTCGGATTCATAGTCAGCTTTTTTTACACTGATTTCAATATTCTGGCGATGAGCTGAGGAAGCAGTGACAAGGTGAACTTTTGCCTGCAAGTGAGCTCCTCTCATTCCCACTGGATCTTTTATTCGGTTCTGTCCGTCAACAATATAATCCAGGGGAAGCACATGGATAATCTCTTGCTCAGGAGGAAGAACAATATAGGAAGCTTCTTTTAATACTTTCTCTATCTCGCGAGAAGTAATAATATGATTCGGATTCCCTATTTTAATAAAACTTTGGTTATCTCTTCCTTGAATATGACTGCCTGCTATACTTACCCACACTCTTTCCACTCTTGTGCCTGAATCTAACTCAGCTTTCTTTATTACTTTCTTAATTCTCTGAGAAGCCTCTTTTATATTGGTAATTACTCCCTTGGTTATTCCCTGGGAGGGAGCTATTCCAGCTCCTAAAATATCAAAACCACCTCCCTTTTTTATTTTACTTACCAGGACAAATATCTTGGTAGTTCCCACATCCAGCCCCACTAATAGGTCCTTCTTCACCTAATACTCCTAAAGATAGTCTAATAGTCCAGATTAGCTTATAACTCTTAGCTCTTAACCTCAACCTCAACCTTAGCTCTTAATCGCCTATTTCGGGGTTACCACTAACTGATCCTTGAATCTAAGATCTATTTTTTTAATTTTTTCTTTCCTTTTTTGAGCATCTAAAAGAAGATAAGGAACATAGTAAAGATATTCCAGGTAATCTCCCTCGCCCAGGCAGATCTCAATTTTTTCTTTTAGATGGATTACTACACCCTCCCTTTCATTTTCTACTCTTACCTTAATGGGATGTAAACCTACGCTTTTGGCCAATTTCACAGCTTTTAGAGCCTTTTTCAGGTTACCCTCATTTAGGTAAACAGGCTCCTCAATCAAGGGTAAATTTTTCTTTTCTTTCACTTTGTTTAATGTCACTCCTTCCTCATCCACTTCCCAAATATCACCTTGTTTAAGCAAATACGCATAGGGTGTTCTTTCTTTAACTAAAATGCGGATCGTGGAGGGGAGAATTCTATGGACGCTTACTTTTTTCACTGGTGGGTTTGACTCAATTCTTTTGGCTACTTTTTTTAAGTTAAGTGTAAAAATTGAAATGTGGGCAGGAAGATTGATCCATTGAATAACCTCATCTCTTGATAATCTTTCAAGGCCTTCTATTTGAATCTCTTGGAGAGCAAAGAAGGGAAGAGAAATAGTAAATTTAGTTATAAATATGATTAAAAGGGCAAAAATAATGAAAAACAAAAATTTTCTACTTCTCTTGTTTCTTTTATGAGTTGTTAAGGATGAGCGATATTTACTCGCTCTCATCGCACCCCCATTTTCAAAAATTGTTTTATTGTTTCTCTATTCCACTATTTTAAACTATCTCTACCTCTGGCTCTAAAAGAATATTAAATTCTTCCTTTACCTTTTTTTTCACTTTCTCCATAAGCTCGAGTATGTCCTTAGCCCGAGCCTGTCCCCTATTAATTATAAAATTGCCGTGCTGAAAAGAGACTTGAGCATCTCCAACCCTCATTCCCAGACAACCAGTGCTTTGGATAAGGTATCCTGCTGAGTAAAAAGAAGGATTTTTGAAAATACACCCAGCGGAAGGGAAGGAGAGAGGCTGAGTTTGGATTTTTTTCCTGTTGACTTCTTCTAATCGAGAAATTATCTTTTCCTTGCAATCAGAGGAAAGAGACAACTTCACCTCTACCAGAACCAAATCTTTATTTTTCAGAAAGATGCTGGTTCTGTAGCCAAGATCCATATCTTTACGAGAAAGAGTAAAACCACTGTTGTTCCTGTCCAAAACTTTTGCCCAGATAATTTTCTGAGAAAGAGATTCCCCAAAAGCACTGGCATTTCTTACCACTGCTCCCCCCAATGTTCCCGGGATGCCGATTAAAGATTCCAGTCCTGATAAGCCTCTCTTAGCTGCAAAATCTATCAAATTGGATAAGTTTACCCCTGCTCCAACTGTTAATTCCTCATCTTCATTTTTTATTTTCTTAAATTTTTCTCCAAGTTTTATCACTACTACTTTGAGCTCTTTATCTCGAATGAGAAGCTTACTCCCATTGCCAATAATAAGAGGGGAAATTTTCTCTTGAGTACAAAAATCTAAAACTGCTTCAAGATCATCTATATCCTCAGCAATAACAAAAAAGTCAGCTAATCCTCCTGTCTTAAGAGAGGTTAGCTCTTTCATGGGTTGTTTTGTAACCACCTTTCCTTTAATCTTTGGCCATTTCTTTTCCCTGCTTTGCATGATCTTCCTCTTTCAAATTGGAGTTAATCCATTTGTAATAGATTAGCTTTTCTAAAATCTTCCTCTTTTCTCTGTCAATTGTAGCTGCCCAATATATCGGACGAATTTAATGCGCCGATAAATCGACAAGCTACATAAGATTACAGAGCCTGTTCTAATCCTATCCGAGATTGCTTTGACTTCCACAGACAAGATGTCTGTGCCACCACATGCTTTGTCAGGCCCGCAATGACAGGCGAGGAACCTCACATTTTTTTAGGAAAACGAGACCTGCTGTATTTATTTTAACCTAACTTTTCAAACTAGTCAAGAGGGCTGGAATTCGAAGTTTCAGGAAGAAGTTTTTTCCCACTCAAAAGTTTCCCCTTTTTCTAAAATTCTTACCTTGACTTTGCTCTTTTTTTTCAAAAGCCTGGCATCGGATTCTGTTCCTACAATGTCCCCATAGTGTATAGGGATAACCAATTGAGGATTTATACTCTTTGCAGCTTTTGCTGCTTCCTTAGCTGTCATAGTGTAGGTTCCTCCTATGGGTAAAAGGGCAAGGTCAGCTTTAATTTTTTTCATCTCAGGGATAAGGTCAGTATCTCCAGAGTGATAAATCCTAACTCCCTCTATCTCTATAATATATCCTACCCAGTTATTCTTTTGGGGATGAAAAGGTTTACCCAGGTTATAGGCGGGAACAGTTTCAATTTTTACCTCTCCTATAGAGATAATCTGCCCAGGCTTCACTTTTCTAATATCTCCCTTTAACTTTTTTAATCCATTGGGAGGAGCTAAGATTGTAGTTTTGGGAGTTTGAATTTTAGAGATATCTGTGGGTGAAAAATGATCGTGGTGAGAATGGGTAATTAAAATGATGTTGGACTTATCTGCTTCAGATATTTTCCAGGGATCTATATAAATTGTGTATTTTCCCTTAATTTTAAAGCTTGCATGTCCCAGCCAGGTTAACTTTAATACCATTTATAAAACCTCCTTACCAAAAACAGAGTAGTGCCAAAATTTAACCACAGAGGACACAGAGAATTGTAATATGTGATAAGTAATGAGTGATGAAGTTTTACCCATTTGCCCATCACATATTACATCTTTTCTTCCCTCTGCGTGCTCTGTGGCTTCATATTTTTCCATGAAACTTTCGACATTATCCTTAATTTTCACAGATTTTTTTTGAGGTAGCCTGTTCAATTTATCTGGTCTGTTCACTCTATTTGATCTGGTTTATTTCGTTCACCTCTCTCCTTTAGCCTTTCACCCCTTCCCCATTACTTCTCAGGGGTGATACTCTTTAGATATTTAAAGAAGTCACTATCTGAGGTAAGAATTAACCAGCTATTCTCATCCAGAGTCTCAGGATAAATTTCCAGAGTTTTTAAAAAGGAGTAAAACTCAGGGTCCTTAGAGTAAGACTGGGCATATGTTTTAGTAGCCTCAGCATCGGCCTTTCCCTTGATTTCCTGAGCTCGTTTGTATGCCTGAGAGGTTATCTTTTGCAATTCTTTTTGTCTTGCTCCCTCTATTTCAGCCTTTCTGCCCTCACCTTCTGAGCGATACTGAGCTGCCACTCTTTTGCGATCCGAAATCATTCGGGCATAAACCTTCCGTCTTACCTCTTCTACATAATTAAGTCTTTTAATCCTAACATCTATCAATTCCATTCCATATTGAGGTACAATCTTAGCAGCATTCTCTAAGATATGACGGGTTATTAAGTTCCGACCAAAACTTACCTCCCCCAATTCTTCCTCCGTCTCAACGCTAAGTTCAGTAGTAGCAAATTCTCGATTGGAATTTCTTACCACTTCATAGAGAAGGTGAGAGGTGATATTATCTCTGGTGGCTGAATCGATGATATCATCCAATCTACCAAGAGCTGTTCTTTCATTCCCTACTGATTGGAGGAATTTGAGAGGATCTACGATCCTCCAGCGAGCAGTGGTATCCACCCATATATACTTTTTCCCCTTGGTAGGAACCTGAGTTGGGCTACCATCCCAGGAAAGTATGCGTTTTTCGAAATAATTTACCTTTTGAATAAAAGGTACTTTTGCATACAACCCCGACTTGGTTATAGGTTCACCTATCGGGTCTCCAAATTGAGTTATAATTACCTGTTGAGTTTCATCCACAGTATATAAAGTTCCACTAACGATAATTAAGCCCACAATTATTACCACTATTATAATAATCCACTTCTCTGTTCTCATCATTTTCCTCCTTCCTGGCCAAGAGGCAAGAGGGGTAGTATCCCCTTTTGTTCTATGTCAATTATGTATTTTTTGCCAATCTTAGGTAAAACTTGAGCCAAAGTCTCTAAATATAATCTTCTTCTGGTTACATCTTTAGCTTTGCTGTATTCCTTCCACACAGCTAAGAACCTATTGGCATCTCCCAGAGCTCGATTAGTTCTATCTATAGCGTAACCCTCTGCTTCAGCAATTGTTTTTTCTGCCTCACCTTTAGCTTTAGGAATTATCTCATTGTAACTTTGCCAGGCCTGGTTAATAATTCTCTCTTTATCCTGCTTAGCTTCGTTAACTTCATTGAAAGAGGGTTTTACCTCATCAGGAGGATTAACATCCTTTAGCTTTACTGTGGTTATCTTGATTCCTATATTGTAAGAGTCGAGAATCTTCTGCAGTTCTTCCTGGGTCGTTTGACCTATTTCTACTCTTCCAATAGTTAAAACCTCATCAATGCTTCTATCCCCCACTATCTGACGCATAGCTACCTCTGAAATATCTCTTATGGTAGTTCTTACATCCCTTACTTCAAAGAGAAATTTATAGGGGTCATCAATCCTGTACTGAACTATCCATTCCACTACAGCAGAGTTAAGGTCGCCAGTTAACATAAGAGACTCATCGTCCAGGCGCTGGGGAGCATAAATAGTTTTTATACCGGCCTGAAGAGTTCGAAAGCCAAACTCCTCCTTGAATACATGCCTCACCCTCACCTTCGTTACTGTTTCAGCAAAAGGTATTCTAAAATGAAGTCCAGGCTCAGTAATCCTCGTATATCTGCCGAATCGCTTAATGACTCCTACCTCATCAGGTTTTACAGTGTAGAAGGTAGAGAAAAGAATCACCAGAATTACAATCACTGAAATCCCCACCCCTATCCACTTTTTAGGAAATGGTGGCCAGGGGGAATTAACTCTTACTTCCTCTTCCATTGTAACCTCCTTTCTTAAAAAAGTTATTTGTTTTATTATATCAAATTAAAATAAAATAGCAAGGATTTCTTGGCTTTATAATAATTAAGTGTGATTGAAAAAGGGAGGAATTATTGATATAATGGGTGCCCCAAACAAAAAACAAAACAAAAAAGGAGGCACCCGCATAAAAGAAAAACTATTGCATACAAACGCAGGTTTCACACAGGCAAGATGCCTGTGCTACTAACCTGTGACTACTAACTTTTTCGTGCAAAAGTTAGTTGACAAATGGAGATAAAGGGAAGTGGTGTATTTTTATACAGAAGGCAGTAAAAAGATTATCTTGTAATAAATACCTCAGAATAAAGTCCGCCTATATCAGCACTCTGCCTTTAGTATTTACTCCAAATTACCCCAAGATTTTGTGAATCTCCTTTAACTTCTCCATGATTCCTATCTTCTGGGGACACTTCTCCTCACACTCGCCACATTCTACACAGGCATCTGCCTGACATCTTTCATCCCCGCTAGCAGTACCAATCCCCCGATACTCCTTTTGGGCTAATTTTTTCAGCTGGTAGACGTTGCAATAGTTCATGAGTTGGAAAATATTAGGAATAGCTACATTGTTTGGACAGGGCATGCAGTACTCGCAGGATGTGCAGGGTATCTCCTCCTTTTTCTTTCTCTCCTGTATAAACTTTTCCATTGCCTCAAGCTCTTCAGGAGCCAGGGGGGACTCCGTTGATGAGTTAGCTATCCTCACGTTCTCCTCTATCATGCGTATGCTCTCCATTCCTGAAAGGGCAACGGATACATTCTTATTGGCAAATACAAATCTAAAAGCAAGCTCGGGAGTATTTTGGATTGTTCTGCCCAGTGCTTCCTCGAGAATACCCGGAGTGACAAGACGGCCACCTCCCACAGGCCCCATAACAGCAACCCCTACCCCCTTTTTCTTGGCATAGGCCATAGCTTCCTCATTGGTTCTGTCAAGAAGGTTGTATTGACAGAGGACCGACGAGAAAATACCCAAATTGAGAATTCTTTTCATCACTTCAGGCTTATCGTGAAAGGAGAAGGATATATGCTTTATAAGTCCCTCTTCTTTTGCTTTCTTAGCCTCCTTGAGGAGGCCTAACTTAAGTACGGTATTCTTGAAGCTCTCCTCACCTAGCCCATGGAAGTGATAGAAATCGATAAAATCTACATCAAGTTTTTTTAGCTGCTCCTCGAGAAAACGACGGTAGTCGCTGGTTTTCTTAACCATCCAGGTAGGCACTTTACTGGAGAGGTACACCTTATCTCTCCGACCCTTTAGAGCCTTTCCCAGTACAATTTCACTTTGATCGTGACAGTAGGGATAAGCTGTATCAAAGTAGTTTATTCCCAGCTCCAGGGCTCGGTGGATGATTTTGATCGATTCTTCCTCTTTGACCTTGTATTCTCCATTTTTCTTTTCTTCAGGAAAACGCATAGCGCCAAATCCAAGAATAGAAACTCTCACACCGGTATTTCCAAAATCCCGATATTCCATTAGTGGTCTCCTTTATTATTCAGTGAGTATTGCGAGAGCTCTGAAAAAAAGTCTGAGGCTGCTCTTTGCTCGGTGCTTTCCGAGCGCCTGCGGCTAAGTTCTACTCTTAATCTTTATACCGTAGCTCTTATGGGCGATGTATCAGGTTACAGGATAGCTAAAAATTTGAACGCATAGACCCGCCTTGATCGCCGCTGCCTTATGGAAACACCTCGCCGAGCAGCAAAAAGAAAAGGGATTTTTCAGAGCTCTCATCGTTAAGATTTAACCACAGAGAACGCAAATAACTGTAATATGTGATAAGTAATGAGTAATAGTTTAGCTTTCCTAAAAGACTACACTAATTTATCACGCCTTAGAAATTTTGTCAATTTTTAAGATTTCTTGACTTTTGTCCTGTTAAAGGTAAAATTTAAAACAGTTGACTAATTACAAAGGAGTACAAGGCAATGTCTAAAGAACAGGTAGTGCGCATGGCCAAAGAAGCTAAATCAGCGAGCAGAATGTTGGCTAATTTGTCCTCCAGGGAAAAAGATGAGGCTCTGCAAAAAATGTCTTCTCTTATTCAGGAAAATAGGGAAAAAATAAAAGGGGAAAACGAAAAGGATGTGGAAAAAGCAAAGATTGAGGGATTATCCTCTGCCTTTATAGATAGACTTACCTTAAATGAAAAAAGGATTCAGCAATTATCTTTGAGCTTAGAAGAGATAGCCAAACTGGAGGATCCTATTGGAAAAGTAAAAGGTATGTGGAAAAGACCCAATGGTCTTTTAATTGGAAAACTCGTTGTTCCGTTAGGAGTGATTGGAATTATCTATGAGTCAAGACCTAATGTAACTGTAGAGACAGCAGGACTTTGCTTCAAGTCAGGTAACGCTGTCATACTAAAGGGAGGATCAGAGGCTATCAACTCCAATGCAGTGTTAGCTGACATTTTAAGGCAAGCTTTAGAGGATTTGAATCTTCCTCGAAATATTATCCAACTGATAAGAACAACCTCTCGGGAAGCTGTAAGGGAACTGTTAAAGTTGAATGAATATATAGATGTAATTATTCCTCGGGGAGGAGAGAGCCTTATTCGGGCAGTGACTGAAAATTCTACTATTCCCGTGATTAAGCATTACAAGGGGGTGTGCCATACTTTTGTGGATAAAGAGGCGGATTTGAAAATGGCGGAGGAGATTTGTTTTAATGCGAAAGTCCAGCGACCAGGGGTATGCAATGCGATGGAGACTCTTTTGGTAGATAAAGAAATAGCTCAACAGTTTTTGCCTAAGATGATTGAGAGGTTCAAACAGGCAGGGGTAGAAGTGAGGGGAGATGAACTTACTCAAGGTATAGTAAAGGGAATAAAAGGGGCGGTTGAAGAGGATTGGTTCTGCGAGTATCTTGATTTAATTCTTTCAGTAAAAGTGGTTGATGGAATGGAAGAGGCTATTTATCATATTAGCCATTACGGTTCAGGGCATTCTGATGCCATAGTTACTCAAAATTATGATAAGGCAAGAAAATTTTTATCAGAGGTTGACTCAGCAGCAGTGTATGTAAATGCTTCTACCAGGTTTACTGATGGGGGTGAGTTTGGACTGGGGGCAGAAATAGGTATAAGCACTCAGAAGCTCCATGCTCGGGGGCCTATGGGGGCAGCAGAGCTCACCAGTTACAAATTTATTATTCTCGGCGAGGGACAGATTAGAACATAGCTCATAGCTAAGGCTGAGGTTGAGGTTAAGGCTGAGGCTAAGATTAAGGCTGAGGTTAAGGCTGAGGTTGAGAGGTTAAGGCTGAGGTTGAGGTTAAGGTTAAGGTTAAGAGCTATGAGCTATTCAGTAGTTTGCCGGTTTATCGGCGAATTAAAACCGCCCCATAAATGGGGCAACTACAATTCGCCCAATGAATTGGGCAGCTACTAGTGCAGTCAAGCAAGCTTGACCACTACAGGTTATGGTGTTATTTGTAGTAGCAAAGTTTACTTTGCTGAACTGTATAGCAGCACACTTTAGAAGCAGCTACAATCGCCAGAGAAAACAAGAATTTTAGAAAAACTAAATCTATTACTACAATTCATAATAAGAAGGTAACAGTTCAGGCCACTAAGTCACCAAGGCACAAAGAAGTGATATGAATTTTAAACCTCCATCGGAAAGAGAAGAATTCATTGCTAAAAAAATTAACCACTGAAGACACAGAGGACACTAAAAATTTTAAGACCGGGGGTTTACTTGGTGTCTTCGTGTCTTTGTGGCTGAATAACATAAGAAGTTTATATTGATAATAATTAAAGTTGATCCTGTCCGGGTAGGAAAAGAAATAGAACAAGCCCTCAATATACTCAAAAAGGGAGGGATTGCAGCTTTTCCTACGGATACAGTATATGGTTTGGGGGTAAATGCAGAAGATCGAAGGGCTGTATCCCGATTATACAAAATTAAAAAAAGATCCAGGGAAAAACCTCTCAGTCTTTTCTTATCAAAAAAAGAGCAGCTCTTTCCCTTTGTGAAGATCTTCCCTGTTCAGGCTCAAAAATTAATCAACCGCTACTGGCCTGGACCTTTAACCTTACTGTTCAGGGCTAACATTTCTATTTTCTCACCCTTGGTAAGCAGGGAAGGAAAAATTGGCATAAGGATTCCTTCCCATCCTATACCAAGAGAAATAGTGCAAAGAGGTAGTTTTCTCCTGGGAACTACCAGCGCGAATCTCTCTAATGAACCAGAAATTATCGATCCTAAAAGCTTACCCTCAGAGTTGACCCTGGGGATAGATGTTCTTTTAGATGGGGGAGACGCTTTGCTGGGAAAGGCATCCACAGTGGTAGATGTTACTCTTTCCCCTCCTCGAATAGTAAGGGAAGGATGGATATGTAACAAAGAGATACTAAGAGTGGGGTACGACAGAGAAATTGAGGGGAAAATTCTTTTTGTCTGCACTGAAAATACCTGTCGCAGTCCCTTGGCAGAAGGATTTTTTAAGAAAATTCTCTCCCGGAAAGCCAAAGCAAAAATAAAGGTGAAATCAGCAGGAACAAGTGCTATCGCTCACTCAAAACCATCAAAATTTGCTACTGAGGTTATGAGAGAGAAGGGGATTGATATTTCTTCTCATAGAGCTACTCCTCTTACCCTTGAAATAGTGAAAGAGTTTGACCTTATCCTCACAATGGAGGAAAGACATCGCCAGAGAGTAATTAATTTATTTCCCTCTGCAAAAGAAAAAGTGTGGTTATTCAACGAGTTTATTTCAGGGAAAGAGGAAGATATCTTTGACCCTGCAGGAGAGTGTTTACACATCTATCGGGAGTTATCTCTTCAAATTGAGAAAAAGACAAGGAAGCTGCTACAAAGACTTGGGAAAGAAAATGAATAAGCTAAGACCTTCCTGGGACGAATACTTTATGCAAATTGCCCTGATGGTTGCTACCCGAAGCACCTGCCTCAGGAGACAGGTAGGGGCTGTAATAGTAAAAGAAAAAAGAATTTTAGCTACCGGTTACAATGGTGCTCCCCGAGATTTACCTCACTGTGAAGAGGTAGGATGTTTAAGGGAGAAAATGGGTATCCCTTCAGGTGAGCGCCAGGAGATCTGTCGGGGTTTGCATGCCGAGCAAAATGCTATTATTCAAGCAGCTCTTCATAGGACGGGAATTAAAGATGCTGTTCTTTACACCACTCTTGAACCCTGTATTACCTGTAGTAAGATGATCATTAATGCTGGAATAAAAAAGATATTCTTTAAGGAAGATTATCCCGATTCTTTAGGTCGGGAGATGTTAACTGAAGCAAAGATTGAGTTAATTAAACTGGAGAGGGAAAATGCCTGAAAATGTATTAAAAAAAATAGAAGAAATAGAAACAAAAGCCCAGCAGAGATTAGAAAAGGCCAAAAGGGAAAAAGACAGAATAATCCAGGAAACTGGCCAACAGGCAGACAAGATTATAGCGAAATCGGAAGAGAGGACAAAAAAGGAAGGAGAAAGATTAAAAGAGGAGCAAATAAAGCTTGCAGGAGAGGAAGGTAAGAAAATCAAAAAAGAGTTCAAGGAAGAGCAAGGCAAGGTAGAGAAAATAGTGAGCACAGAAGGAATGAATCTGGCAGTCACGTTTATTGTAAATGAAGCAAGAAAGATATGGAGGAGGTAAAATGGCTATTGCTGAAATGAGAAAGATCTTCATTATGGGAGAGATAAATTTAAGGGAAAAGGTAATAAAGCGATTGGAAAAATTAGCCCTCTTCCAGCCAGAACCTATGGATAAAGATTCAACCCCATCTGTATTTAAAAAAAATGAAATAAAGACTCAACAAATTGAAGAAAATTTATCAAAAATTGGCTCAGCTATTGATTTCCTCAGTCAGTTTGAGGAAAAAAAGTTTGATTTGGGTTTATTCCCCAATAAAATATTGGTGCAAAAGGATGATTATCTTAAATGGACAGAGGAGTTCAAATGGGAAGAAGTGTATAGGAAGTACCTTGATGTAGAAGACAAAACGGAAAAACTCAAAGGGGAAAAGCAAGCGCTTCATGAAAAGTATGAGCTTCTCCTGCCCTGGGAAAATCTGTCTATTTCCTTAAAAAAACTAAAAGGAAAAAAATGGCTAGATTATCAGTTAGCATTGCTTCCTTCCTCGGTAGTACCAGATTTTCAAAAAAGGACCCAAAGAGAAGGGATGCATTCCGAGTTGATATCCCAGTCTCACAAGAATTCCTACTTCCTCATTCTCTTCTTAAGAGAGAATAGAGCTCAGCAGGAGAGTATCCTCCAGGAATTAAAAGGAGAAAAGGTCCAGCTTAAGGAAGTGGATATCCCCTCGGAAGAGTTAAGCAAGATAAAGGTAAGGACTTTGGAAATAGACGAGGAACTAAAAAAAAGTTTAGAGGAGGCAAAGAGTATAGACCGAGAAAAGGTTAAACTAATGGCTGCCTACGATTACTTCCTGAACCTCTTGGAGGAAAAAAAAGCCTCTTCTCACTCCTGCCTGAGTACTTACACTTTTGCTTTGAAGGGATGGATTAAAAAGGACGATTTACCTGCACTACAGAAAGGATTAAAAGGAATCTCCCCTTTAGAAATTAAAGTTCAATCACCTAAAAAAGGAGAAAAGAAAGTTCCTATTGCTCTTTCCAATAAACGGTTGTTTAAACCATTTGAGTTTATCACTGATCTTTATGGATTGCCTCATTATTTTGAAATAGATCCCACGCCTTTTTTAGCGTCATTTTTTGTTATTTTTTTAGCTTTATGCTTAACTGATGGTGGATACGGAATTATTTTAGCTGTAATAGCATACATTATCCCTAAAAAAATCCAGGTGGGGGAGGGAGGGAAAAAGTTATTTTCTATTCTCTTTTTTAGCGGCCTGGTTACCATTGGAGTGGGGATAATCACCGGAGGGTTCTTTGGTTTTGAATTTTCCAATCTCCCATCTTTCTTAGCGCCGATGAAAAAACTGGTTTTGTTTAATCCCATGCAAGAACCTATGGTTTTCCTTGTGGTAGCTTTGGGGATAGGCGTCGTTCATCTTCTCTTAGGAATATTTATCGAATTTTGGGATGATGTAAAGAGAGGTGATATAGAATCGGCTATCTTAGACCATTTTAGCTGGCTAATTTTAATCCTGGGAGTAATTATTTTTGGTCTGACCTGGTATAAAAATATGGGAGCGGTACCCCAATATATCGGCATAGGGATGGTTTTATTTGGAGTTGGCACTCTTTTTCTATTTTCAGGGAGAAAAAGCAGAAGCCTTTTTATCCGATTTGCCAAAGGAGGCTATGAGCTATATGGCCTTTTGTCACTTTTTGGAGATGTTCTTTCGTATTCTCGTCTTTTGGCTTTAGGACTGGCTACCAGTGTTATTGCAACTGTGGTAAATACAATTGCTGAGATGGCCTGGGAAATTCCTTTTATAGGTCCGATAGCTATGGTTCTTATTTTAATCTTAGGTCATCTGGGTAATTTGGCAATAAACTGTCTTTCGGGATTTATCCATACTGCTCGTCTGCAATTTGTAGAATTTTTTGGTAAATTCTATGAAGGAGGAGGAAAAGAATTTAAACCTTTGAGACAAGAGGGAAAGTATCTTATCGTTAAGTGAAGGGCTAAAGACTAAAGAAAATAAATATGGAGCAGGTCTTTAGACCTGTCAAAGTGAGGGGTGAGAAGATGGAAAACTTTGGATTTTATCTACCTACAAGGATAAACTTTGGATCGGGGGTTATAGAAAAAGTTGGAGAGGAAGCGAAACTGTTAGGAAAGCGAGCTTTTGTAGTTACAGGGAAGAAATCAGCCCGAAAAATGGGATTCCTAAAAAGAGTAGAAAAATCTTTACTAAAACAAGGAGTAGCTCCTGTTTTTTTTGAGCAGGTTGAAGCCAACCCTTCTACTCAAACTGTGGAAAAGGGAGCTAACTTAGCGAAAAAAGAGAAATGTGATTTGATTATTGGACTGGGCGGGGGAAGCCCTATGGATGCTGGTAAAGCTATTTCTATTTTACTCACCAATCCATCCCCCCTTTCTCAATACTTTGGTAAAAATAAGGTAAAATTTCCTCTTCTCCCACTCATAGCAATTCCTACAACTGCAGGAACAGGAAGTGAGGTAACACCTTACACGGTCATTACTCATACTGAGGATGGGCATCACCAAAAGAAAATTATTGGCGATGCCCATCTTTTTCCCGTTGAAACATTAGTAGATCCTGAACTCACCCTATCTTTACCTGCTTCCATAACTTCCGATACCGGAATAGACGCACTCTCTCATGCTGTGGAAAGCTATACCTCTAATCGATCCAGTCCTTTGAGTGAGATAATAGCTCTAAGGGCAGTAAAACTTTTAGGGAAATACCTGCCGTATGTGATAGAGGATCCTAAGGATATCGAAGGACGAGGCCAGGTGCTTTATGCTTCTATGTTAGCTGGAATAGCCATAGGCCAAACAGGAGCTACTTTAGTTCATGGTATGGGATACCGGCTCACTTCTGATCTTCATCTTCCTCACGGTAGAGCCAATGGTGTACTTCTTCCCTGGATCTGGGAGCTTGACCTTCCTGGCAATTTCGAGAAATTCGCTAATTTAACCGAAGGCTTAGGAGGAGACATTGAAGGATTAACCGTTGAGGAGGCTGGATGGAAAGGAATTGAGGTGATGAAAGATTTTCTTTTCAGAGCAGGCTTACCCAAATTGAACCTTCGCGAGGTAAAAGAGGAAACCATTGTGGAATTTGCTGAAGAGATGATACAAGATAAGGCTAAATTAGCCAATAACCCTCGTCAAGTTAGCTTAAAGGATATTATTGAAGTCTATAAAAAAGCTCTCTGGGGAAGGTAAACATTCATTGCAAAGATCATAAGAGAAAAATTTTATCTTCACATCTCTCCTCCCTTCTCCAATTTCAGGGAAATTTTAGGGCTGTCCTTATCTTCGGTGTTTTCCAACGTTGCGGCAAGTTCTACTCTTATCTGTAGACCGTGTCTTGGTAGATTTGTTCGCTTTGGGACTTCATGATACATGAGAATCCTCAAGGAGGGCTTGGACGTTAGAACTCATAGATCCGCCTTGATCGCCGTTGCCTTTTTGGAAAACACACTCAGCGGGCAGCAGATTATAGGAGTCTCCCTGAAACTGAAGTCCCTTTCCTTGACAGCAAGGGAAGTTTTGCTATTCTATAACTGTACAAAAGACAATGTGGGAAAAATGATACCGAAAGCACATATCTATACAGTGAGGGAAATCACTGATTATATAAAGGGAACTCTGGAAGAAGATGAAAAACTTCAGAATGTATGGGTAAAAGGAGAAATTTCAAATTTCAAACCTCCTTCGAGACATCTTTATTTTTCTTTAAAAGATGAAGGAGGACTTCTGTCCTGTATTATGTTTCATGATAAACTGAAAAAGCTGCGCTTCGATCTTGACAATGGTTTAGAGGTGATTGTTCGAGGAAGCATAGGAGTGTATAAACCTCAAGGGAGGTATCAGCTCTATATAGAGGAAATACTTCCTGTAGGGAAAGGGCTGCTCTATTTAAATTTTGAAAGACTGAAGGAGGAACTCCGGGAAAAGGGCTACTTCCAACCCGAACACAAATTACCCTTGCCTTATTTGCCTCAAAGAATAGGAATAGTTACCTCACCTAACGGAGCAGCTATTAGAGATATTCTTACAGTCCTCAATGAACGTTTTCTTAACTTAGAGATTATCATTGCCCCTTGTAGAGTCCAGGGGGATGAGGCGCCAGAGGAAATTGGCCGAGCTATCACTGATTTAAATCAGTATGGAAGGGTGGATGTGATAATTGTAGGAAGAGGGGGAGGTTCATTTGAGGATCTTTTTGCCTTCAATGAGAGAAAAGTAGCTGAGGCTATTTATAATTCTCATATTCCTATAATTTCTGCTGTTGGGCATGAAATTGATGTAACCATAGCTGATTTTGTTGCCGATGAGAGAGCTCCTACTCCCTCAGCAGCAGCTCAAAGAGTGGTTCCTCGAAAAGAAGAACTGAAGAGTAAACTGCAGGATAGAAAAAGTGAACTAAGTTTTTTGATCAAGAAAAAAGAGCAACTGCTTTGTTCTGATGTGGAAAAATTTAAAAAATCTCTCAAGAGGGAACATCCTCAGAGGAAAATTCGCGATCTTACACAGCAAGTGGATGATTTCAGGAAAAACTTAGGAGATTATATAACTCATCAATTTCAACTACGAAAAAGCTATCTTTCTCACCTTGAGCAAAGTTTTATTCGACTCTCACCCAGGAAAAGATATACCCTGGAAAGAGAAAAATTAAAAGAAAAAGGGGAAAAGATAGGCAGTACAATGAAAGCAAAGTTGGAAAAGATGAAAGAGAAAATAAATTCTTGTGCCCATAGGGTAGGAGACCTTTCTCCCTTGTCTATCCTTGAGAGAGGCTACAGTATTTGCTTTCGCTATCCTGAAGGAAAAATAGTCAGGGAGTATCAACAGGTGAGGAAGGGAGAAAAGATACGAGTTAAATTGCACAGAGGACATCTTTTAGGGGAGGTTTACAAAGCTGAGGAGGGAAAAAGTGAAATTTGAGGAAGCAATGGAAAAATTGGAGGGAATTATCCATCAGTTAGAAGAGGGGAATCTTCCCTTAGAGGAATCCCTGAAAAAATTTGAAGAAGGAATGAAACTGATTCACTTTTGTGAGGAAAAACTGGAGGAAGTGGAAAAAAGGGTGAATATCTTGATGAAGGATCAGGATGAGTTTAAATTGGAATCCTGGCAACCAACTTCAGAAGAAGGAGAGGATAAAGGCTCTTCAAATCAAGAGTCCCTGTTCCCAGAAAATAGTTAAAATGGGAGAAGAAGTTTTATCTTTTTTTGCCGATAGGGTGTTTTTAGCTGCTGTCTGCGCCTGGGTGCTCACTCAGGGAATAAAGGTTATTATCCCTTTAATCAAAAGAGAAAAACCTCAATGGCATCGATTTGTAGAACCGGGAGGAATGCCCTCCTCTCATTCTGCTGCGGTAATAGCTCTTCTTACAGGGGTAGGGATAGTAAAAGGTGGGTTCTCTACTATCTTTACTGTTACTCTGATTTTTAGTTTAGCTATAATTTACGAGGCTGTGGGCGTAAGAAAAGAGGTAGAACAACAGGCAAAGGTTCTACAGGTACTCATTGAAAAATTACCTTCAAAGAATAGCTTTGAGATAAATTTAAAGAAAAGCCTGGGTCATCGTCCTATAGAGGTAGTTGTAGGAGGAATGATTGGGTTTGCAATAGCTCTAATTTTGGTGAGATAAGATAATGATAAAAACAGTAGGGGTAATACTGAATCCCAATAAAAAGGACATTTTAAAAAAAGTTTTACCTATAATTAATTGGTTGGAAAAAAGAGAAGTAGAAGTTTTAGTCTCCCATCAAGTCAAGCACAATTTTCCTTCAAAAATGTTAACTGATATTGAAAAAATGAGAGAAAAAGCTCAATTAATTATTAGTTTGGGAGGTGATGGAACCTTATTCAGAGCAGCCAGGTATTTCTCTTCTCATCAATTGCCTCTTTTAGGAATTAACCTTGGGGGATTGGGGTTTCTTACAGAGATTCCCATCTCAAAATTTGAGGAAGGCTTGGAAAAAGTCTTAGCAGGTAGATACAAAATAGAAAAAAGGTTAATGCTCACTACTTTGGTTTATAGAGAAGGCACGCTGATAAAAAGCTCTATTTCCTTAAATGATGTAGTGATAGGTAAGGTGTATCTTCCCCGAATGATAAATTTCAAAACTTTTGTTTCTGATGAACTGGTAACTACTTATTCTGCCGATGGGCTAATTATCTCTACTCCTACAGGTTCAACTGCGTATTCTCTTTCCGCCGGTGGCCCAGTAGTTGATCCAAAACTAAAGGTAATTATTCTTTCTCCTATATGTGCTCATACCTTAGCAGTAAGACCTTTAATTATCTCTTCAGAAGAGACAGTTAGGATAGCGTTAGAACCACCCGTTAAGGATATTTTGCTCACCATAGATGGTCAAATTGGTTTTCCTCTAAGAGAGGAAGATACAGTTGAAATCAAACAATCTTCCCATGAGGCTCATTTAGTAAGAATAAAGGAGAGGAATTTCTTTAAGATAATGCGGACTAAGCTGGGATGGAGCGGAATTAGCTATACGAAGAGGCTGAAAGCAAGAGGCTAAAGACAAGGAATTGTAGCTGCCCAATTTATTGGGCGAATTTAATGATACAAAGAGGCGAAGGGCAAGAGGGACAAACGAAATAAACGAGCTTCTGACAGCGAGTTAGAGTTATAAATCCATCACCAAGTTCTTTGAAACTTCATGAAAACTTTAAGAACAATACCTGTAATCTGGCATTTAAATCTATCTATAGTTCAGCTATGGCTGAGTAATAAAAATGAGAATCATTATAGCTATTTCCTATAACTTATTCTGCAAAGCGTTAAAGAGTAAAATATTCTTAATTTTTTTATTTTTTGCTCTCATTTTAATCTTTTTGTCCAGGCTGTTTGAGTTTTTAACTTTTACTGCTGAGGTCAAAATTATTAAAGATGTGGGATTGGCAAGCATTTCCCTTTTTAGCGCTTTGATTGCTCTTTGTATAGCTGGAGAATCAGTGGTAGGGGAAATTGAGAAAAGGACTACGTATATCCTTTTCTCTAAACCTGTAGGGAAGGGTTTTTTCATTCTGGGAAATTTTTTGGGGATGGTATGGATTCTTGGTCTTAGCATACTGATAAGTGGATTAGCTCTTTTCCTGGTTATTTACCTTAAACAAAGAACAGTCGAGGCAATGTTCTGGGCTATCCTGGGATTTAGTTTTTTAGAGGTTCTGGTGGTAGCCTCTATTGCCATTATGTTTTCCTCTTTTTCCTCCTCTACCTCTACCAGCATCCTCTTTAGTTTTCTTTTTTACTTAGCCGGGCATCTTAATCCTCAACTTTGCCAGATAGGAAATCTAAGCCAGAGCAAAGCCACTCAATGGGTAACTAAAATAATAGGATGGATTTTACCTAATTTAGGATACTTCAATATAAGGGGAAAGATAGCTCAGGGAAGTTCTCTTTCTGGAGTTTACGTGGGAGAGATAATCCTGTATGCTTTTACCTATATTGGGGCGATGTTAACTTTCGCATATTTGTTTTTAAAGAGAAGGGAGCTATGAAAAGGAAACTAACGGGGTGCGTGTGACATTACTACATTTTTATCGAGGAGAAGAAAAATGAGGGTAATTCTAATATACTCCAGTAACTCAAGAAAGTTTGATATGCTTGCCGAAACAATTTTCTCCAATCTGCAACGGTTGGGAAATCAGGGAAAAATGGTAAAAGTAGCAAGAGGGGAAAGCCCGGTAAGCCTTTTTGCCTATGATTTAATATTTGTGGGAAGCCCGGTGTTAGGTTTCTGGGGAGGAAAATTCTCCCAAGAACTATCATCGTATCTTAAGCAATGTACTGGATTTCAGGGAAAGAAAAGCGCGGTGTTTGTCTTTCCTAAATTGCTGGGAACAGTAAAGGCTACGAAAAGATTGATGCAAGAGCTGGAGAATAAGGGTTCAATCGTGATTGATTTTAGACAGATTAAGAAAAAATCAGAGGCACAAGAATTCGGAACTCGCCTGGGCAAAAGAGTTAACTAAAAATGGTTATGGAAGAAAAAGATAAAACCTTAGGCTATTTAAACAAAATCATAGAAAGATATAAAAGTTTTTTACTGAATATAGAGGATGTCAGGGGACAACTCCCCCAGATATTTAATCTTAGAGATGAAATTGA
This sequence comes from Candidatus Aerophobota bacterium, assembly GCA_030615365.1. Next base: position 17,820 of record JAUWZM010000011.1, on the reverse strand, counting down.
AAAGCTCTTAAGAGCACTGGATGAAAGAGGGATTGATCTTTCAGTAGAACGATCAAAATTGGAATTTCTGGATCATATCATTAAGGATAAAGCTCGCTTTGTTTTAAAAAATATTAAGAAGCTGGTAGATATAACTTCTTACCGAAAAGAACAGAAAATCCCTTCTTCTCATTGGTGGTGGTATCTGGATGAGTTTTTAAAAGGTAAAAGAAGGGTAGGGGAAAAAAGGTGGTTAATTCGATCAGGGATAATCGGAGGTATTCTCATCTGTATTTACCTGATACTCCAATTTGTTATTCCCGAACCCAGTCCTTGGGCTATCCACCAGGAAAAGGGGGAGAGACTCTTGCAAGAAGGTAATCTGGATGGTGCCCTACAAGAGTATAAAAAAGCTATCCAGCTTGCCCCTGGGGAAGCTATTAATCACCTCTTCCTGGGAATTATCTATGAGAGAAAAAAAATGCCCTCAAGTGCGCAATCCTATTTTGAGAGGGCAAAAAAACTCTATCCTAATCCAGTTGAGTTTTATCTTCAAAGGGGGATGATCTATCTGCAGGGAGGCAAGCTCGATGAGGCAGAAAAAGATGCTGAGCAGGCTCTAAAAATTGACCCTGAAAGTGCATATGCCCATTTTCTCCTGGGCAATGTGTATGAGGTTCAAAATAAAATCCCTCTTGCTGTTGCTGAATTTCAGATAGTATCTCAAATAAAAGATGCTGATTCCAAGCTTGTGGTTATTTCCCGCTATAAATTGGGGATGCTTATGCTACAAGGAGCAGCTCGATCTCCCTCTTCCCAGAAAAACTCCCTCCCTCCTGAAGATGAATGAACTCGGATTTGGTAATAAGAGGTAGTTTAAGAACTCCTCTTCTTGATCCTTTTAACCCGATTCAGCCCACTAAAATTCCAAACAACCCACTTGGGGGTGGGTAGGGGCGAGTCTAATCGCCCTCTGTGAAGCAAGAGTTAAATCGGGAGGCTAAAGCCTCCCCTACCCAGGTGGAGAACTTTAATGAGCTCTAATAAGGTAGACATCACCTATTGAAATTAAGAATTTGAACTGAGTATACGAGCAACAGCTTTTTTCCATCCTGTATATAATTTTTCTCTCTTTTCTTTCCTTATCCGAGGAAAAAAAATAGCCTCTCTTTTCTAAAGATGTGGAATCTCTCCCTCGGCATCTTTACTCTTGTAGCATTTCTCAGCAACCTTTCCTTCTGGACACACTACCTTCTCATTCTTAACCCAACTTCCACATTTTTGAGAAAGAATCCTTTATTCATGATGGTTTGCTAATTCATTTAGTCACTATTTTGGGGTTTTTGTTAAAGAGCAAAAATAAAAACCTGATAAATAAAGGATTTAGCTTGTTGAGCCTTTTCCTCACTTTTCCCCTGTGTTTTAACTTTCCTGCCTTGGGCGTATCTTTCAGCTATATTTCAAGCAATAAAATTCGTTTCCCCTTGACACTTCATAAAAATTGACTATACTTATACCCTGTAAGGGTATAAGTATATAGTATATTCTTGAGGAGAGTTTCATGAGTGATGCATATGAATACGGTATATGGTCACTAACGATTATAAGTATCATTTTCTTTACCCTATTTATCTTGAGTTTCTTTTTGCCCCGGGAAAAACGGGAGTGGCAGGCTTTGGGTTTATTTGAAGCCTCTGTTGTGGCTTTGTATGCAGAAATGTACGGTTTCCCTTTAACCATTTACCTTCTCTCCTCTTTTCTTGGCACAAAGATCCCCTTTGTCCACTTCAAAGGGCACCTCGGGGCAACTCTTCTGGGCTTAGGAGATAAACTCAGGTGAACTTAGCTAAAATACCAAAAACGCTACGGAAGAAAATGAACCAGAGGGGGGATGCAGGCTATTACACAAAAGAGAAAATCAAGGTTACGAAAGCCTGCATCCTATGGGAACTGTATCAACGCTTCTTGGCAAAAGAGCTGGCAAAAGAAATTGTAAAACAGGCAAGAGAAAGTATGAAACCGCAGATAGCTGCTTGAGATGCCATGGAATATGGTTGCACTACATACATATACAGCGTGGAGATATTATATGAGAGGTTAAATCTTAATGGGTTCAATTTTTTTGCAGGCTTTTTCATATATATATTCGTATAGGAAAGTATTTAGGAGGTGGTAGATATGAAAGATGAGGGTATGACAGAAAACATTATGATCCGTCTCAAAAGAATTGAGGGGCAAATCAGAGGGATCCAGAAGATGGTGGAGGCGAAAAAGTATTGCGTGGATATTATTAACCAGGTTACGGCTGCAAAAAGAGCCCTCGATCAGGTTGGTCTTAAGCTCATGCATCGCCACATTGATAGCTGTGTATCTAACGCTATTCGATCAAACGGAGGTGAGCCCATAATTAAGGAACTTATGGGCACCATTAATCGGTTTATACGATAATCCCCAGGGAGGTTTTGATGTCTAGAGAAAAAATTGCTCTAGTTATCAAGGGTATGAGTTGTGCTTCCTGTGCTCAGACCATTGAAAAGGCTTTCAGGAAAAAAGAGGGAGTGCTGGAGGCTTATGTTAACTTTGCTAGCGAGAAAGCTACCGTATTCTTTGACCCCGAGAGAGTGAGCCTTGACGAGCTCAAAGAAGTGGTGGCAAACACCGGGTATCAGGTTGTAGGTGAAGAAGCACAACAAGTGGATGAGGAAGAGGTAAAAATACGGAAAGCCAAAAGAGGTATGCTTTTCAGCTGGCTTTTTGCTCTGCCAATTGTTGCCTGGATGATCCCGGAGATGATCACCCAGGTTGCCTGGCCCTCCAGATTTATTTATGACATGGGTCTCGTTATTCTTGCCACACCGGTTATGTTCTGGCTGGGGAGAAATACCCTTTCCTCAGCAGGCAAAGCTATTCTTCACCGAAGCGCTAATATGGATGTCTTGATCATGATGGGAACCGTGGCCTCTTATCTTACCGGTTTTGCCACCTTCTTTTTCCCTGTTGCCAACTACGCTGGAGTTGCCGCTATGATTATGGCCTTTCATCTTACGGGACGATTTGTCGAAACCAAGGCCAGAGGAAGAGCCTCTCAGGCAATTAAAGGACTCTTAGAGCTTGGTGCAAAAATGGCCCGGATTATCGTGGATGGCAAGGAAAAAGAGGTTCCCATCGAGAAGGTTCAGATGGAGGATGTTATGATAGTGCGTCCCGGAGAAAAGATTCCCACCGACGGGGTCATCGTGGAAGGGGAAAGTGCCGTTGATGAGTCCATGGCAACGGGTGAGTCCATGCCTGTTACCAGGAAAAAAGGAGATGAGGTAATTGGCGCCACTATAAACCAACATGGTCTTTTGAAGATTCAAACTACCAGGATAGGAAAGGATACCTTCTTAGCTCAGGTGATAAAAATGGTGGAGGAATGTCAGGGCTCTAAAGTGCCAATACAGGAGTTTGCTGATAAGGTGACCGGTTATTTTGTTCCTGCTGTGCTCATTATAGCTCTTGCTACGTTCATCACCTGGCTCATCTTTCCCCAGAGTTTGGGTACCGCAGGGATGTGGGTGAGCTCTTTTGTTCCCTGGGTAAATCCCGGTTTGGATACTCTTACCCTGGCTATTTTTGCTGCCGTCGCTGTTCTCGTCATTGCCTGTCCCTGTGCTTTAGGGCTTGCCACTCCCACTGCCCTAATGGTCGGGAGCGGAATGGGAGCTGAAAATGGGATCCTCATTAGAGATGGAGCGGCGATACAAACTCTGGAGGAGATACACATCGTTGTGTTCGATAAGACCGGTACCATCACCAAGGGAAAACCCGAGGTAACTGATATCCTCCCCTTGAATGGATTCAAGAGGGAGCAAATTCTCCGTCTGGCTGCATCGGTGGAGTTAGGGTCCGAGCACCCTTTGGGACAGGCTATTGTGAACAAGGCAAAAGAGGAAGGAATAGAGCTTGCTCCCGTTGAGAAATTTGAGGCGATTACTGGAAAGGGTGTGAGAGGAATTGTGCAGAAAAAGACTACCCTTGTTGGAAATAGAAAGCTTCTTGAGGGAAACAGCAACCTGGAGAGTGCTGAAAAGCATCTTGAAAAGCTGGAGAAAGAGGCAAAAACAGCTATGCTGGTTGTAAATGATAGGAAAATCGCCGGGGTAATAGCTGTTGCTGATACTTTGAAGGATGATTCCACTCAGGCTATAGCTGAGCTCGAGAAAATGGGTATAGAGACGGCGATGATCACTGGAGATAATGATCGTACTGCTCAGGCTATTGCAGAAAAGGTTGGAATATCTCGCATTTTAGCAGAAGTTCTTCCTGAGGGCAAGGTGGATGAGGTAAAAAAACTCCAGCAAGAGGTCGGAAAGGTAGCCATGGTCGGGGACGGTATTAATGATGCTCCTGCTCTCACCCAGGCAGATGTTGGCATTGCTATTGGTACAGGTACCGATATCGCTATTGAAGCTGCTGATATAACCTTAGTATCAGGAAAACTTTCCAGTGTAGTGAGTGCCATAAAACTTTCCCGAGCAACGTTTAAGAAGATTAAACAGAATCTTCTCTGGGCGTATGGTTATAATATAGCTGTTATTCCTATAGCTGTTCTAGGATTTTTGCATCCAGTGATAGCTGAGGCTGCTATGGCTTTCAGTTCCGTGTCGGTAGTTACGAACGCCAACAGGTTAAGGAAAGTAGACATCCGCCCCTCTTATGAAAAACATCATATTAAAGGCAAAACCACAGCGGGAGAATTCGGGAAAATGAAAAAAGATTTTGAAACTTAAAGCGACATTGCCGAAACTCAAATCTCATCATACCAAGTCATTAACCGAAAAACGGCGGGGGCAACATTGAGACTGTTTCGAAGGGATGATTGCTTGAAGGGATAAAGAAATATGATAACCGGTTTTCTTATTACATTCAGGGAGACTCTCGAGGCTGTTTTGGTTGTGGGGATTGTTTTGGCCTACCTGGTCAAAACAAACCAGCCTGGCTACAAAAGATTCGTTTGGTGGGGGATCCTTTTTGGAATTCTTGTATCTATAGTAGGAGCGATAATATTTACTGCACTCCTTGGGGGATTAAGTGGAAGAACTGAGGAAATATTTGAGGGATTCCTAATGTTTATTGCCGCTGGTCTTTTAACCACGATGATTCTTTGGATGGCAAAACAGGGTAGGTATGTTGCTAAGGAGTTGGAAGAGAGAGTCTCTCATGAAATAAGTGAGCAGCATGCTACTGGGATACTGGCTCTGGTCTTTCTTGCTGTCTTAAGAGAAGGAGTAGAGATGGTAATATTTTTGGGAGCAGCCAGCCAGGTAGAGGAAACCAGCATTTTTGCTCCCTTGTTAGGGATTGGAGTAGCTCTTATTATTGGCTGGATATTCTTCTGGGGAACCACCAAATTAAGAGTTAAATGGTTTTTTGAAGTCACCAGTATGATTCTTATTCTCTTTGCCGCTGGACTTGTCGCTCATGGGGTTCATGAATTTCAAGAAGCTGGTCTTTTGCCTGTCTTTGTAGAGAATCTCTGGAATGTAAACTGGCTTATCGATGAAAGAGGTACTTTTGGAAGTATTTTGAAGGCCCTTTTCGGTTATAATGGTGATCCATCATTTATAGAAGTACTTAGTTGGTCAATCTATTTGATACTCATTTTTGGCGTTTATAGAAGTATTGGAAAATTCTCTAGTAGTCTGTTACAGAAACATGGTAAATAATATTGATTTTTAGGATATTGTGCTATACCCCTTTCAGGGAATACAAATTCTTTGAAAGGAGAGAGATATGGCACGAAAAGCTCGAGAAGTCACCTTCTATAAGAACTTCTTTTAGATAACTTAATATCCCTCATTCTTGTTCACTACAAATCGTAGTGGCTCACCGGTGATGTATCGATGCAGGTTATCCAGGAAAATACGGGTAACACTTTCGCCGTAGCGAGGAAAAAACCCTGAGTAGTGCGGTGTGATGATGACATTCGGCATTTCCCAGAGTGGATGGCTAGGCGGCAATGGTTCAGGGTCCACAACATCTAGACCCGCTCCTTTGACGGTACCATTGCGCAGAGCCTCAACCAGCGCATCAGTATCCACGGTCTTTCCGCGCCCTCCGTTGAGAAAAAACACCTTCTTCTGCATGGCCGCGAACTCTGCACGGCCGATGAGTTTGCGTGTATTTAGTGTGTTGGGCAATATGGTCATCACCACATCAGCCTGGGATAAAGCTTCCCGAATCTTGTCCGGCCCGTAGATACGTGTCACATCTGGTGTAGAATGCGGATGGCGACGAACACCAATGACACGCATTCCATGGGCTTTTCCCAACATCGCACAGCGTCGTCCAATGACACCCAGGCCAACGACACATAGTGTCTTGTCCGATATAACATCAATATGGCTGAGTGTACTTTCCTTCCAGACTTTCTCTTGCTGCTGATGATAAGCGGTATGCAACGCACGTGTTAACATAAGCAGCATACCGAAGAGATGTTCACTGATCGGGACTGCATGAATGTGTACGTTGGTCAAAATGACAGGGTGTGAGGTAATCTCAGGATACTCTGCCCAGTCCATTCCAGCACCAGTATTCTGAAGCCATTTTAGGCGATGCGCCTGTGGAAACAAATTGCGCTCCAATCCACCGAGTACAATTTCTACATGCTCAATCAGTGACGGATCAGTTTTCAAATCCTTACTTGTCACGATGCAAGCGTGAGGTGCGATGGAACGGACTTTCTGAATAAAATGTGGTGTGGACAGGTGTTCTGGGGTAACGAGTAGGATAAGTTTCTGTGAACTCATAGATATTTACTCCTCTGTTTTATAAGTATAATACAGTTGATGTGCAACTTTTGACTACTTGCTTTTGGGTCAGGCCACAGCATACTCTTCAATGAATTACTCTCACATAATATGAAAACTCTATTAAGCTTCCGTCAAGATCGTATCATTATTAAAATCATTTTGAATTTATTTGCTGCTTTCAGGGCATGCGGTTCGTTGGCTGGCATTATAACCATTTCACCTTCCTTCAAGTGAAGGGGTTTGTTAGAGATAACAATTTCAGCTTCACCATCAATAAGGTACACCAGAGCGTCAAATGGGGCTGTATGTTCACTCAATCCTTGCCCCTTATCGAAAGCGAAATAGGTTACTATTCCTGTCTTTTTGTCAATTATCGTCCGACTCACCACAGAACCCTCCTGGTAATCCACCAAATCAATTAACTTTACCGCTTGCCCTACAAGTTTTTCCATGCTAGTTTGTTCCTTATTACCTTCCATTATTTTCACCTTATTGTTCTTTCAAGCAATTCCATCTAACTAAAATTATACACTAAATCGGCTGTTTGTTAAGTTGGAGGCTAAATGTGTTAGGACATTGTTACCAGGGGGACCCTTAATTTGCAAGGGATAAGAAGGTTTGTTAAAATAGTCGATAATCGAAGTGGAGGTTGTTAAATCATTTACTATTTTAGACGATTCGATACGGGAGCTTGACGAGCACAGGAATCTTGGGCAAAATATCCATGCCTTAGCGTATAAAGGAGTTATAGATGAAACGTCCCTGGATAATGTTGCTTACCTCGAAAAATATTAAGAAACTGGTAGGTATCACCTATTGAAATTAAGAATTTGAGCTGAGTATACGAGCAACAGCTTTTTTCCATCCTGTATATAATTTTTCCCTCTTTTCTTTTCCCATCCGAGGAAAAAAAATAGCCTCTCTTTTCCAAAGATGCGGAATCTCTCCCTCTTTCCAGTAGTCTATCCCAAGTCCAGCCAAGAAACCTATTCCTAAGGAGGTAGTTTCCAGGTGAAGGGGCCTTTCCACAGGAAGATTTAAGATATCTGCCTGAAACTGCATAAGCCAATTATTTTTTGCTGCGCCACCATCTACCCTTATTCTCTCAATAGAGATATCTGTCTCTTTTAACATGACTTCTAAAATGTCTTTTGTTTGATAGGCAATGGATTCCAGAGTAGCTCTTATCAGGTGTTCTTTCCCTGTGCCTCTGGTTATCCCTAAAATAGCTCCTCGGGCTGATGCATCCCAATAGGGTGCGCCTAATCCTGCAAAGGCTGGAATTACATACACTCCCCCTGTATCCTCCACTTTACCGGCCTGAGCTTCTGTTTCTTGCGGAGTCTCAATTAACCCCAGGCCATCTCGCAGCCACTGAACAGCAGCACCAGCCACAAAGATACTTCCCTCCAGTGCATACACGGGATCGCCCCTTTCATTACAAACAATGTTAGTGAGCAGGCCCTTAGAGGAATTGATTATCTTCCTTCCCGTGTTGAGGAGAAGAAAACACCCTGTGCCATAGGTATTTTTAATCATTCCCGGATAAAAGCAGGTCTGTCCAAAAAGAGCTGCCTGTTGATCACCCAAAATTCCCGTAATAGGGATGCCATTTGGGAGAACATTATCTCCCTCAGTATATCCATACACATACCTGGAAGGTTTTGCCTGGGGAAGAATTTCTCGGGGAATATTAAAAATATCCATTAGTTCTTTATCCCAGGTAAAGCTGTGAATATTAAAAAGCATGGTTCGGGAGGCATTGGTATAATCTGTGAGATGCGCCTTGCCTTTAGTGAGTTTCCATAATAACCAGCTATCAACGGTGCCAAAGATAATCTTACCTTTTTTTGCTTTTTCCTTAGCCTCTGGGATATTATCCAGGATCCACCTTATCTTTGTTGCCGAAAAATAAGGATCTATAAGGAGACCTGTCTTGTTCTTGATCACCTGAGCAAGACCATTTTTCTTTAATTTATCACATAGAGGAGTCGTCCTCCTGCATTGCCAGACAATAGCCCTATATACAGGCTTCCCATTATCTTTATCCCAGAGTATCGTTGTTTCCCGCTGATTCGTAATGCCTATAGCAGCTATAGCAGATCCGCTAATCTTAGCTTTCAATAAGACTCTTTGTATAACCTGGTGAGAAGTTTGCCAGATCTCCTCAGGGTCGTGCTCTACCCAACCTGATCGAGGGAAGTACTGTGTAAACTCCTGGTAAAATTTCGCTACAATTTCTCCCTCTCGATTAAGGAGCACTGCCCTTGTGCCTGTAGTGCCCTGGTCAATAGCTAAGATATATTTTTTCATTTATGAATTGAAGTTGTAATTGCAACCAAATTATTGATTACCAGATCTTCTTGTCGGCGGTGAGATTTTTGATCATCTCATTAATTTCTGGGTATGGGACTTTGCCCTCTTTACTGAAGAAACCATTGCTATCGCCTGCTAGGCGCCCACCAACTGAAGCCCATCCATAGCATGCAACTTTTTCTTTTTTAAGGTATGGCATATCAGTCTTATGATCACCTCCATCCCATTCAGTAAGAGCTATGGGCCGTCCGTATACTTTTACTTTTTCAATTTCTTCTGAGAATCTGCCAGGTTTTCGGTATATATGAATATTAATTAGGTCTGAGTTATTTAGTATAACTTGTGTATAAGGCATAAGTTCCGCTAATCCAAAAAGCCAGATAGAGGCGGTAAGTGGGTGCTCTGGGTTTACCTGACGGGCCCAGGAAAAAACTGCCTTAAGAAGGGGAAGGGAATTTCTCATGCCATTGCCAGGTTCATTATATAAATCCCAGATAATAACCCGAGTGTCTTTCCCATAAGTGGTGATCATATCCTGAACATATCTTTTGAGTATTGGCCATTCACCCCTTCTTTGAGGGACTAATTTCTTTCCCGGGCTTGGAGTCCAACTGGTTCCCCACATAGAAGTAGGATCCTTCTGCTTGCCCAAATACGGATTTTCTCCACCAAAAGCGCAATCGTCAAACAGAACAGGCATAACAGATATTTTATGCTTTGCTGCAATCCTCAGAAATGTGTCAAAACGTTTTTTAAAACCCTCCGGATCTTGCTTCCAGACAATATATTGAACAAAGCTGCGAATTGTATTAAAACCTAAACTTGCCAGCCATCCCAGTTCTCGGTCAATTGTTTCTGGATCCCAGGTTTCTTCCTGCCACCATTCAGTAGTATTAACTGCGTAGCTGGGTATATAATTGCATCCAACTAACCAGGGTTTTTTCTTATACCATTCCCATATTTTTTCTTTTGACCAACGCTTATTAAAATGGCTATAATCAGCTATTGCACTAAATCCCCCGGATGCAAGCTCATAGTCACCGCTAAAGGCCCGCATCATACGTGCTTCCATATCTCCATGGGGAAAACCTATCACTCGATCAAAATAGGGAAGTTGGTTTCCTTCCGTGTCTACTTTGAAATAGTAGGGATTTCTTTCCCATACTGTTTCAGCAAGAGGTAGCTCCTTTAGCATCCAGGGTCCAAGAGTAGGAATATCAGGATCCACAGTCTTTTTTTTAAAATTGAAAAGCTCCCACCAGTAATCATAGCCGAATTCTTTTGCTAATTTATCCGCATCTGGGTTGTATTTTACATGATACTTCTTGAGAGCGTGTTTAGGTAAAAGGAAGTTTTTCTCTCCCCCTGTATTATCCATTGCCATTTTATAAAGCATAAGATCAGGGTATAAGACTACATTAAAATGAAAGCGAACAGTGTAATCATTTAGTTTTTCAATCCTCATTCCTTCATGCTGCCAGTAAGATGGCATTTCAGAGGTAAGCTCCTTATTTAACATAACATCTTCCCACCAAAACAGTATATCATCCACTGTAAAGGGATATCCATCTGACCATTTCAGTCCCTTTCTGGAATAGAGAGTAAAACTTTTTTTATCGGTAGAAATTTCCCAATCTACAAGTATATTTGGGATTACTTCACCCAGCCAGCGAGAATCTCGTTCAACTATATTCTCCTGTGTATATAGATAGGTTGGAAGTGGGCTACTAGACAACATAGGCAAATACAGTGTATCTTGATACTGCCCGATCCCTTTAAGTGGTTTTACTACTTTAGGATTCTCTGGAAGCCTTTCCTCTAAAGGTGGAAGCTCACCGGCAGTTACTCTTGCTTTGAGTATGGGAGATTCATTAAATTTTTCTATTCTATTCCCAGTAACTTCCCAGTATTGCTGAGGACTATTCCAGTACCAGTCAGACCAATTAGAGACCTGCGCTAAGCCATTGGAATCAACCCCAATAGAGGTAACTGCCCCAATTAGTAATATTATCGCTAATTCTCGTATCATTTTTACCTTTTGGCATATATTCACTGGATAGTCTTGTTTATTCCTTTATCCCTGTTATTACAATACCCTGAATGTAGTATTTTTGAGCAACAAAGAAAATGATAATACAGGGGAGTAAAACTACGATAGAGGCAGCCATCAAAAGATTCCATTGCACATTATATTGGCTTTGAAAGAACCTTAACCCCACAGCCAGGGTGAATTTCTCTACCGAGGAGAGGTAAATTAAAGGGCCCAGGAAATCATTCCAATGACCTAAAAAGCCAAAGACAGCCACAATCCCTAAGGCAGGCCTGGAAAGAGGGAGCATTATCCTCCAGAAAATTCCAAAGGCACCGCAACCATCAATTTTAGCCGCATCTTCTAATTCGGCTGGAATAGTGAGGTAAAACTGGCGCATGAGAAAGACAAAGAAAGCTCCCACAGCGAAATATGAAGGAATAATTAGAGGTTTAAAGGTATTTATCCAGCCTAAATAGCGAAAGAGGATAAAAATAGGGATCATAGTTACCTGATAGGGAAGCATCATGGTAGCTAAACACACCAGGAAGAGAATATCTCTTCCTGGATACCTCAAGCGAGCAAAACTATAAGCCACTAAACTAACCGAAGTAACCGTGCCAATAATAGAGAAGATAGTGATAAGAAGAGTATTAGCAAACCACCGAGTAAAGGGAAGAATAGTCCAGGCTTCATAGTAATTACCCCACTGGGCAGGACGGGGAATCCACTCCGGAGGATAGATAAGTTCCCTTCCGGGAACCTTTAAAGAGGTAGAAACCATCCAGAAAAAGGGGAGGAGAATAATAATTCCTCCTAAAATTAAAAGAAAGTAAATAGTCATTTTTTTAATTTTCTCTTGAGTACTCTTTCTTTGAATCCAACTTATCTTTTTTTCCATTTCATCTTCCTCCGGCATAGTAAACCCATCTTTTAGAGTACTTGAGCATAAAGAAGACCGCTGCCATAATAATCAGGAATAATACCCAGGCTAAGGATGAGGCATAGCCCATTTTAAACCATTGGAAGGCATTGCGGTATACATAAAGAACGTAAAATAAACTGGCATAATTGGGCCCTCCCCCGGTCATAATATAAGCAGGGGTGAAAATTTGAAAGGTTCCGATAATTCCCATAATGAGATTAAAAAGTAAAATGGGACTTATTCCAGGTAAGGTAATATGCAAGAACTTTTGCCAGAAATTAGCTCCGTCTACGGTGGCTGCCTCATAAAGAGTAGTAGGAATGTTTTGCAGGCCAGCTAAGTAAATTAACATAGGTGCCCCCACTCCCCACATCCCCATTATGATAAAGGCAGGGAGGACCCAGATCTCAGAGGCCAGCCAGGCCGGGCCTTTAATTCCTATCTTGGACAGTAAAAGATTAAAGATACCAAAGCGGGGATTAAATATCCATACCCAGAGCAGGGATACAGCTACCCCGGTAATGACACAGGGAAGATAATATAAAACTCTAAAAAAGGATAAGGCTTTGATCTTGCTATTTAAAAGTGTAGCGATGAATAATCCTACCATAATATGCAGGGGAATAACTAACATATAAACTGCCGTTACCTTAAGAGACTGCCAGAAAAGGGGATCCTGTATTAACTTGAAATAATTTCCCAGACCTATAAACTTAGGAGAGGCGATAAGCGGCCATTTGGTTAGACTAATCACGGCTGAGGCAACAATTGGCCCTCCAGCGAAAACGGCAAAGCCTATAATCCAGGGAAGAAGAAATACATAACCCAATAAAGTTTCCTTTTTTTTAATTGATAACTTACTCATTTAATGCTCCTTAAAAGAGTTGATACCCTCCCCGCTCTGGCAGAGAGGGTATCAATAATTATTCTTAATCTTCTTGCAGTACCTCGTTAATCTTAGCAGTCATATCCTCGCAGGCCTGATCCGCTGTTTTCTTTCCTCTCATAGCTAAGTCTACCTGATTTGCAATAATGCTATTAACACGTAAAGGATTTTCAGGTTTAGGTAGAAAACGGGCGTATTTCTCCATCATATCCCAATCTACATCCAGGTGAAATTGACCGTATACTTCCTCAAACCGAGGATCATATGTGTAGGATTTTCGAGCTGGAATCCAGCGTCCACGATTCTCAAGCATGTAAAAATAGGTGGGAAGACTGGTCATTGATTTAAGAAACTCATAGGTAATTTCCTTATTTTTTGACTGGGTAAAAATGACCTCTGGAACAACTTCAGCAAAGGTATAAAGTCCCTTTTCTCCTCTTGGCGGAAGAACATAATTCCAATCAAAATCGTACCATTCGCCAAAGAGAGCCCAGCATGCTATTCCTATATTAGACATGTGCATAGCTATCTTTCCAGTTCCAAAATTAATACCGAGTTTAGACGCTTCCATTTGTGGTGGTGGGGTAATTTTATACTTTTCCACCAGATCTACAGCATATTGAAGAGCCTTTTTAGCTTCAGGAGAATTTAACAAGCATTTAGTGGGATACTGTAAATTATCAAATGCTTTGCCTCCTGCCATCCAGACTAAGGGGAAAAAATCCTCGCGGTATCCCCACCCACCAAACATACAGCCATACTGGTCAGGAACACCATCACCATCTATATCTTTGGTTATTTTTCCGGCTATCTCAATAAACTTTTCTTGAGTCCAATTGCCCTGCTTTTGAATCTCATAAGGAGAAGGAATTCCTGCCTCTTTAAACATATCCGCGTTATACATCCAAGCCTGGTAGTTCCTTCCAGCTGGCAGGCCATAGACTTTTCCATCATAGGTAACATCTTCGTGCCCTAAATAATCATCCCAGTCAAGGGTAGTATCTTTTTCCATAAATTGACTAATGGATATGATGCTCCCCGTAGAGATGAATTTACGTAAAAAGCTGGCGGCAATGCAAGCTGTATCAGGAGCTATCCCACCAGCTATCATGGTAAATAGTTTATCATAATAATCAGCCATCGGTATAGGCATAACATTAACTTTCACCTCAGGATGCTCTTTTTCAAAGTAGTAAGTTCGCAAAGCCATAGAGTCCTTAACCCATCGAACATCCCCCCACTCTGCAACGCTTATCTCTACTTTTTTCGCCCCCATGCCAATGGTTGTAAAAACCATCACCATAGTAACAATCAGAATACTAATTACCAGTTTTTTCATTGTTTTTTCTCTCCTTTTAAATTTTTTTATTCCAGTTAACAGCCTGTTTACTTTCTCACCTCCTCCTGGCCTTATTTTTAATTCTTTCCTTACCAAAGATTTGATTTTTTGTAATAGTTTAGCCTTCCTAAAACTTTCCTCTTTTCTCTGGCAATTGTAGCTGCCCAATTCATTGGGCGGATTTAATGCGCCGATAAATCGGCAAACTACAGCAATGATAAGCGAAGAATCTCACATTTTTTAGGAAGACTTACCTATTGCGATTTTTTTATAGTATAATACCTTTATTTTTTCCGTCAACGCAATCCCGCCAACTTTGGCTATTTAGTTAGGGAGCCCTTAAAAGAGTTGATACCCTCCCCACCCCAAGAGCAGAGAGGGTATCAATAATTATCCTTATTCTTCTTGCAGTATCTCGTTAATCTTAGCAGTCATATCCTCACAGGCCTGTTCTGCTGTTTTCTTTCCTCTCATAGCTAAGTCTATCTGATTTGCAAGAACAGTTTCGATTTGGAGGGGATTAGCAGGCTTAGGCGCAAAACGGCCATATTTTTCTATTAAATCCCAATCTACATCCAGATTAAGGTGACTATATGCTTCTTTAAACCTGGGATCTTGCATATAAGATTTTCGAGCTGGAATCCACTTGGTCTGGTGCTCAAGCATACGATAGTAAGTGGGAAGACTGGTCAGTGATTTAATCAGCTCATAGGCAAGCTTTTTATCTTTTGATTGGGCAAAGATCACTTCCGGACAGACTTCCGCCCAGGTATAAAGCCCCTTTTCTCCTCTTGCCGGGAGAACAAGATTCCAATCAAAGTCGTACCATTTACCAAACATAGCCCAGGCCGATCCTGCCAGATTGAAATCTCGTATGGCTATTTTTCCAGTTTGAAACTGAACACCGATCTTGGATGCTTCCATTTGGGGTGGTGGTGTAATTTTATACTTTTGAACCATATCTACCACATATTGAAGAGCCTTTTTAGCTTCAGGAGAATTTAACAGGCATTTAGTGGGATACTGTAACTTATCAAATGCTTTGCCTCCATTCATCCAGACTAAAGGATAAAAGGCCCAGCGCAGTAACCCTGAGGGATAGCTGTAGCCATACTGATCAGGAATACCATCACCATCTATATCTTTAGTCATTTTTCCGGCTATCTCAATAAACTTTTCTTGATCCCAATTGCCCTGCTTTTGAATCTCATAAGGAGAAGGAATCCCAGCCTCTTTAAATAGATCCGCATTATAGACCCAACATTGGTAGTTTCTTCCCGCTGGCAGGCCATAAACTTTTCCATCATAGGTAACCTCTTCGTGGCCCATATAATCATCCCAGTCAAGGGTAGTATCTTTTTCCATAAATTGACTAATGGATATGATGCTCCTCGTAGAGATAAATTTTCCTATGAGACTGGTCTCAATACTAGCCGTATCAGGGGGTGTTCCAGCAGCTACCATAGTAAACAGTTTATCATAGTAGTTAAACCACGGTATAACTATAAGCTTAACTTTTACATCAGGATGCTCTTTGTTAAAGTGGTAACCTCGAACAGCCATGGCCTGCGTGTGCCAATCAATGTTCCCCCAGCTCATATAACTTATCTCTACCTTTTTTGCCATACCAATGGTTGAAAAAGCCATCAGTATAGCAACAATCAGAATACCAATTACCAGTTTTTTCATTGTTTTTTCTCTCCTTTTAAATTTTTTTATTCCAGTTAACAGCCTGTTTACTTTCTCACCTCCTCCTGGCCTTATTTTTTAGCATTTATTCGGGGAAGAATCAAATAAAATAAGGATAGGCAATGCAAAATTAAACATCACCTATCCTTATTTAAAATTCGTCTTATTGAAATTTTTTTTAAGAAAAAAACTAACCTATCGTCAAGGAAAGAGAGGGCTATACACTTCTCCCACAATTTTACTCTCCTTAATCTGGCTAAATATTTTTCCTCAGCTTCTCTTTATCCTTAATTAGCTCAGCTATAGCCATTTTAGCTCATACATTTTGAGAAATATCTAATAGATTTCTCCAATGCTTTTCGCTGCTTCTCTTTACTACTAAAGGCTTTGAATTTCCAATAACTGCCTTCTGTCTTTGGTATTATTGTAGTATATATACTTGAAGTGTCAAGTCAACTACCACCACCTAAAGGTGGTGACTTGTAACTACTCTAAAAGAGTGTTACTTAAGGGCTGGTTGACTTTCAGCTCAACCTGAGGAGCTTGCCCCTCAGTAAAGTTCTTTGCTATATTCCGAGCTCCATTAAGATCAGCATTGAGTTCAAAACTACAGGCTTTACATTTGAATATATTACCTGTTCTTTGACTTTTAAGAATATTTCCACAACGAGAGCACTTTTGAGAGGTATAGCGAGCATCTACAAAAACTACTGGAACACCAATCTGATTAGCTTTGTAAGTTACCAACTCTTGGAATTTCCTAAATGTCCAGGTGGAAAGCTTACGATTCATCTTTCTACCTTTGGATTTCTGCTCTCTAATACCTTGCAGTTTCTCAAATACTATGCAGGGATTTTGGAGCTTGGAGATATGTTTAACCAACTCTTTAGACTTTTGGTGAAGATAATCAAGCTTAAACCGTTTCTCTCTACCAGAGATTTTTTTCAAAACTTTTTTAGCTGAGGAAGTGCCTTTAGCTTGCAGTGCTTTTCTTAGTCTAAAGAAATGGTTAGATTTATAGGTTAGATAACCTCCGGAGAAAAATTTATTATCTGAGGTTACAGCGATATTCTTAATTCCTAAATCTACTCCAACAAAAGTAGATGGTTCTTTGATTTCAACTGTTTTCTTGAAATGTAAGCAAAGATAGAAATCATTACCTTTTTTAATTAAGGTAGGAGTATTAGTTAAAGTCCAATCCTTATGCTGGTTTAGATAATCATAGGGAATAATTTTAGGCTTAATTCTACCTGAAGAGGTAGATAAAGAGCAGTAACCTTCTTTGAAAGTTATGGTTCTTGCATCATATCTTAAAAATGGTTTTTTGAACTCAGGCTTGTTTTTTCTCTTTCTTTTAAAGATAGCTCTTATCCTATCACAAACTACGTCTCTAGCAGAGCAAACAAGCTGAGCAGGAAGATTAAACTTCTCTCTGGCAGGATAGTAAGTTAGGTGATGGAGAGTAACTTTATTAGTTATTTTCTTATCCCAGGCGATAGAAGAAAGATAATTGAGAAGTTGGTTATATTCCAGAAGAGTTTTGTCTAACTTCTCTTTACCTTTCGAATTTATACTTAACTTTACCTTAAAAGTTTTGATTATTTCTTTTTCCATTTCATATATATTATAATTATCTTAAAAAATCGTCAAGGAGGTAAGCAGTTCTCCTCCACGCCCTGAAGGACGTGGTTTCCGAACTGCGAAGATTTTTTATGAACATGTTGAGAGCTCTGAAAAATCCTTTTTCTTTTTGCTGCTCGGCGAGGTGTTTCCATAAGGCAGCGGCGATCAAGGCGGGTCTATGCGTTCAAACTCTTAGTTATCCTGTAACCTGATACATCGCCTATAAGAGCTACGGCATAA
>JAUWZM010000067.1 GCA_030615365.1 Candidatus Aerophobota bacterium | reverse complement strand
AATAACTTTGCCCTTTTAAGGACAAATTACCAAATTTTCAAGGAAGAAGATTTTATCTACAGGTTAATAATTTCAAAGAATCACTTTTGTGAATAATTCCTTTACCTTAGAGGAAATTTACAGAAAATTTTGGACTTGACTTATTTATTCTTTAATTCTCACCCATCCCCCTTTTTGAGAACTCTCCAGGAGTGCATCGCAGAAAAGCTCTTCCCTATGACCATCCTTGAAGGTGGGAAATTCTGCCGTATTTTTTATAAATACTATTTTCATCCCATACAATTTTTTAAATATTCGACGCATTTAGGTAGCTCTTTTTCTACCACCCCCGGAATACTGCACTCTAACGCCATATATCTACCATACCCTGCATCTTTTAAAGCGGCAAATTCTGATTTAAAGTCGGTGTGCCCATAACCTGGCAGGAGCCGGTTGGAGTCGGCTAAATGAATATGGTAGATAAAATCTTTCCCTTTTGTAATCGCCTCATCTATCCTTGCCTCTTCAATGCTCATGTGGAAAAAATCAGCCATAATTTTTATCCCGGGGCTACTTACCTCCTTTGCTATCTTAACTGCCTCTTCTATTTTGTTAATTAGATGAGTTTCATAACGATTTAAAGGCTCCAGAAGACACAAACAACCCGTCTTTTCAGCTTTTTCTCCTATTTTTCTCAGAAGCTCCCGGAGAAGATCCTTTTCTACCTCTTCTGCCCTCTTCCAAGGAGAAAGATCGGGAAGTTGAGGTGGACCAAAAATAGGCACTACTATAAGACCAACTGCTCCAAGGTCTGAGCCTATACTGAGAAGCTGATTTATATCTTTGAGAGCGATAACTCTTTTCTCTTTTTCTGCGCTCAGCAAGCACCCTCTATAGCCTGCACAGATAGTGCTTATCTTTATCCTGCTCTTGGATAAAGATTCTGTAATCTCATCTACTCTCTTCTCGGTGAGATCCTGTCCCTGCAGCTCAATTGCCTGGAAACCGTACTTTTCAGCCTTACGCACTTTCTCTATAAAACTGGTGCCCGGAAGTAAATTCTCCTGTATAGCTAATTTCATTTTCTCTCCTTTTTGTATTTTATTGCCAGCTTAATCCACCTCTCAGGATGCTCATCGAGTGTCCTGTAGGCCCCGAGTACATCATCAAAATCTACTGTATAAAGGAGGTTATCTACAGTAAGATTTTTCTTCTGAAAGAGCTCAACAACTGTTTTGTCCACACGCTTCCTATCCCACCGAGGATAATCCCTGTATGGCTCACTTTCGACTCTTGCTCCAGAGACCATTGTATGCCGATTGAAATGCCACTCCTCCCCTAAGTTTAAATCCTTGGCCTCCCCATGGTAAAACGATACCGGGACTATCATCCCACCATATCCTGTTCCTCTTACAGCCTGTTGAAGAGCCTTATATGAGCCACTTACCTCTATTGCCACATCAACTCCCCTCTTTTTTGTGGCACGTTTTATTTCCAATCCAACATCTGATACAGTGGGGTCTATGGTAAGATCTGCTCCATATTTTTTGGCCAATTTCCGTCTTTCTGACACAGGATCCACCCCTATAATGAGGGTAGCTCCGGCAAGCTTCGCCATTTGTACTGCAAAAAGACCTATGGCGCCCAGACCAAATACTGCCACCTCGTCCCCAAGACGAAGATGAGCTTCGCGCACTGACATCAGGGCAACACCAGCAGGATCGAGACACACAATATGCTCATCAGTTAAACCAGAGGGTGCAGGATCTACCCTCTTCTCCTCTACAGTGTTAGTTTCACGGATAGGAAGGTATCCATACACCTTCTCTCCTACTTTAAAACGGGTCACCTTTTCTCCTACCTCTACTACCGTGCCTACAGTGATATTTCCTAAAGGCATGGGAAAAATGGAAGTTCCTTTTCTTTGAGGGAGAAAAAGTTGAAACTCACGATCCCACCCTTTTTCCCCAAAGGAGGTGAGTCCTTTGTAGGACGGCAGCATGGTACCATGCTTTTCAGCAGAGAACTCACTTTTTATGCGTACCTGACTCTGCATGAGTGGTCTTTCCTCATACTCTCTTGAGGTTATTTGCCCGGGAGCAGTTGCGAAAAGCTGTTTTAACATGATATATCCTTTTCTAAAGAATTATTTTTAAGACATCATTCATTCTTCGTAAATATCCAGTGAACCCCGTCTAAAACTTCCTTTCTCTCAAGCTGGTAGACCTTCCTTCCTAATCTTTAATCTCTAACTATGTATTTTTATTATCCTATTTTCCTTAAGCAGATAAATTATTCTTTTTAGACCTCTTTTCCTTTCTCTCCCTCTTTTTTTCCTTTGCACTCTTCTTTCTATCCCTTTTCCCCTTTCTATCCTTACTCATTATAGTGGCTCACCCCCTTAGTGTTCTTTATCACTTTTTATTTTCTCTGAGCAGATTATTAAACGAAGGGCAGATAAGGAAGGTGCCCTCCCTTAGAATTTACATTTAAAATAAATTAACTTGTTAATTTATATATTAGCTTCATTATAGTAGTTTAAGGTAAGAAGTCAAAATCCACCGGCAGAGTCTATGCTAACATGCATTAAATTTATTTACTAGTTAGTGATCCTTTCCCTCTATCATTTCAAGGGCATGGGGAAGAGCTGGGAGTATAAGCTCCAGGCTTTCTTTTACAGCTTTGGGACTTCCCGGGAGGGTAACAATTAAACTTTTCTTTCTCGCCCCAGCTATACCTCGAGACAAAATAGCGTGAGGGGCACTCCTGAATCCCTCTGTTCGCATTATCTCGCCAAAACCAGGAATCTCTTTCTCTATCACATCCCTTGTAGCCTCCGGGGTTACATCCCGAGGGGATAGACCTGTTCCTCCGGTAGTTAAGACTAAATCAATCTTTACCTCATCAACCATTTCTACAATGGCTTGAGAAATAAGGGCTCTTTCATCAGGAACTATTCTGTACTCTACCACTTTTCCTAAACTCTTAACCATCTTTTCAATAAGAGGACCACTTACATCCTCTCTTTCTTTTTTAAATGATCTATCACTTACTGTAATTATCCCTATCTTTATCATTCATCACCTCTATTTTATCTCCCAGGCGAATTTTTCCCTCTTTTATTACTTCGGCAAAGATGCCTTGCTTGGGCATCAAGCACTCACCTACCTCCCTATAAATAGCGCAATCGGTATGGCATTTCTTTCCAATCTGTGTCACCTTTATTATCACATCTTCACTTAGTTTAAGGCGGTCTCCTATTTTCAGAGGAGATAAATCAATATCAACGGTAATGTTTTCAGCAAAGTCCCCGGGTCTTAATTTTTTAGAGATTTTTTTTTCAGAGGAAAATCTCCTCACGCTTTCCCAGCCTAAAAGACTTACCTGACGATGCCATTTTCCAGCATGAGCATCTCCCATGATACCGTATCCTCTTTTAAGATAAACCTCTTTTACAGGTATCTTAGAAGTTCCCTTCCCCTCGCTTATGTTTATAGAAATTATCTTTCCTATCATTTCTCTTCTCTCCTTACATAGGTACCACTTTTTCCTCCAGTTTTTTTCACCAGGCCTATATTGGAAATAAGAATATTCTTATCCACTCCCTTGCACATATCGTATATAGTTAAAGCAGCTAAACTTAGGCCTGTTAGAGCCTCCATCTCCACTCCTGTTCTATCCTTGGCTTTTACTTTCACCTCAATCTCAATTGTATTTTCCTTTACTTTAAAATCAATCTTTACCCCAGTAATGCGCAGAGGATGACACATTGGAATAAGAAAAGGGGTCTCTTTCACAGCCATAATTCCTGCTACCTGGGCACAGCCAAGTACATTTCCTTTGGGTAATGCATCTTCCCTGATTAATTGCATCGTTCCTGGTGAAAGAATGACCTCTCCTCTTGCTATAGCCTCCCTTTCTGTAATAGACTTATCTCCTACTTCAATCATCTTTAAATTGCTCAATTTATCCTCCTATTTGGAACATACATTTACCTAAATTATAGTATACAATCGGGGATCTAATATAATAGAGGTAAGGAAGGGATAGCTTTATTTGCTCTCGAAAACAAAAAATGAAGAAAAATTTGAGAAAATAGATAATGCTGCTGGATAAAATTCAGGAAAGGTTTGGACAGGATATTATCAGGAGGGGATGATAGGGCAAACTTGAGATTTCCTCGTTCATCATTTTTATCTCTTCTGCACACTTTTCAAAGGAGCCTCGATTACACAAAACACAGAGTATTTGAGCGTAAGAGACGTACCTTTATGGCGCCCACTGAGCTGAATTAATTTTTGGTTAGTAACTTTACGTGCTTGCACTGCAATTCGTTCGCCGCGTAATGAATCACCTATACTGTAGTATGTCGGTGTCAATTTCTACTTCTCCTTCTTTTATTAATTCTTGACATATTTCTACTACCATTTCTAGGTCCAATTCCAGCTCTTCAGCTATATCTGAGTAATATAATGGCTCATCAGTAGAAGCAAACAGCTTCTTTATTTCTTGTTTTGCTTGTGCCTTGTTAATCTCTCGCAAGATTATAGTTTTTTGTGTCGGCAGGCTCTCCATAAGCTTACTTACTTTCTTTTGTAGTTCCTCTACTTGCTGCTGGAGATAATTGTTCTCTCGCTGCAATTTAGTGACACTTTCTAAGAGCTCAAGAGGTTGGATTTCTATCCAACTTTCAACGCTGGTCCAATCGATAGGGCTAATCCTTTGAAAAACAGCAGCTATAGCCTGCCCTTTCTTTCTTTGTAGGCCTTCTTCCTCTAAATCAGTGTAAGTATTATCGTTTTCTTCCTCATCCTCGATAATCCCTTGCCTAAAGCCTCTTAAGTTTATATCCATTTTTGAATCCTTTCCATCTTTTGTAAGATTTTTTCGTACAAATTCAGTCTTTCTTTTGCTATTATTGCTTTATTAATAATAGTATGAAAATTGAAATTGACTACTTGTATGTTTTCTTTTTGCCTCATCGGGGAGATATTAACTCGTACAAAGAAACATTCCTCAAACTCAAAGTGAATAATCGCTCCCAGTTTATACTCGGATGCAAATAATTTTTCGATGGTTTGCTTTTTGGGCGACAGGACATCCTTTAATAAATCATGCCTTACTTTGAGTTCATAAGTGAAATTAAACCCCATTGCTCTACAAGGAGTTTCTGGTAAGAAAGTAAAAAACCTATGCAAAATTTGCGGCATTAGTTTTATGTTATCTGAATCGAGTTTTTTTGCTGAAAGTTGGAGACGATTCGTATCAACAACAAGTGAAAAATTGTTATTTTGCATAAGAGAAAACGCCTGTGTATGCACAAAATCATTGATTGGTTCATTGAGTATTTTTCTCTCGAGCACCCAATCGGGAGACACAATGGAAGGATTGTAGCTATGAGCTAAGACAACTATATTTGCTTTTCTAAGAGAAGCTCTGAGGTTGGGAGACACTTTATAATTCCTCACAAGTAATTTTCTATATATTATAAAATAAAACTTTTAAGAAGTCAAGAACTCGCACCCTGGCGCAATAAATAAAATCTATTTTCCTTAAAATACCTGATTAAATCGGACCGTTTTACTGACATTTACTAAGTCTCGATGGATAACTGTTCCAAAAGGCCTCCCCCAACGGGAATCTCTTTGTTTTGCCGCTGATATGCTTTTATCATTTCGTATAAAGCATCTTTAAGCATTTCCCTGTCTTCTTTTAAAATATTTCCTCGGGAGAGGATGATAAGGCAATCTCCTACCATAGCAATTCTTAGAAAAACTTATCGGTTACGAATTTCCAGAAATTATAAAACATAGTCTATGGTCGCCATTTTTCTAACGATTAGCAAAATATGGTAACAATTGTTGTTCGGTAAATGACAACTATATTGGATGCATCATGTATTTTGTGTACCTCTCACAATGGCGAGGTGTTTTATTTGACGGTCTAAATACCTTTTAATAGCTTCTTCTCAATATACTCTATCCCTTTCCTCGTGAGTATATTTTCCTTTCCTTTACGGTGAACCGTAGTGTTATTATCCAATTGACGTAAAACAGTAGTTATATGAGCAGGCGATTTAGGTTTAATCCAATTTTTTAAGTTATCAGTAGAAACGTAATTTGGGTGTTTTTTGTAAAGAATAAGCAAAATTTTATCTGCTACACTAAGATTAGGATTTAAAACTTTCAGATCATTATCAAATTCTTCTATAATAGGGACTTTCTTTTCTACTATTGACTCAATAATTTTTTGTACAACATTTGGTTCATCTGTAAAATATAGCCTTATGAATTCTGCCATAATCCAATCACATGCGGAAACAACAAAAGTAGCATCCATAAGATTTGGATTTATCTTTCCTATATGTGCTACCCCACGCTTATTTCTAATATCATAAATAACTCGAAGAATTCGGGGAATATGAATTCTGATTGAATCTGAAAATTTATTTTTAGGTAATCTTTCAAATTCTTTTGCAAGATTATCCAAAGAAACGTTTTTATTAAATGGAGTGTAGTTGCCTTTGGTGGTATATTCAAGAATTCTCAATACTACTTCAACAAATTTAGCACAATTTAGTTGACTAGGTTCATATTGACCAAGAAAAAACTTTTGTTTCAAATCTTTATAATGTTTTGAAAGGCGTTCAACTAAATCCGAATCAATATTACTGGAAAGAATTTTCTTTATGTTCTGCGTCATTTCTCACTTATTTTGGGTAGTTTTTTCTCTACAAGTTCCTCGCCGTCTAATGTAAGTTTCCACTTACCTTTTGAGACTTTTGTCACGTACGCTTTCTTCCCACTAGCCGCATTTTTCAGAGTACCAGGTATATTTGACAATTTGTGAATTAGGTTCTGTGTCTCTTTTTTAATTTGTTTATTGCTAAATTCCTCTTTTCCATTATGAAATCTAAAGTAATACGCAATAGTTAGTGCTACTTCCAGATCTTCTTTTGGTTGCTTTCGTTTGTAGAATTCGGCTAAAGAGAGTTTTTCCAATTCAAGTTTCTCTTTTGGAATTTCTGAAACGACGGGTTTCTTTTTAAGTGATAACCCCTTAGCGATCTTTGGTATCTCTTTCTTGAATTCTTCAATGTGCTTCTCCACAAACTCTTTATCTCCCTCGACTTCGATTTCAACTCCGTTTTGTTTTATTCTAATTTTATAGTGTTGCTCAACCATTTTAATACCTCCTTTGATCTATTCACCCTCTTTTAATTTAAGTAATTGAGCTGATTTTCCTTGATAGCTTTCACTTCTATTTTAATATCTCACAGCAGATTAACTCTGTTAGTTCATATTTTTCCTTTAAATCTTGTTTTTCTTTTCTTTCACCTAATCTGAATTTATTATAAATTTCCACTAAATACTTTAAAAAATCAATCCCCTCTATTTTCTTCCTATCAAGCCTTCTTAATTCCCTTAATGCTTCCTCGGGAATACCTTCATTTAAAATATCGTTAATCTTATCCAAGAAATCCAGAATATCCTGATCTTTAATTTCTCTTCTAAATTGAGTAAGTTTTTTAGTAGTTTTAATAATTACTGGCTCTTTTTTTCTTTCTCTTTTAGTTCTTTGCCTAACTTCTTTTTCAAAATAATCTTGCACTTTTCTAAGACTATTAAAGAAAAGTTTTTTATCCTCTTGATAAATTTTATCTGCACTTTCATCTGGCCCACATTTAATTTCCGTTAATACTTTACCTGGAAACGAAATTATCTCTCCTTCTTTGTCAATGATAAGAGGTTCAATGATTTCCCCTTTTCTAAAACAGGCAAATAGTCCTTTGTAATTTTGTCCTTTTTTACAGCTCTTTGTCCCGAGCTGAAAATTCTTTATTAGATTCATATATTCGCTCTTTTCTCTATTGAGCGATTCTATGATCATCTCTGCTTCATCCAAACTGAAGCCCTCGTCCTCTTCCATTTTTTCCTCTAACTGTTCAATATTTCTCTTATCATATATGGTATACATATCTTCCTCATTTAATCTTTCTGATTCATCGAGGATTTTTTCATCTTCACCAATATGGTCATGGATTTCCTGTGCTCGGTTATGGATTCTTTCTTTTAAGGAGATCTCCTCCTCAACTCTTTGGTGGGGCAAAAAGTTATGGACAAAGATTTCCTCATTTTGAGAACCTATTCTATCAATTCTCCCAACTCTCTGAATAAGCCTTACTGGATTCCAATGAAGATCGTAATTTATAGTTATACTGCAGTCCTGCAGGTTTAACCCCCGGCTGAAGACATCTGTTGAACATAAAATATTAATCGGCATATCTGTTTCCCTTAATTCGTATTCATTAGCTACAGGAGCAAATCTTCTAATTATTGAAATAGCTTCCTTTGATTTTGCGGTGACAAAGGTAAGATTATCAAATCTATCTTTAAGCCTTTTGTATAGATATTTTACTGTATCAGCATATTCCGAAAATAATAAGATTTTATCTTCCTTGTGTTGGTTTAATATTTTTATTAGCTCGTCAAATTTTTTGTCACTTTTCTGGGGTATTTCCTTAAGGTACTCCGAGATTTCCTCAAGATTCCCTATATCACTTTCGAGAGCCTCTCTTAGCAGTTTCACTTTAAAATCTTCAACTTTATACTTTTTTGATGCTTCTTTTAGCCTTTCGAATGTATCTTCAATGAGGATATCCTCTCGATAGAGAATATCCTGTGCCTCTTCACCTGCCGGAATTATCCCTCTATCTATACTCTCTAAGAATCTTTTATGAATCTTAAGTAATCTATTTACCGTTTTTGAAAATGCAAAGATACTGCTCTCTAATCTTTTAAATAACATAACTTTATGTAGTCCCTTAAGAAGCCCTGTTATCTTCCTCAAATCCTTATAAATAGCATCTTCTCTATTCCCCTCTTTTACATAGGGCCATAAGTTATATCTTGCATAGGTGAGATTCATAAGAGCGGATTTTATCTTTCCATAAAGATTATTGTAGGTCTCATCTATGCTATAGGAGACAGTGGTAAGCTTTCGTTTTGGAAATTGAATGGGTATATCCTCAACTGTATTATAGAACTTTCTTATATGATTTCTTGTTCTTCTTATTAAGATATTTCTTAGTAAGTCTTGAATCTTTGCTTCTTTTTTATCCACCCTATTGAAAAATTCCTTTAAGGATCCCCCTTTTACTTGATATTCGTTAATCCCCCCTTGATTAAAAAGCCTTATTTGATTATATATATTCCAGATGGATGTATTTTGTGGGGTAGCGGTAATAAGAATAACTTTCTTGTCACTGAGGAAGGGCTGTATTTCTCTATATCTTTTGTTATCAGAGTTTCTAAAATTATCACTCTCATCAATAAGTATTATCTGTCTATCTCTATAAGTCCAAAGTACACTATCCTCATTGAATACACCCTTGTTAAGAGCTCCTTGGGAGATAGTCTTAATGTCAACCTTAAACTTTTCACCAAATTCTTCCCACATTCTCTTTAATCTTGGTGGACAGATAACCACTGTTCTTTTACCAATTTGCTTTAAAAGTGCTGAGCCTATAAAGGTTTTTCCAAATCCAACTACATCACTAACAAAAACGCCATTATATTTATTTAAAATTTCATAAGCTTGCATTACGGCAATCCTTTGAAATCTATAGAGTTTTGGCACATTACTCCAATCCCAGAGCACTTGGGAACGGTACTTCATCCTTGATTGAACTAAATAATACAGTGTCATTATATAAATATCATATGGATTAACAGTTTTCAGCGCCCAACTGTTGTCAATGGCATTGAGGAATTCTTCTTTAAAATTTGTGGATTCATTCCAGATTTCATCAAACCAGCTCTCAAGACCCTTATAATTTTCATTTCCTCTTACAATAACATTAAGTTCCGTAGAATGCTGAAAGCCGGCTAAAGTCAAATTACTACTTCCTACTATGCCTATTCCTTTAGCTCCTTGTTGCTCTGCTATTCCCTTTTTATATTTAAACAGATATGCTTTTGAATGAAGCCTATGCCTGGTATAAAGCTTTATCTTAATCTTTTCGTTAGCTATCAAATCCCTCAGTCTTAAAAGCATACCCTCATTTTCCTCAGATTGATCTAAATGTCCTATATTATTTGCAATTTTTACTTTTGATACTTCAAGAATTGCCTTTCTTTCGGATGGTTTCTGATATTTTTGTCGATTGAGGATTTCTTCTATTTCTTCTTTTTTAGATATTCCTTCAGCGATTTCTTCAATAGTCTTAGCATTGGAAGTTGTTCCAACAATAAGTTTTACTTCTTTTAGGTTGGCAATATTTTTAGCAATTTCATCAAAACCGGAGAGGAAAAAATATCCCACAGCAAACTTTGCCTCATCGCTTGCTTTTAAAAAAGCATTTATCCTGTCCTTTAAAAGTATCTTTCTGTTGTCAATTATATCTGAATAGTTGTCCATATCCTCACCATTGGTCTTCAAGTTTTCTTAGTAATTCTTCTCGTCCTTTAGTAATACCTCTTTCTGTAATTCTTATTCCCTTCCAAGCTCCACCGAGCTTTAAAGTTCTGTTGGTTTTTGTCTCAATCGCCTTGGCCAGTTTGGGATATCTTCTCCAATACCAGTTTTCCACTTCCTCTATATCCTTATCATTAAGATTATAAAGTTTATAGATAATTTTATCAATTTCTATTTGTTCATTGGTCATATAGTCGTATTTAAGATCTTGCCTCTGCTTGGTAATGATGGAAGAGACAAGAGGGATGAGCTTTTGGAGCGTTGAATTAGAGATACTGTAAGCAATGGGGATTTTCTTAAATTCATCCACTTGATAATTCACTGTACTGTCAATGAAGTTCTTACTTAGAAACTTTATTAATTTTGAGGATAGAATTCCAAGAAGAGATTCTGTTGAATCACTGCGAGGAAAAATACAAGATCCACCAACATCAAAAGCTGATATATTCTTAAATCTGAACATTGGCGCGTAAAAACCTGTATATGAAACAGTAATCCCCTTCTTAAAATAAAAATCCTTGTTTTGGAATCTTGAGGCTAATTTATTTCTATTTGACTTTTTGTAGGTCTTCAATCTCCTCACCGCCTTCTCTGACCAATCAATAAAGTAAGGGGTAGGGACATAGTAATTTGGCAGCCAGCCCTCCTCAATATCAGAAGCACCACCTTTGTCATAGGGAACAAAGTATCTTCCGTCAAAGTATCTATACTGGTGTGTCTTGTGATTTGGATCTATGCAAATCCCGTTCTCTATCACATCCGTTCGTAATTTACCATCCTCTCTTATTCTCTTTAAATCCTCATCGCTTAAAACAAGGTCTAAATCTACCTCTTCATAACTTGAGCCCTTGGTTTCAGGAAGTTGACGCAGATAGTAATGATTATCACCCGTTTGTAACCCTACTACAACTTTAGTAATATCCCCCAGTTTTACCAGTTCTATTTCCTTATCATTAAAATCAACTTTAATAACCGGTGGCTCCTTAAATATACTAACATTTGTAGTATCATCCATCAATTTGAAAAGTTTAGGCGAGGCGATAAAGAAGGAAAGATTGGAAAACCTGGGAATTAATTTTTGTCGATAGGCATATATAGCTATATCTTTCTCAGAAGTTATAGTATGGCTATCTTTTGTTTCATCAAAGTTATCGTTTTCTACCAAAAGTTCAAATCCTGCTTCTAAGTCACCATTTTTTATGCTTAAATTATGGAAATCTGCTACTAAAATAAAGTTATTTTTTTCTTTATTTTTTAGGTCTTTCTTAAATAAATATATTCCAGGATTTACCATTGCTTTGAAAGTTCTGGATGGAACCGATATAAGATACTTAATTTCGGTTTCTTTTAATAGTTTCTCTCTTAATTTACGATGAGTCCTTATGGTCTGGTAGGTATCGCTCATAATAAAACACAATACTCCTCCAGGCTTTAATATCTTAGCTCCAAGGGCGGTAAATACGCCATAGCTATCATTACTGCCCAAGCTAAATTCATTTTTTGCTACTTCCTGAGGCTCACTTATTCCATAAGGGGGATTTCCTATGACAATGTCAAATCCCCCCTTTACACCCATCACTTCAAAGAAATCAAGCCACCAGTTGAAGGAATCTATCTTCCTACCCTCTTTAATTTGTGATATTTTAACTTCAATATCCTCTATTTCCCCTTTTATAGCCTGTTTTTCCTTTTCCGTCTTCCTAAATAAACTTAATTGTTCAGGTTCTTTAAATAATTTTAATTGCCCTTCTATCCCTGATAATTCCTGTATTTTTCTTCTTTTAATTTGGGTTAAATACCAAATAGCAATCTCCTTTTTCTTTTTTTCTATTTCTTCCCTTAACTTTTCTCTCTTTAATTCCTCAAAAGTTTCTGCATACTCTATCTTCAAATTTTTAAATTTCTCTATTGTATCTATTATCTTTTCAGGTGTTTTTCTTCCAGCCGTGTTCACTATGTTCATATCAAAGGGATAGCCAAATATTTTTGATATTAAACTATTTCCCCTTAGAATTCTGAAATCAAGATTTATCAGGGGAAGGATGTCCTTTGTATCTTTTGTATCTACTACCAGAGAAAGCCAGAGTCTAAGATGGGCTAAATGAATAGCCCTTTCCTGTATATCTACTCCATAAATGGAGTTTTCTATTAGTTTCTTCCTCAGGTTGTATCGATTTGTACCTTCTCCTATGGCATCATTTATCTTTTCGACAAGGTTGACTACTCTATTGAGGATATCTATAGAAAAAGCACCTGATCCAACGCCTGGATCTACAATCTTTAAATCAAGGAGTTTTTCCTTTATTATCTTTAAGTTATCTTCGTCTATATCATCTAATTTTGATTCTTCATTAAATATTAGCGACTTTATTTTCCTTCTTTCGATTAAAGGAACCTCGCCAGTGAGATATTCGAGGAGTGATTCTTTCGCCATAAAGGTTACTATAAACCTAGGAGGCTGGTGAAAAACCCTCTTAAATTTCATCACATTTTCATCTGAACTTTGTTCTTTCTCAAGTAAAATATTTGACAAAAATCCTTATCCATAGTATAATAGAAGCGATTTTGAAGTTAAAAAATACTTATGATAAGGAGATAAAATGTTAGGAAAAGAAGACAGGCAAACCTCCTTTTT
>JAUWZM010000049.1 GCA_030615365.1 Candidatus Aerophobota bacterium | reverse complement strand
TTTTGTCATAAAGTATTTCTCTTGCAATACCTTAAGGTATTGGTTTCTTGCATCCATGTTCATTTCCTTTCACCTCCCTGGTTAATTTTTAATTTAACCGGGGAGAATTATATTATATTTCGGTTACTTTTTATATGATTCAACCAATACTCTTTCGGTTACATTTTACATGATTTGATGCGGGGACTTGCAAAAATATATCGATAAAGTATAATTATATGTGGTATGCCCAAAATATTGAAGAGGTGGTTCAATGCCTATAAATCAAAATGGATTCAATGCGCGGCTAAGATCGGAGATTAGCGAGTTCGTCTGTCGGGGCCGAGAAAAAAGTGCTGCTTTCCTCATATGGTACCTGCACAATTTTTTCAGGATCGACAAACAGGAAGCAATTGACTCTGTGTGTGATACGCCGAACGACAAAGGCATAGATGGGATCTATGTAGATGATGATGAGGAAGATATATTTTTATTTCAGGCAAAATTTTCACCATATGACAATAGGCACCATGGGGATAATGATCTAAAGAAATTCGTAGGAGCGAGAGAGTGGTTTGGAAATGAACAATCGATGGATTCCCTCTTTAAAAGTCGTGCTAGTCATGAGTTAAAGTCTTTGGTAAAACGATTTGGATTGACGGAGAAAATAAGTTTAAAATTCTCTGTCCATTTGCATTTTATCACGAACAAAGCATTCGACAGGAATGCCAAAGACTTCTTAAAATTGGCGAAAGATAAATTAGAAGGGTATGACATACGGGATCTGCTCAACAAGTATACGTATATAGCTGATCAAGAAATCCAGACTACCCCTAAAACTTTGCATTTAGCTAACAGTTCCAATATCAAATATGACCTGCCAAACGGAATCATTGTTAGAGTCTATCCTATTCAGGCAAAGGAGCTACTGAAGCTAGATGGAATCCAGAACAGGACGCTGTTCTACAAAAACGTGAGATACGGTTTGGGCAGAACGAGGGTTAACAAGGATATTGAGAAAACCATTTTGGATGCTACGGAACACGACAACTTCTTTCTATACCACAACGGTATAACCATAATCTGTGACACCTTAGACGAAACGGGCAGGGATCAAATAAAGATTCAAAACTATTCAGTAATAAATGGTTGCCAGTCAATGCTCAGCTTTTATGAGAACCGAGAACAAGTTACCGACAACATCTATCTCCTTACAAAATTCATCAAGTTAGAGTCTGCCTCACCTTTGGTTCAACAGATCACATATTTCACGAATAATCAGAATGCAATAACCCTGAAGGATTTGAAATCGAGGGATAGAACTCAGAGGGCCTTGAAAAGAGAATTCAACGAACTGTTTAACAACAGAGTTTTATATAGAATCAAGAGAGGTGAATCTGGAACGGACTATGATCAAATAATTGACATAGACTTCGCTGCGCAACTGATTGAAGCGTTCTTTCTTGGTGGCCCTCATAACACTCATCTAAAATCCAGACTATTTGGTGAACGATATAGCAAGATCTTCTCCAGGCATATCACCGCAGCCAAGATATATCTTGCAAATCTTGTTTATAAAATCATCGAAGACAATGTATCTAAACTTAAAAACGAACAGGTAAGAGGATATGGTCTGGCGAAATTCTTCTTCACTTATGTCATCGGCGAAATACTAAAGACTGATGAGATCGGGATAAAAATTATTGAT
This sequence comes from Candidatus Aerophobota bacterium, assembly GCA_030615365.1. The sequence continues at coordinate 18,202 of JAUWZM010000049.1, read as the reverse complement.
ACCCCCTGTGAATATATTACCATATACTTAGATCAATTGAGATTATCGATCAAAAAACTTTGGGACTTGTTAACACCAGACATAAATGCATATGTCGAAGAATTCACTGAGAAGAACAGTGGTTTCTTTGACTACAAGAATGTCTTTAAGAGCAGCGCTTTTGTTCAAAATACCTCCAGAAGGATAAAAACAGATCATCAGAGAATATTGGTTAGACACCCGGAAGATTCATTCAAGAACATATTTCAATCTTTCTGATTTCTGCTTTATACTCGCCATCACAAGAGGTTAGCTATTGAGAAGTTTTGCACTGATATGGACACTATTTGGACACCAGAGCTCAAAGGACGTCAATTCAAGGATTTGTTGCTTAGCCTAAGACAATTATCCAGTAAGGATTTAGAGAAATTAGGCGCCTGTGGTTCAGTGGATAGAACGTCGGCCTCCGGAGCCGAAAGTCGCAGGTTCGAATCCTGCCAGGCGCACCAGAAAAATAATAAGATGTAAAGAGTAATATGTAATGAGTGATATGTGAAGGACAATAAGTGACGGGTGATGTGTGATGTGTAAAACATCACTCATTATTTATCACATATTACAGTTATTTACGTCCTCCGTGGTTAAGTTTTGACAATATCGTGTGAAATAAGGTTATAAGATCTGCCAGTAGCGAGGAGAAAACAATGCCTGAATTACCTGAAATAGAGACAATTAGGCAGGGTATGTTAAAGGCAGTGAAGGGAAAGAAGATTTACAAAGTGGATGTAGTAAGTGATAAGCCCATCCGCCTCCTCCTATCTTCTCAATTTATTCAAAGATTAAAAGGAAGAGTTTTTAGAGATATTCTCCGAAGGGGAAAATATTTAATTATCCCGATTGACTCCACAGAAAATTTAATTTTTCATCTTAAGCTCACCGGGAGATTAATTTTTTCTCCATCAGGAGAAAAAATCCCTGATTACACCCGTATAGTATTTAATTTCGAAGACAAGAGCAGGCTATTTTTTACCGATATTAGGGGTTTTGCTGATGTGTATTTAATTTTTGAAAAAGAATGGGAGAAAATCCCTTCTCTGCAAAACATAGGCCCTGAACCCTTAGATCCAGATTTTACCTTACATAAGTTTGAGAATCTTTTAAAGAAGAGAAGGGGGAAGATTAAACCCCTCTTGATGGATCAAAGCTTTATTGCCGGGATAGGAAATATTTATTCTCAGGAGGCTCTTTTCAGGGCAGGAATTCATCCTGAAAAAAACTCCTCTCAATTGAAAAAAGAAGAGATCGAGAGGTTATATAAAAATTTATCAGCTATCTTACGAGAGGCTATTTCTTATCGAGGTTCCTCAGTCAATACTTATGTTGATTTGCAGGGAGAAAAGGGGAAATTTAATTTTCATCTTAAAGTGTATGGAAGAGAAGGAAAGAGTTGTAAGAGGTGTGGAAATCCTATAGTTAAAAAGAAGATTGGCGGAAGGGGAACATATTTTTGTCCTCAATGTCAAATATAATAGAAAGGGCAAAAGGCTAAAGGGTGAAAGCGTTAATGCGTAGACGTGTTGATGAGTTAATACGAAATGAGTAAAAATATAGAGGTTACACTAAACATAGCATATAGGAGGCTTTTAAAATGCGAAAAAAAGGTAGAATAAGAAAAATATTTGTAGGTTTGATTATTGGAATAGGGATCTTAACTATAGGATTAAATGGGGTGTTTTCTCTTTATGCAGAGAAACTTCCACAACTGAAGGGACCCCTTTTCCAGGAGAGCTTAAAGCCCCATCCTGTAGATCTGGAAACCCTGGAAGGAAAGATAATTTTTACTGTTCAAAAGATAAGTCCGGCTGTAGTAAGTATAAGCACAGAGAGAACGGTAAGTATTTTAGGCCGTGGTGGTGATAGGTTTTTTTCTTCCCCTGAATTCGAGGAGTTTTTTAAAAGATTCTTTGAACAGTTTCCCCAAAGAGAATTTAAGCAAAAAGGCCTTGGTTCGGGAATGATTATAAACGAGGATGGTTACATTTTGACCAATGAACATGTTATCCATGGAGTAGATAGGGATAAAATTATGGTTACTCTCTCTACCAACAAAATTCTCAAAGCAGAGATTATTGGAACAGATGAAGATTCAGATATTGCTGTTTTAAAAATTGAGGGAGGTGATTTGCCTGTAGTAACTTTGGGAGATTCGGCTAATCTTAAAGTTGGGCAGTGGGTAATTGCTATTGGTAATCCCTTTGGCTTTACCCTTTCTGAGCTAAATAAAAAATATGAACCTACAGTTACCGTGGGAGTAGTGAGCGCTACAGGTAGAGCGATTCAAGCTGGAAGAGAAAGAAGAGTCTATGCCGATTTAATTCAAACTGATGCTTCTATTAATCCTGGTAATAGTGGAGGTCCCCTGGTGAACATTTACGGAGAAGTTATTGGGATTAATTCAGCTATTTTTACCCCCTCAGGAGGATCAATAGGAATTGGTTTTGCCATCCCTGTGAATAAAGCTAAAAAATTACTTCAAAGCTTGGTAAAGTATGGAGAGGTAAAATGGCCTTGGATTGGGATATATATGCAGGAGCTTACTCCCGAGTTGGCAGAGAAATTTGGCGTGGACAAAGGTGTGTTGGTAGCCGATGTAGTAAAGGCAAGCCCAGCCGAGGAAGCAGGTATTCAAGCTGGCGATATAATTCAGAGGGTAAATGGTCAATTTGTGGAAGATCGATTTGAGTTAAAAGAGGAGATACTGAAAGCAGAAATTGGACAAAAGGTAACCTTAGCAGTGATAAGAGAAGGTAAGTTATTAGAAATATCTCTTGTTACTGCCCCCAGACCTGAGGAAGTCACACGGGTAGTAGAACCTGAGGAACCTGAGAAGATAGAAGAGAAGCTCCTGGGAATAGAGGTGTATGATATTACTCCTGAGTTAAGGAAAAAGTATAATCTATCTGAGGAAGAAACAGGAGTAGTAGTTGGTGAAGTAGATTCAGGTGGTCCAGCGTATGAGGTGGGGTTATCTGCTGGTGATATAATAAAGCTGGTTAACTCTATTGAAGTGAGTAGTCTCAGTGATTTTAAAAAAACTATGGAGAAAGTTAAACCCGGAGACATAGTTCTACTTCAGGTTCGTCACGAGAAGTGGACCATGTTCGTTACTATACAGACCAGAAAATAAAGTGAAGATATGAATAACTCAGCAAAGAAACTTATTGAAGACAGTCTTCGACGAGGATCTTCTCAGATTGAGAAAGAAGGTTTTTCTTCTCATCCGCTGCCTCCCATAATTATTACTCGACCTAAAAAGAGGGAATGGGGAGACCTATCCACAAATCTCCCCTTTTCCTTATCTCAGATAAACGGAAAATCTCCCCTAAAAATAGGAAAAGCTTTAGTTGCCTTTCTCAAGGAAAGCAGTTTTTTTTCTCGCGTGGAATTTATCCCTCCCGGATTTATAAATTTCTTTTTTTCACCTTCCTATCTGAAAGAGACCATTAAAAAAATAATCACTGAAAGGGAAGATTTTACTCAGTTCTCAGAAGGGAAGAATAAATTAGTTCAGGTGGAGTTTATCTCAGCTAATCCCACAGGTCCTTTGCATATAGGTCATGGCAGGGCAGCTGCTTTTGGCGATAGTTTAGTGAATACCCTGTCTAAGATTGGATATCAGGTGAAGAAGGAGTATTATGTAAATGATATGGGGGGCCAAATTAGACGATTGGCGTATTCTCTGAGGGTCAGGATGCAAGAACTGGAGGGAAAACAGGTTCCTTTCCCCGAGGATGGATATAGAGGAGATTATTTAATTTCTGTAGCCAAAAAGGCTCAAGAGGAACTGGGGGAGAAAATAAGAAACATTAAGGATGAGAGTAAAATAATTTCTATTTTAGCTGAATTTGCAATGAATAAAATCTTGAAAATAATCAGAGAGGACCTTGATGAATTTGGCGTAAAATTTGATCACTGGTTCTTTGAATCTACTTTATATCAAAATAATGAGCTTGAAAACACTATTTCTTTTCTCAAAGAGAAAGATTTCCTCTACGAAAGAGAAGGAGCCCTGTGGTTTAAAACATCTTTAATTTTAAAGGAAAATCAGGATCGTGTCTTAAGAAGAAGAAATGGGGATTACACTTATTTTGCGAACGATATCGCCTATCATAGAAATAAGTTGAAAAGAGGATTCTGCAGAGTTATTGATATCTGGGGAGCCGATCATATTGGATATGTCCCTCGAATGAAAGCGGCTGCTGAGGTTTTGGGTTATGCTCCCGAAGCTTTTGAGATGATTATTTATCAGTTAGTTGCCTTAAAGAAAGGAGAAAAGAGAATCTCTGCTTCTACCCGAAAGGGAGAATTTATTGCTTTAAGAGAGGTTTTTCAAGAGGTAGGCAAAGATGCTGCCCGCTTTTTCTTTATTTCAAGAACTGCTGATTCTCATCTTGATTTCGATCTGGAATTAGCTAAAAAGCAAACACCAGAGAATCCTGTTTTTTATATTCAATATGCCCATGCTCGGATTTGTAGTATTTTGGAAAAAGCGAAAGAAATGGGGATACTGTTAAAGGACCCTGAAGAGGTGAATTTAAATTTATTAACTGCCCCTGAGGAAAGAGATATAATGAGTTATCTTGCCCTTTTACCTGATTGTGTAAGAGAATCTGCTAATAGCTTAGAACCTCACCATTTAGCTGTGTATCTGGAAGAATTAGCTTCCCTTTTTCACTACTTTTATACTCGGCACCGGATAATTTCCAAAAATAAAGAGCTTACCAATGCCCGTCTTGTTTTCATAGAAGCAGTAAGAATTGTGATAGCTGATGTGCTCAGCATATTAGGAATTTCTGCTCCGGCCAAGATGTAATTTTATCTCACTTTGACAAAAATTTTCTTCTGCGGTAGAATTTGCTCAGTAATAAAATATAAATAGAATGAGAGCTTTTCTGGATGAGTAACATTGCAGAAGATATATGTTTTTTCTTCCCATTTTAAACTGTAGTGTAGTGGTCAAGTTTGCTTGACCATCGCAAAGTTTACCTTGCCACTACAAATTGATTGACAAATGGGTTATTTGGAATTTTGGTGAATTGAAATAGATTAAAAATGTAAGGAGAAGAGATTTTACACTACCACATGGAAAAGGTTAAAAAAGTAGCGAACGAGATGCTTCAAAATGCAATCTGGAGCATTGAACAGGTGAATGAAAGAGATATAAAGGGAATGGTTGATATTCTCCTCAAGGCAAATAAAATATTTGTGCTGGGGGTGGGGCATTCTGGCTTAATAGGGAAGATTTTTGCTATGAAACTTACCCATCTTGGATTTAACTGTTATGCAGTGGGAGATGTAACTATCCCAGCTTTACACTCAGGAGATGTTATGGTAGCTATTTCTTATTCTGGAGAAACATCAACAATCGTAACTCTTTGCCAGAAAGCAAAAGGGTTTGATGGTAGAATTATAGCTATTACTTCCTTTCCTGATTCTACCCTAAGCAAACTAGCCGACCATAGTGTAGTTATCAGAGCTAAATCGAAAAACCTAAATTTTGTTCATTTTTCTTTGCTTGGTGATGAGGAGCATTCCAATATGTCTGGTGCTCTTTTTGGATTAAATATCTATCTTTTCTTTTATGGGTTAGTCTGTAAACTAACAGAAATAACAGGAAAAACTCCCAGGCAAATAGATTCAAGGCATGCAAATATTGAATAACAGTGCTTTCCCTCAGGTAATGTCAGAAATTTTATGATTTGATTCGTAAATTTGACACAAAAAATTTTGTAGGTATAATATACAATTATTTGTTTCACATAGGAAGGAATGGCAGTCCATAAACAAGTGCCCAATAGCTATCTAAGGATTCTTAATAAGTGAAGATCGCGGTCACCGGAAAGGGAGGTGTGGGTAAAACCACCATTGCTGCAGGTATTATTAAATATTTTGCAGTAAAGGGTAGGTTAGTTTTTGCTATTGATGCTGATCCTGACACTAACCTTGCTTTGACTCTTTCCTTCCCAAACCCATCCAATATTACTCCCCTGATTAAGATGAAAAAATTAATTGAAGAAAGAACTGGAGCCAAACCTGGTAGCATTTCTCCTTATTTCAAGCTAAATCCCAGGGTTAATGATATTCCAGATAAGTACTTTGTAGAGCATGATGGAATAAAGCTTGCTGTCATGGGAATAGCAAGAGGGGGCGGAATGGGGTGTACCTGTCCCGAGAATGCCTTTTTAAAAGCGCTGCTCTCTCATCTCCTGGTAGAAAGAGATGAGGTGGTAGTTCTGGATATGGAGGCGGGCATAGAGCATCTGGGACGGGGAACAGCGAAAGCGGTTGATGAGTTAATTGTGGTGGTTGAGCCAGGTAAAAAGAGTATTGAGACAGCCTTTCGTATCAGGGAGCTTGCATCCCAGATAGGAATACTAAAATTATCTACAGTTGGGAATAAGATAAGAGGAGAAAAGGATAGAAATTATCTTTTATCTAATATGTCCGGTTTTCATTTTCTTGGATTTATAAGTTTTGATGAAGCTATTATTGAGGCGGACATTAGCGGTTTTTCTCTCTGGGAGAGGGAAGAAAGATTCAGGGGAGAAATAGAAGCTATGGTTAAAAATTTAACTCAGGAGTAAGGATTATGGATGAGGGTAAAATAGAAAAAAGAACTGTTGATAAGGCAAGCCAGCATATGTTGGAAAAAGCAGAAAAAGAGAATATCTCTACGATCTGGGATCGCTATGAAACTATGCAGCCCCAGTGCAAGTTTGGGAGATTGGGAGTATGTTGCCGTTTGTGTAGCATGGGCCCCTGCCGGATTTCTAAGAAAAACAAGTACGGGGTGTGTGGAGCATCGGCAGATACTATTGTTGCCAGAAACTTTATTCGAATGATTGCCGGAGGGGCAGCAGCTCATTCTGATCATGGAAGAGATATTACCCATGCCTTGATGTTAGCAGCTCAGGGAAAAGCAGATGCCTATGGAGTGAAGGATGAGATAAAACTAAACGCTTTGGCCCGCGAGTATGGGATTGAGATTAATGGAAGGGCAAAAGAGGATGTTGCCAGAGAACTTGCCGAGAAAATTTTCGCTGAGTTTGGTCGTCAACATGGTGAGTTAAGGGTTCCTCGCAGGGCACCTGAGAAAAGGTATAAATTGTGGAAAGAGCTGGGAGTTATGCCACGGGGAATAGATCGAGAAATTGTAGAAACTATGCACCGAACCCACATGGGAGTTGACAATGATTATAAAAATATCCTAATGCATGGCTTCAGGACCGCTCTATCTGATGGATGGGGTGGGTCTATGGTTGCTACTGACCTTTCTGATGTCCTATTTAAAGCTCCTGATCCTATATTAGCAAGATCAAATTTAGGTACTCTTTCTCCAGATGAGGTTAATGTGGTAGTTCATGGTCATGAACCAACTCTATCTGATGTAGTAGTAGATGTGGTGAGAGATCCTGAAATTGTTGAACTTGCTAAAAAAAAGGGAGCAAAAGGAGTGAATCTTGTAGGTATGTGTTGCACAGCAAATGAGATTTTAATGCGTCATGGAATTCCAGTAGCGGGGAATTTCCTGCAACAAGAACTTGCCATTCTTACAGGGGCAGTAGATTTGATGATGGTGGATGTCCAGTGTATAATGCCTTCTCTATCCAGTGTAGCCAGTGCCTTTCACACTAAACTGATAACAACTTCTCCCAAAAATAAAGCACCTGGTGTTACTCATATCGAATTTAAGGAAGAAGAGGCTTATGAAATAGCTAAACGTATAATTAAAATGGCTATTGAAAATTTTTCCAATAGAAATGGTAATAGTATTCAAATTCCTGATGAAAACCAGGATTTGGTGGCTGGATTTAGTGCGGAGAATGTGTATAGCTTTCTTGGGGGGACCTATCGTGCTACCTACAGACCTTTAAATGATGCGATAATCCAGGGAAGACTCAGAGGTTTAGCAGGAGTGGTAGGATGTAACAACCCTAAGATTACACATAACTTTGGTCACATAGAGATGGCGAAAGAGTTAATTAAAAATGATGTTCTGGTAGTTGTAACTGGATGTTCAGCTATTGCTGATGCTGAGGCAGGATTGCTAAAACCAGAGGCTGCTTTTGAATATGCAGGAAAAGGTCTTCAGGAGATATGTGAGACAGTAGGGATTCCGCCAGTTCTTCATGTTGGCTCCTGTGTTGACAACAGCAGGATTTTAATAGCTCTTACCAATGTAGTTCTTGAAGGGGGATTGGGAGAGGATATAAGCGATCTTCCAGTTGCAGGAGCGGCACCGGAGTGGATGAGTGAAAAGGCTGTATCCATAGGATGTTATTTTGTTGCCTCTGGCGTGTTTACTGCACTTGGAATTCCTTTTCCGGTTTTAGGTAGCGAAAATGTGACTAATTTTCTGTGTAGCGATATAGAAAACATCTTTGGGGCAAAGTTTGCCTTTGAGGCTGATCCTATAAAGGCAGCCCATCTTATGATAGAACACATAGACAAGAAAAGGGAGACTTTGAAACTTAAACCTTTGATGTATGCAAAAGAGTAAATAATCAGGAAAAAACAAAATTTTAAAATAAAAAAGAAACAAGACCTGGCAAATATAAAGGACCTTTTAGAGCTTTGCCTTGATTGTAGAAAAGATACTCTCATCAATAAGCTTCACCAAGCAACACATAAGAGTAGTCTTATTACATTGCGATAATCTTAAGGAGGTTATCAATGTCCAGAATAATAGCTTCAGCAGCAATACGTGGAGCACACAAATATGTAAAAGAAGCTGAAGAGAAGTTAAATGAGTTGATCGAGGGAAAAGGTGAAAAACAGGAGGTAGGTTTCCCTAATACCGCTTATTATTTACCTGTAATTTTAGCTTTGTTAGGGATGGAGGTGAAGACTTTGGCTGATGTTAAGAAAGCTCTGGAGCAGGCAAAATCTCTTCTCCCTCCATTGGTCAGGGAGAGAGTTTGGCTTCCCTATCTGGGAAATGCTCTGGATGCGGGAATTGCTACTTTGATTGCTCTGGAGATTATCGAAGCCTTGAAATATCTCACTGGAGATGAGCCTAAAGGAATTTGGCTTGGTTTCACTGATGATGCTATCTTGCGAATGCAGGGAATAAAGTTAGTTGATGGGAGAATGCCTGGTTTTGCTGCCTGCGTAGGAGCTCTTCCTACTAATGAACAAGCAGTTGAGCTTGCCAGAGCTCTTCAAGAGAAAAGCATTCTGGTTTTTATGGCTTCCTCAACCGGTGGAAGAAGCATGGCTGAACAACTTGCCGAAGAAGGAATTGAAATGAACTGGGATACTTTCCTTGTTCCCTATGGCAAGGATACCTCTGCCGCTATTCATGCTATAAATTTTGCTACCAGAGCTGCCCTCACCTTTGGAGGGATAAAACCCGAAGGTCCAGAAAAGGCCAGAGAAATAGGTAGAAAATTACTCCTTTACAATAAGGAGAGAGTTCATGCCTTTGTTCTTGCTCTGGGAGCTGATCCTGAGGTAAATAGTAGCGGACAACTCCTCACCGATGAAAAATATGCCGCTGCTGCCGGAGCTATTAATTTTGGTTTTCCTATTTTATCCGATGTTGATATACCTCAGATTCTTCCTACGGGAATCTGTACTTATGAGCATGTTGTTTCTAATATTTATCTTGATAAGATTGTTAGTAAAGCTATTGAGGTAAGGGGCATTGAGATAAAGGTGACCGAGGTTCCCATTCCCGTTCCTTATGGGGCCGGATTTGAAGGAGAGAGAGTGAGAAAGGAGCAAATGCAGGTTGAATTTGGTGGAAAGCGCAGTCTGGCTTTCGAGCTTTTAAGAGGAAAACCTATGAATGAGGTAGAGGATGGTAAAATTAATATAATTGGCTCTGATGTTGACTCAGTTAAAGAGGGCAGCGCCATGAATTTGGGAATTCTGGTAGAGGTTGCCGGAAGAAATTTCAGTGAAGATTTTGAGAGCGTTCTTGAGCGCAGGATCCATGAATTTATATCCTGTGCCAATGGTATATTTCATATGGGTCAGAGGGCTATTGTCTGGATGAGGATAAGTAAAGAAACTTATCAAAAGGGATTCAGGTTGAAACACTTTGGAGAAATACTAATAGCTAAAATTCATGAGGAGTACTCAAAAATTGTAGATAAAGTTCAGGTTACACTTATTACTGATGAGGAGAAGATGAAGAAACCTCTTGAAGAGGCAAGGAAGATTTATTTTCAGAGGGATGAGAGAATAGGCGGGATGACTGATGAGGATGTTGATACCTACTATAGTTGTATTTTATGTCAGTCCTATGCACCGGATCATGTGTGCATTGTGACTCCTGAAAGATTAGGTCTTTGTGGTGCTTATACCTGGCTTGACTGCAAAGCATCGTATCAGTTAAATCCTCATGGACCCAATGAGCCTGTTAAAAAGGGTAAAACTTTAGATCCTGTAAAAGGGCAATGGGAGGGAGTCAATGAGTATCTCAAAGTGAAATCCCACGGGAACTTAGAGAAATTCAATGCCTACTCTATGTTAGAGGATCCAATGACGAGTTGTGGCTGTTTCGAGTGTATTGTGGCAATTTTGCCAGAGGCTAATGGAGTTATGATTGTGAACCGGGAGTTTACCGGAATGACCCCTGTAGGGATGACTTTTAGCACTATGGCTGGGCAGGTAGGAGGAGGAATCCAGACACCAGGATTTATAGGGGTTGGTAAAGTTTACATTACCAGCAAAAAATTTATCTCTGCTGATGGGGGAACAAAAAGAGTGGTCTGGATGCCTGCTGAGCTTAAAGAGGAAATAAAGGAACGATTGGAAAAAAGATTAAAGGAAATAGAAGAGTCTGAGCTTATGGGAAAAATAGCTACAGAAAAGGATGCTACTATCTCAGAGGAACTTTTAGAGTTTCTGGGAAAGAAAAATCATCCTGCTCTATCTATGGAACCAATGATGTAATTTTGAGGCAGTAATTAGTAATATGTAATAAGTGAAGAGGGATGAGTAACCCATTACTTATCACTCATTACCCATTACTCATATAAAGAAGGAGGAAGCAAATGGCCTTAACCGGACTGCAAATTTACAAGCTTTTACCTAGAACTAATTGTGGGGATTGTAATTTTCCTACCTGTATGGCTTTTGCCATGCAGATGGCAGCAAAAAGGGTTTCCCTGGATCAATGTCCACACGTAAGTGGAGAGGCAAAAACTCAAGTTGCTGAGTCTTCAACGCCTCCCATGAAGCTTGTTTCCATTGGTAGTGACCAAAATAAATTAGAAATAGGACAGGAAACGGTACTTTTTCGCCATAAGGAAAAATTTTACCGTCCAACAGGAGTGGCTATTTTACTTGAAGATACTTTGACAGATAGTGAGCTGGATAAAGAAGTAACTTCCATAAATCAGCTCAAGTTCACCAGAGTAGGTGAGGAAATAGGGATGGATCTTGTAGCTTTGCAGCACACCTCAGCCAGTGCTCAGGAATACGCTCATCTGGCAGAAAAGATTATAGAGAAGACTACCCATCCCCTCATTCTCATCTGCCAGGACCCCTCTGTTATAGAACCTGCTCTAAAGCTTGTAGGTGATAAAAGACCCTTAATCTATTCTGCGAACAAGGAAAATTTTGAAAAAATGACTTCCCTTGCCAGGCAGTATAACTGTCCTCTTGCTGTGTATGCTGAGAGCCTGGAAGAGATTGCCGACCTTACCCAGAATATAAAAAAAATTGGAGTGAACGATCTTGTTCTTGATCCAGGGACAAGAACAACCAGAACCGCACTTGATTATTTAACTAAGTTAAGGCGATTGGCAGTAGAAAAAGTTTTCCGTCCCTTAGGATACCCTACCATAATGTTTACCAGCGAGGAAGACCCTTTTCAAGAAATGATTCAGGCGTCTACCTATGTATGCAAGTATGCAAATATTGTGGTGGTAAAAGCCAAAAATACCTGGCAGCTTCTACCCCTGCTTACTGTGAGGCAGAATATCTATACCGATCCTCAAGTGCCTAATGCTGTGGACTTTAAGCTCTACGAGATAGGAGCAGTAAATCCTGATTCACCAGTAATTGTTACCACTAATTTTTCTCTTACCTACTTTACTGTTGAGTCAGAAGTAGAAAACAGCAAAATCCCCACCTATATTTCTGTAGTAGAAACTGAAGGGATGGGTGTTTTAAATGCGTATGCTGGAGATAAGTGGTCTGCGGAAAAGGTAGCAAAAACTTTAGAAAAACAAAAAGTCAGAGAAAAGATAAATCACAATACTATTATTATCCCTGGTCTTGTTGCTGTTTTTCGGGCAGAACTTATAGATGAATTTGGCTGGAATGTGTTAGTTGGTCCAGAAGAGGCAGTCAGGATACCCAGTTTCCTTAAGAATGAATGGAAACCAGGCGACAAAAGATGAAAAAAGATAAGGTTAACGTAACTTTTTTGCCTCAAGGTGAAACAGTACGGGTAGAAAAAGGCGTAACCCTTCTTGAGGCATCAACAAGAGCTGGTGTGTATGTTAACTCTATTTGTGGAGGAGATGGGATCTGTGGTAAATGCAAGGTTGTAGTTAAAGAAGGTGATGTTGCTACTCATCCCACCACTCTTCTTAAAAGGGAAGATATTAAAAGGGGGTATGTTCTTGCCTGCCAGGCTGAGGTTATAGGTGATATAGTAGTTGAGGTTCCTCCTGAGTCACGTGCAAAAGGGAAAATACTTATAGATAAGGATGCTCAAAGGTTCAGAGCTCTTTATGCTCCCATGAAAGAGCAGGTGTTTTTCAAGTACGAGCCAATTATTCAAAAAATTTATCTTGAACTCCCTCCCCCTTCCTTACAGGATAATATAGCTGACCATATTCGTCTTTATCGTAGTATAAGGCGTCAAAGAAAAACCCTTATTATGCAAACCGGGCTCAAGGTAATAAGAGCTCTTCCTTACATTTTAAGAGAGAGTGGTTGGAAGATAACTACCACTTTAGGGGTAAGAGGCAGAACAGTTGAAATTATCCAGGTAGAGAAAGGAGATACTGCAGATAGAAATTTTGCCATTGCCATAGACGTAGGAACTTCAACAGTAGTAGTCCATCTGATAAATCTAAGGACCTTTGAGACTATGGATGCTGAGGCTACTTATAACTCTCAGATGGTTTATGGAGAAGAGGTTACCCGTAGAATGATCTATGCGGAGCTTAAAGGAGAAGAAAAACTAAGAGAAGCAATTGTTGATGATATAAATAATCTTATTACTGCTTTAATATCCAGAAATAACATTCGACTTAACGATGTGATGGCTGTTGTTTGTGCAGGGAATACAGCAATGCTCCATTTTCTCCTTGAGTTAAATCCTTCTTATCTTCGGAAAGAACCTTATGTTCCTGTGTGCACTTATCCTCCGCCCATACGAGCAGCCGAGGTGGGGATAAAGATTAATCCCAGAGGACTTCTCTACTTTCTTCCCAGCATAGCAAGCTGGGTGGGAGCTGATATTACTGCCGGAATACTTGCTACAGGTTTATACCAAGCAGACGAGCTTACTATGCTTATAGATGTTGGGACAAATGGAGAAATTGTTATTGGCGATAAAAATTGGATGGTGTGTTGCTCTGCCTCAGCAGGTCCCGCTTTTGAGGGGAGTGGAGTTAAAAGTGGAATGAGAGCAGCTGAGGGAGCTATAGAAAAAGTTAAAATTTCTGAAGAGGGAAAAATTCAGTATATAACTATTGGAGGAGGAAAACCAAGAGGCATATGTGGCTCTGGATTGGTAGATACTATAGCAGAGCTGTTTAAAGCAGGATTTGTAGACCGATCTGGTAGATTGAATCCTGATACAAATAGTAAAGTAAGAGATGTGAATGGGGAATTGGAATTTCTCTTAGTACCATCTTCTCAAACTGCAACTAAAAATGACATAGTTATAGCTCAGGCTGGTATAGAAAGCCTTATTAGAGCTAAGGCAGCTATCTTTGCTGGAATAAATGCACTCACTAAAATGCTGAGTATTGATTTTTCCGATATTAAAAGAATTTACTTAGCCGGAGGATTTGGTAATTTTCTTGATAAAGAAAATGCTATAACTATTGGTCTCATTCCTGATGTTCAAAGGGAGAGGGTGCAATTTGTAGGTAATACATCTATCTTAGGAGCAAAAATGGCTCTTTTGTCAAAAGATGCTCTTGATGCTGCGTATAAGATTAGCAAGAATATAACTTACTACGACCTTATAACCTATCCGTATTATATGGATGAGTTTATGGCAGCAAAATTTTTACCTCATACCAATGGAAGTAAATTCCCCACTATAATGAAAAGAATAAAAAGGGCAGTTTAAAAAATGGGTAAAAAAATTGTATGCACAGGAAGAGGTGGTACAGGTAAAACAACTTTTGTAGCGTTACTGGCTAAATGCTTATCGCATCCCTTGCTTATTGATGCTGATCCTGACCAAAGTCTTGCCGATATGCTGGGAGTGGATTTACAAAAAGAGGGAATAAAGACTATATCTGAGGTGCTTTTTGATGTTCAGAAAGACAAAACTCGTAAAGAGCTAAACTCTATGCCCTTACCTGATAGAATAGAGTATTTATTTAATATTTCCTGCTTATATGAATCGGAAAAGTTTGATATGGCCTCTATAGGAGTGAAGTGGACTAAAGGGTGTTACTGTATGCCCAACAATATTTTAAGGAACATTCTTCCCAAAATGGCGAATGGGTATGAATATACAATTATAGATTCACCAGGTGGCCTGGAACATCTTAACAGAAGGATAATATGGGAAATAGATGATATATTTGTTATATTAGATCCCTCCAAAAAGGCTTTAAATAATGTAGAAAGGATGAGGAAAATTGCTCTGGAAATTGGAATTCGCTTTGATAATGTGTACCTTATAGGAAATCATAGATTTAAGAAAGCAACAGAGGAATACATGAAAAGCATAAATGGAAATTATTTAGGAAAGATAGAATATGACCCTGATTTAGAAGAGTATAATTGGAGTGGTAGATCTTTGCTTGAGCTCTCACAGAACTCACCTGCTTTTTCTTCTATTGAGAAAATACTGACCAGGGCAGGATATAAAATAAAAGGTAACAGTTCAGGCCACTAAGTCACCAAGGCACAAAGAATAAATTCTCTGGTGGGTAGGGGCGACTTCAGTCGCCCTTCAATAACTTATAAATTCCTTAAAAAAGGAGGTTGTGATGGAGATTCCTGATGTGAAACAAAACTGGCGCAATCCAATAAATGAGGTAACTATCGGAGCTACGAAAGAAGAAGGAGGAACAAGAGCTCATACTATTACTGTAGGAGGAACCAATACTTTGCCTTTTCTTTACTTTGAAGGGGACATTCTTCATCCTTCAGTGATAGCTATGGAAGTTTGGGATATTACTCCAACAGATTGGCCCGAGGAGCTCACAAAATATTTTTCTGATGTATGGAATGATCCTGGTAAATGGGCAAAAAAATGTGTGGAGGAATTCAAGGCAGATCTTGTCTGTTTGAGGCTTCAGGGATGCGATCCTGATGGAGAAAATAGGGGTAGCGATGAGGCTGTTCGGGCAATTGAAAGCGTTTTAAAATCAGTAGCAGTTCCTCTTATTATCTGGGGATGTGGTAATGATGAAAAGGACAATGAAATATTCCCTGCCTGTTCTCAGGCTGCTGCAGGAGAGAGGTGTCTTTTGGGAACTATCACCGATAAAAATTACAAAACCCTGATAGCATTGTGTAAGGCTGATAAACATAAGTTGATTGCTGAGTCTCCTGTAGATATAAATATAGCCAAGCAAGTTAATATTTTAGCTACCGATATAGGTCTATCCCCCGAAGATATTGTTATTTATCCTTCTACCGGGGCTTTAGGATATGGGATGGAATATGTATATTCAATTATGGAGCGAGGACGTATAGCAGGATTATCTGGGGACAAAATGTGGGCCATGCCTCTTTTAGCAGATATTGGGAAGGAGGTATGGAAGGTCAAGGAAGCTATAGCACCGGAAGAAGAAGTTCCAGGATGGGGAAGTCGGATTCAAAGAGGTCCTCTCTGGGAGATAATAACTGGCTTAGTTTACCTTCAGGCTGGGACAGATATTTTTATTATGAGGCATCCAGGGGCAGTGAAAGAGTTAAAAAAATATATTGACAGCATGATGGGGAAAGTTAGCTGAAAAATTGAGGAGGAGAAAACGATGATTTTTATAGGCGAGAGAATAAACGGTGGTTTTAAAGATATTCAAAGAGCCATAAAGGAAAAAAATAAGTCAATCATCCAGCACTGGGCAAAAATTCAGACGGAAGATGGTGCAAATTATTTAGAGGTCAATATGGGAGCTGCCTCTAATAAAGTAGATGATTTTATCTGGATGATTGAAACTGTCCAGGAAACAGTGGAAACACCAATCTCTATTGATAGCAACAAACCTGTTTTTATAGAAAAGGCTATAAAAATCTGCAAACATCCCCCTATAATTAACTCCTCTACTGCTGATAAGGAAAAGTTGGATCAGATCATTCCTCTGGCAGTAGAGTATAATGCGTCTTTCATTGGACTTTGCATGGACAAAAAAGGTGCTCCTCAAGATGTGAATCGCAGAGTAGAATTAGGTGCTACTATATTTAGTGAAGCTTTAGAAAGAGGACTTTCTGAAGATAAAATTTTTCTTGACCCTGTAACTATGCCTTTAAAGTTCCTTCAGGAGCAGGCGGGTAACTTCATTGAGGCTATTCGTCAATTTACTCTTTTATCCAGCCCTCCTCCTCATATAATTGCCGGATTAAGTAATATTTCTTCTAAGGCTAAAGAAATGAAACTTATTAATCGTATATTTTTGGTAATGTGCATTGAGGCAGGTCTTGACGCAGCTATATGTGATGTTACTGATAAGGAATTGGTAAACTCAGCTATAACTGCCGAGGTTATATTAAACAAGCATATCTACTCAGATTCCTTTATAAAAGCTTACCGAGGAAAATAGATGAGTTCTCACAAAAGACTCTTTGTAGCAGCAACCCGACAGAATGATGGTAAGTCCACTGTCTGCCTTGGGTTACTCCAGATCCTAAGAAAAAAATATTCCTGTATTGGTTTTATTAAGCCTGTTGGGCAACACTATGTGGAGATAGAAGGTGTCAGGATTGATGAGGATGTAGTGCTAATGAGAGATATCTGCAGAACCAACAGTTATTTGAAAGATATGAATCCAATTACAGTAGAAAGGGGATTCACAGAAAGATATATACAGGAAGGGGGATTAGAAAGATACATAAGATTGATCAAGGAATGTTATAGCCGTGTTTCTGTGGGTAAACAATTAGTCTTAATTGAGGGAACCGGTCATGCTGGTGTGGGATCTGTTTTTGATCTGTCAAATGCTTCTGTAGCAAAAATTCTTAAAAGTAAGGTCCTTCTAATTTCTACCGGAGGGATAGGCAAACCTATTGATGAAATTGTGCTTAATAAGGCGCTTTTCGATCAGGAGGGAGTTGAAGTGGTGGGTGTAGTTATAAATAAGGTTTTTCCTGAGAAGTATGAAAAAATAAAAGAGCTAACTAAGGCTGGTCTGGAGCGTAAAGGAATAAAGCTTTTAGGTATAATACCCTTTCAAAAGGACCTTACTTATCCAACTATGGAACAGATATTAGAAGCCACAAATACAAAAGTCCTTTATGGCAAGGAGTTTCTGCAAAGAAGAGTTATGAATATTCTCGTTGGCGCCATGGAACCATATCATGTGTTGGCACGTCTTACTCCTCACAGCTTAGTAATCGTTCCCGGAGATAGGGAAGATGTTATTCTGGCAATTATTGCTGGAGAGATGGTAATGGGTGAGAGGTGCCAGATGGCAGGGGCAATTCTCACCGGAGGGTTACTCCCTCACGAAGGTGTCCTTAAGTTATTTGGAGAAAGTGGGTTTTCCATCCTCCTATCAGAAGATGATACGTATACTACTACCAAAAAGGTACATGAGCGTCGAGTTAAGATCAGGGCTACAGATGAGGATAAAGTGAGAGGAACTGCACGGTTGGTAAGCACCTATCTAAATATTGATGAGATTATTAACCGGATTTGACAAGCTGAGAGCTCTGAAAAATCCTTTTTCTTTTTGCTGCTCGGCGAGGTGTTTCCATAAGGCAGCGGCGATCAAGGCGGGTCTATGCGTTCAAACTCTTAGTTATCCTGTAACCTGATACATCGCCTATAAGAGCTACGGCATAA
>JAUWZM010000131.1 GCA_030615365.1 Candidatus Aerophobota bacterium | reverse complement strand
AAGAAATAAGAAAACCGAATAATATGGGCAGTAGCAATCCTAAAATCAGCATTCCAGGTCCTTTTGCTCCCTGAGTTTGTCTTGAGCCGGGTAGCTATAGGCTTATCTACTCTATATTACTTTTCTCCTGAGGAAGATCTTTAAGGGCATTATGAGCCCAAATAGCTGAAGGATCAAGCTCCACAGCTTTCTTAAAACTCTCTATTGCCAAATCAGCCCTACCCTGTCCCTTATAAACCTTGCCCAAAGCGAAATGAAACCAGGCTATGTTAGGCTGAAGCTGGATTGCCTTTTTATACTCTTTTACTGCTCTGGCTCCGTCGCCCATTTTGGCATGTATATCTCCTAAATTATAGTGAGTCCAAGCATCTGCTGGATTAAGCTTTTCTGCTAGCTGGTAATACTCTATAGCTTCCTCAAATTGCTCTTTCGCCCCATAATAATTAGCCATCTTCAAAAAGTGGGGAGCATTATTAATTTTAGGATCAGCGTTCTCTTTTATTCCTGGCTGTCCTCTCTCTAGCTCTATGACCCCGTATTTCTCTAAGTAAGGCATCTCCCGGGGAAGGCCAGTATTTATACCAACTCGGGTAATCCGCATCTTCTTGCTGGACCAACCTGTCGCCAGAGCAAACCCTCTGGCTCTTTGATAAAGGTCGGTGATGATCAAAGGCTCCCATAGGTTTTCTTTTCTGTTGGGGCTAGAGCCAAAAATAGCCAGTTTACCACTGCCATATTTAACCTCGGCGATGAGATTAACCGTGTGCCTGATATTTGACCTTACCCTGGCTTTGACCACTGTTTTCTCAGTAAGAGGAAGATCAACAGTCTTCATCCAGTAGTCATAACTATTAAAAGTATAGCTTAGCTGGATAAACTCTACCAGATGATTTCCAGCTTTTATCCGCTGATGATGCTCGACTTTTTTTTCTGCATCGCAAATATAATTCTCTAAAAGCTGAGGAAGATGTTTTATATTTTCCTGAGAAGGCTTTGAACCAATGCCAGGGAGAGAAGAACTAACATCCAACTCATCCACAAGAATTTTCCTGGTGATGGGTAGATGATAAAATCTCCTAATGTTGACGGGGAACTTTGGCCAACCATGCCATCTACGATCTTTAACCCACCACTCTCCCCAGGCTACCAGAACATGAGTGGCTTCATTGTGAATTGTAGGTGCCGTTGGAGATGCGGATCGAAATTTCCTCGGATAGAGAAAATATTGCATCAGCGGCACATTCCCTACATTTATCCAAGGTCTTACCTGGGGAGGATGCATTATGGTGGCGCTGGGAGGGGTGTTCTCTTTTACAAATTTAAAAAGAGTGTAATTATTTCCCCAATGTTTTCTCATCTTTCCATCATAGGAGACGGAGGGGTGTTTCAGGATGAAATGCAGCGAAGAAACGGCATTTTTACCCATTCCCACTATCAGGCGGCTAGCTATCCACAGAATAATGGCGGCAACAGCCAGGAATCGAATATTTATCAGAAGACGCCTGGATGAATTTGAAAGCAGGGGGAGTTTCATGATTATGCCCTATAATTTCTGTGAAATTGGCCGACCTTGACAAAAAGGCTATCATTCCTCCAGGATAAGGAGAGAACAAAAGCCCTTATCCATAGGAGGAAAGGATAGTCAACAATAAGAATAGCGGAAAACTGGATAAAGTGCAAGTAGCCGCATAAAATAATGATATGGTGAGTCATGTAGCTTAAGTATCTCTGTAAGGTGACTTAGATCATGCTCGTCTACTTAATTTTCATAATCTTGTATCAAGTGACTCAATTTTGTTACTGGTCTATTATGGTCAAAAGTACCTTGCTTATGCGGTACAACGAGTAGCAATACACCTCTTTCAATACTCTCTTTCATTCGAAAAGGGCGAGAAGAGGATTAGCAACATGTTCAAGAACGTGAGAAGAAATAACACAATCATAACTTCCATTCTTAATGCCTTTCAAATCCGTAGCTTCACGTATAAATTGACGACCTAACTTATTTCTTGTATAGTTAAATGTTAATCCCTCGCTTATCTTGCGGCTATAGGAAACTCAATAATTTCAAGAAATAGGTATAATAGATATGAAAAGATAGATCATGGATTCATTTTTCGTGAGCAGCGAAGGGGATCTTTTCCGGTGAAGCTAAAGAATCAAGAATCCCGGGAGAAAAAAAGATGAAAGTCCTCATTACTGGTGTAGCAGGTTTCATTGGCAGTAATTTAGCAGAACGATTATTGGCAGAAAAATGTCATCCTGACATACAAAGTAAAAAATCTAATATCAAATATACAGATTTGGATATTATTGGTATTGATAACCTTGACTATGGCGTAAAAGAACAGGTTCCAGAAGAAGTAGAATTTCATCAAATAGACATTCGTTCCAAAGAGATTTACCCCTTATTTAAAGGAGTGGATTTTGTTTTTCATTTAGCAGCGAAGAATTGCATTAGCGACTGCCAAGAAGAACCAGTTGAAACAGCAGATGTAAATATAACTGGTACAGTTAATGTTTTTGAAGCTGCGAGAAAGGCCAGAGTTAAAAAAGTTATTTATGCTGAGACCTCGGCACTGTATGAGGGAAGTAATATTTTCCCTACACCTGAAAAGGAAGTCAATCCAGAGAGTTTTTATGCTGTAAGCAAACTGGCTACTAACTATTTCGCTAACGCTTACAAAACGTATTTCAATTTCCTGTTTACGGCTTTACGATATCTTAATGTTTATGGTCCAAGGCAGGACTACAGAAGAACTATTCCTCCGGTAATGAGTGCTTTCATTATAAAACTTTTAAAAGGTGAGTCGCCAATCATTTATGGCACGGGAGAAAAGAGAAGAGATTTTGTTTATGTGGATGACGTGAATGATTTTCATCTTTTATGCTTGGAAGATAAAAGAACCGATGGTAAAGTTTTTAACATCGGCAGTGGTAAGAATTATTCAATATTAGAAATTTATGAAATGATAAGTAATCTTTTAGGAGTTAAAATCGACCCTGTTTTCAAACCAGATTTACCGGGAGAGGTCTTTGAAAATTTAGCGGATATAACTGAAGCAAAAAAGCTAGGTTGGAAATCAAAGACAGATATTACCGAGGGTCTTGCAAAGATGATTGAGTGTATAAAATATGAATTTAAAGAAGGAAATATAACCTAAGATATGCAGGCGATCATATTGGCTGCGGGTAAAGGAGAAAGACTAAAAGAGATAACAAAGAAAACCCCAAAGCCTATGTTAAAGGTTAAGGGCGAGATCATTCTTGAGCATAATCTAAAGTGGGTTAAGAGATATGGAATAAGAGAGATTTTTATAAATCTTCATCATTTGCCAAATGTAATAAGAGATTATTTTAGAGATGGAAGTAAATGGGGCATAAAAATTACTTATTCTTATGAGAAAAAAATTTTAGGTACAGCTGGAACAGTGAGAAGAATTCTCAGGCATTACAGAAAACAGAAATGGTACGATGATTTTTTGGTAGTTTATGGTGATAATTTTTATCCTTTAAGCTATAATTTAAAAAAATTCATAAATTTTCATTTTAAAAATGAAGGAATAGGAACTATTGGACTATATAGAAAAGAAACTGAAATTTGTAAGAGCGGGGTTGCAATCCTTAATAAAGATAATTTAATGGTAGATTTTGTTGAAAAACCGAGGTTCGCAAATAGTAAATCTCAAAATGTAAAACGCAAATCGGATATGGTAGGAAAAGGATTAATAAATGCGGGGTTATATGTTCTAAATCAAAAAATAATAGATTATATTCCTGAAGATTTTTCTGATTTTGGAAGGGATATCTTCCCAAATTTAATGAAAAAGAAAATTCCAGTGCATGGATATATTTTTAAAAAACCATTAATTGCTATTGATACTATTGAACTTTATAAGAAACAACTAGCGGTTGATAACTAATAATAGAATGATCATTACTCGAACTCCATTTAGAATTACTTTAGGAGGGGGAGGAACAGATCTTCCCGCTTATTACTCCAAATACGGAGGTTTTATATTTGCGGCGGGGATCAATAAGTATATGTTTATTAGTATCAACCGCCCCATTGTAGATGACTTGATAAGGGTTAAGTATTCTAAGTCAGAAATAGTCACTCATAGGGATGAACTCCAACATGATATTGCAAGAGAGACAATGAGAATGATGGGTATAGAGAATGCTTTAGAGATTGTCTCAATGGCTGATGTTCCTGCGGGAACAGGGCTGGGTTCTTCAAGTTGTTATGCAGTGGGACTGTTGAATGTCCTTCACACTATGAAACGAGAATATATTTCACCGCAAGGTCTAGCTGAAGAAGCTTGCCATCTGGAAATAGATATTTTAAAGAAACCCATTGGAAAACAAGACCAGTATATGGCTGCTTTGGGGGGTCTAACCGTTTTAGACATTGAAAAGGATGGCGCTGTGCGGGTAAGAAAAGCAAATATCTCAGAGGCAACCATAGATGAGTTGAACATAAATCTTCTTATGTTTTACACTAAGACCTCACGAAGTGCTGATGAGATTCTTTCTGAGCAAAGTAAAGGAGCAAAAGAGGAAAAGAAGAACGTAGTAGAGAGTATGCATTATATCAAAGAGATTGGTTATAGAATTTTAGAGGCGGTAGAAAGTGGTAATCTCACTGATGTAGGGCTATTATTTGATAAACATTGGCAATATAAAAAAAGGATATCTGCTAAAATGTCAAATTCACGGTTTGATGAGATTTATAGGATTGCTAAAGAAAATGGCGCCCTTGGAGGGAAGATTTCCGGAGCGGGTGGTGGAGGCTTCTTTGCGTTTTATGTAGAAG
>JAUWZM010000048.1 GCA_030615365.1 Candidatus Aerophobota bacterium | reverse complement strand
AGCTTTACTTTTCTTTCGGTATTTATTGATCGATAAGGCATTTTTTTCTCCTCCTTTTATCTTTATTTTAACACAAATAAAGATAAAAGTCAATAAGAAATACCGAAAGATTTATATAGTTTTATCACTGAAAATCTTTCAGAAAATAGACATTTTTGACTGTTAAAAAATTTTCGTGCAAAAGTTGGTTGACAAGGGTTATGGTGATTAGTAATATGTAAATTATTCTTAAATATATGGTGAAATTCGGCCAAAAATTAAGAAAAATAAGGAAAAATAAGGGGATTTCCCAACAAAAGTTAGCAAATAGGCTGGGTTATAGGACTAACAGCTATATTGCTGATATTGAAAAAGGGAAATTTATCCCTTCAGAGAAAAGATTAAAGAAAATAGCAAAGGCTTTGGGTACCCCTTTTTCTGAAATAAAGGACCTTCTAATAGAATCAAAGCTGGAGGAGTTTGGAATAAAAGAAAAAGCTCTTAAGGAGCTTTTTAAGGACATTCCGAAACTTTCAAAAAATGAGAAAAGGAAGATAATTAAGGTTTATTTGAGAATCAAGGAAAAATTGAAAAGTTATTAATGAATAGGAATCTTTATGCAGTTTAGCGGACACAAACTTTTTATGAAATGCCCTTAAAAATTGACATGAGCTTAAAAACTTGTTATAATTTACAGTAGACAAAGAAGTTATGCAATGACGTTTTTTCTTTGAGTGCTTCTTCTGTGGTATAGATAGCTGATTTCAAACCTTCATAGATACTTCCCTGACATTCCTGGTTAAATCGCATAGGTACAACAAAAGAACTCCTACCATAGCTGTTAGAAAATCTACACAAGGTGTTCTCTATGAAACTCCAGTTGTAAATTTGAAGGCTCTGTTGGTCGAGCAGAGGCGCTATATAATTAGGTTAATCAAAATGTATGCTAAAGAAAACTTCACTTATTATGCTTCTAATTATAATATTTATAGGGGCAGCAATTGCTGCTGGAATTTGTATTGAGAAAAAACTTACCGAATCTCAAGAAGAACCTGTAGTTCCTCCATTTGATAAGTCAACACAAGCAATTGAAGAAAAATTTCCACAATCTCAGGGTGTTACTCTTCTACTTGAAAAAATAAAACAACTTACTCCAGAAATTACTCCCAGCGAACCCAGTGAAATAGGTGCCTCTGACTGGAAGGTTTATAAGAATGAGGAGTATGGATTTGAGTTTAGATACCCCAGACAATGGGGAAAAATTAAAGAACTAGATAAGGCAGATGTAGAGTTCGAGAACCGCCTCGTACGATCTGAATCTCCAGTAAAGGCGGCGGAAATTTGGTTGTTTCCTCATGATTCTACAAAAGTTACACTTTTCACTCATCGAAATCTTATGAATTGTAATAAGAATAATTCTGCTATTATTGATGTTGGTCAATCACGTGTTGTATTGAAGTGTAATAATCTGCAAATTTCTAGTGGTCAAATGGGAATTATGAGAGATGATATCGTTTGTTCAACTGGCCCCACTGGAGCAGGTATTTGCAGATATACAAGGAATTTTATCATTGATGTTGGACACAATTCCACTTTAGTAATAACAGGGGATTTTGAAAGAAAATTCAATTGTAGAAGTGAATGTAGGGATGACTATGATGTTGTTTGTCTCCAAAAAGGATACAAAAATTGCCTCGATAAAAATAAAGTATATTTAGAAAAACTTGATAAGTTCATGAATATGATTTATGTAAAGTAACGTTGAGTTCAGCTGACAAGGAGAGGGGATGAGTGTAAGAAAATCTTTGTTGCTTATATTGTTCTTCATTATTTTCAGCTTTGCAATAATTCCAGTTGCAAAGGCTACTAAATATGATTATGAAGTCCCCTACATATCTCAGTTGGATTATGCTGATGATCCTCATTATATAGGCCACTCAGCCTGTGCTCCTACTTCTCTAACAATGCTCCTCCAGTACTATTTCCCTAATAGTGGAATTGATGTACCTGAGGTATATCATTCTGGTATCCAGGGATATCGCTATCATGGACCTGCAAAGGGTTATAAGAACGTTAGCTTCAAATCACCCGATCCAGGTTTAAGTATTGTTGATGAAGAGTTTCGTGAATATTATAGCGGGGACGATTCTGGACTAAGAAGTCCAACAGCTGCAGCTCAATATTTGAACTCAGTATGGGGAGGGGAGAGTTACGGTGGCAATGCCTCTTTTCAGTCGGAAGTAATAAGTGAAATAAAAAAGGGGCCTTTAATTCTTAACATATACTACAACAATGATCCCACTCGCCCTCATTACATCGTCTTGAGAGGGTACGATGGGGGGACACCAAATGATTATTCAGATGATAAATTCTATGTAAATGATCCTTATCCAGACTGGCCAAACCATCCCAACGGTAAGAATCGAGAGTTCAGTTACGCAACCCTTTCAAGTTGGTATAAAGGGCGGATAATTACCTTTAATCCAACTTTAAGTGAACAACATAGGCAATACACGGTAGTGGTAGATAATGGTAATGTCCAGTTGGATGATATCAATAATCAAATCTGGTGGGAGTATTATGGGCCTTGGGATAATGGGGGTGACTGGTACTATCCAACAAAAGCTGGACACTGGGCAAAATGGGAACCTGACCTCCTCGTTGCGGGAAACTATAACATACATGTGGTCTTTCATGGGGATAAAGACCAAACCAATGTTACTTATAAAATTTGTACCCCAGGCAACGAATTAATTACTACGGCTACTGTTACTGTTAATCAAAATGTTACTGGTTGGCGTGATGTATCTCTAGGAACCTTCTATTTAGAGAAAGGCTCATTTGTGAGAGTGGATAATGTCCCTGCTCAGTGCAATGTTGACGCTATAAGATTTGAGTACGTTCGCCCTCCAGATATTGGCCAGGGCGCTCCGAATCCTCAACTTTTTGTAGACTGCTTTAACAGAGTAGTCTCTTATGAGGGTAAATCTGGCCATGACTTATTTGGCAATGCGGTTGGTGCTGTTCGCCCTTGGGGCAATAATGGCTTAATCCAGCATTTTAAGCAAGATAACCATGAACTAGCTATGGTAAAGCGAGATGGCGAAGACAAAGTCTATGCAATTTACGGAGCCATCTGGGCAACATATAAGTACAGATTAGGAGGTTCTGACGCACCTGTTAGTTATCTCGGGTATCCCACAAGTGATGACTATGAAGCAAGCCAATCTGGTGCTCCAGGGCTTAATACACAAGGCAGAGTTCAGGATTTTGAATTTGGTCATCTGTATTATCATCGAACAGGAGAGTATGCCAACGTAACCTTTGAAACTCACGGGGCAATTGATAAAAGATACACTCAATTAGGTGGAATCGCAAGCTCGCTTGGGTTCCCTGTAACAGACGAAAAGGAAGCATCTCAATCGCCTCCTCCTTTCAACACTACGGGAAGATACAGTGCTTTTGAAGGAGGAGTAATTCACTGGCTCAGAGAAGAAGATCAAACCTGGGTGATTGGCATCAACCAACCTGGTGCTAAAGCTATTGCAGATAGATACCACGCTGAAGGAGGTAGTGGTAGTTCACTTGGATTTCCTATTAACGATGATTATTCTTGGCCTTACTTTTTACATGGAACAATAAGAGCTGATTTTCAGAGAGGATATATTAAATGGCATCAATCGAGCGGAACAAAGGTAAGATATTATGATATCTCAACCGGAGACGATGATACTACTCCACCGTTAATTTCCCTTGGTTTATCATTAAATGAAGGAACATCGGTAAAGGCAGGAGATCTTTTCGAAATTGACTGGAGTTTGTACGACAATGTCGCTGGAAAAGTTCTTTTAGACTTATATTACACTTTAGATGATTGGTTAAGTGCGGAGAAAATAAACCCTTCACCCATTGAGAACGATGTCAAATCGACAATTACTGATTCATATGCATGGACTGTTCCTGATACTGATACCAATGAAGCCGCTATTAGGGTAGTCGCCTATGATGAAGCCGCTAATGCCGGATATGATTACAGTGCCACCCTAACTATCACTTCAGATTACCCAGTTCCTCCTGCTCCTACTCTTTATAACCCTCAAATCTCGGGCAACAACTACACTATATCCTGGAGTAAGGTTAATGAAGCAGATAGCTATATTTTACAAGAAGATACAAGTTCTTCTTTTCCAACTCCTACTAATCATTATCTAACCCAAACATCAAAATATTTCAGCAACAAACCCTACGATACTACTTACTACTACCGGGTGTGTGCTGTTAATGACTATGGCTCGGGCCCTTGGAGCAGTATAGAAAGTGTAACCACACAAGATACCCCACCCGGTGAGATAACCAATATGAATCCCTCGGATGGAGCAACTGGTCAGCCACTGGATCTTACTTTAAGCTGGAGCTGCACTCACCCAGCAGGAGAAAACCTGAAATATAATGTCTATTTTGTAGCTGCTGAAACAGATAACTTCCATACCAACAACATCGTTTCCTTTGGACAGACCCAAACAAACTACACCCTTCATGATCTACCTTATAACACAACCTGTTCCTGGGGGATAGAGGCAATAGATGAGACTGGACAAACAAGGTTCAGCTTGATGTATCACTTTACCACCATTGCCGATACTACCTCTCCCACTGGAGCTATCCTCATTAATGACGGTGCTGCGACAACGGACTCCTATTCAGTAATCTTGAATCTATCAGCCTCTGATGCTGAGTCAGGAGTTAGGGACATGAGATTCAGCAACGATGGAAGTAGCTGGAGCCTCTGGAAATACTACTCTGATACATGGTCCAATTGGAGCCTGACAGACTCTCGCTATGGTGGAAAATATGGCCAAACTATATATACCGTTTATGCCCAGCTTAGAGATGAGGAGGGAAATGTATCACCAACTTACAGCGATACCATTGAGAAGGTTGAAGGAACTCCTGGGGATATAATACTAAATGGAGAGTACTACGAAAACATTCGAGATGCCATGGATGCTGCAACCCAAGGCGATACCATTTATGTTACCGAAGGGGTTTACACTATCTATGGGAAAGTTGCTCCTCCCCGCTTTCCCTCGCATTCTGTTGGCATAGTTATGAAACCAGGTGTAACCTTAATGGGTGCAGGAGCAGACAAAACTAAGATTGAGCTGCAAGGTGGCCTTTATACTATAGTTGATGCTGATAATGCTTTACTCCAGGGGTTAACTCTCGTGAATACCTCTTCTGGTGTTAAATATGGTGTATATTCCGAATCATCTTCCTTTCAGGTAAAAAACTGTATTTTTCAAAATAGTTATGGAGCAATTGTAGTTAACAATGCTTCTAATACTGAAATATTTAACAACTTAATTAAAAATAATAAGGAGGGAATTAGATTTTGGGGCACCAATGATTCTATCAAGATTTACAACAATACTATATGCGACAACAACCTTGGTGGCATCTGCGCAGACGACTCAGCGATTATAAAAAATAACATTGTTGCCTACAATGGTATAGGAATAGCCACTGACGGTACAATGCCAACAATTGAATGCAACGATGTTTATAGTAATTTTCAAGGTCAATATGAAGAGAACTATCAGAATATTGACGATCAAACAGGTATCAATGGAAATATATCCTCTGATCCTTTGCTAACAGGGGACTATAGACTTAGCTCTGGATCCCCTTGCATAGATACTGGAACTAACGTAAGTATTCCAGCTGATGGATCCCCAGATATGGGAGCTTTTGAATATAATGGAGTAGGAACAATTCAAGTCATATCAAATCGCTCTGATGCCTCCTTTAGTATCTTTGGTCCTCAAAACTACTCAGGATCTGGAACAGACTGGTCAATATTAAATACCCCCATTGGAGTCTACTCCATCTGTTTTACTCCCATTGAAGGACTCTATACACCAGGGTACGATGCACAGGTTTTGATGAGTAACGAGATTATAACCTTTGATGGCACCTACCCACAAGATGCTACCCCACCTGAAGGGGAAATATCCATTAACTACCACGAGCACTCAACAGTCAACTCTTTAGTTGATATTGTGCTGTCTTTTTCCGATGAAGTGGGAGGTATGGGAGAAGGTGCAAAAATGAAGTTCAGTAATGATGTTTTTAATTGGTCACCAGCAGAGCCCTACTCATCTTTAAAGAAAAACTGGGATCTAACCCAATACGGCGGCAACTCTTTATCTGGTGTTAAAACCGTTCATATCAAAGTGTCCGATGCCCTTGGAAATTGGGTAGAGACTCCTGTAACAGATACCATACTGTATGTTCCTGACCGGCAAATTTTAAAAGTGCCCGCCCAATATGCCACTATTCAAGCTGCCATAGATGCTGCCGCTGATGGTGATATGGTTTACGTAGCACCTGGAACGTACGAGGAGAATATAACTTTAAAGAAAGGAATTAGACTTCAGGGGGCGGGACCGAAAAAAACTATTTTAAACAGTCCTGTTGCAGGCAAGGAAATTGTAAAAGGCGCTGATAATAGCATGGTAGATGGTTTTACTATAAATGGTCGCGTAGGATCTCCTGGGGATCTGTCAATTGTTTCCAATAATGTCATCATTCTTACATGGTCCTATATTAAAGATAGACCAATATTCAGAAACAACGTATTTAAAAACAGTAAAATAAACATAACCGGCAATAAAGCACCTAAAGTGATAATTGAAAACAACACCTTTGTGAACGGTAATTCCCCAATTGACCTTCAAAGCGCTACCCCAGGTACTAAAGTCTATATACGTAACAACATAATAGCCAACAACGACGGTTGGGGGATCTGCGATAGCAGTATAGATAAACATACACATATTTTTTCCTCGTTTAACAACTTTTGGAATAATGCGGATGGAAACTATGGGGGGCAAAATGAAGATAAAATATCTACAGTGCAAGATATTGATACTGACCCCTTGTTCCAAGATGCGGATAATGGTGATTTTACCCTTAAGAATGGTTCTCCCAGTATCAACAGCGGTCATCCTGATGATAGGTACAATGACCCGGATGGGACAAGAAATGATAGAGGGGCCTATGGTGGGCCAAGGTTAAACACACCACCTCAGGCAGATTTTAGCGTTAATCCTAAAACAGGTGATCGTGGAACTGAATTTAACTTCGATGCGAGCGCCTCCCACGATAAGGAATGCCAAAATAATGACTTGTATGTCAGGTGGGACTGGGAAAATGATGGAGTTTATGATACTACTTTTACAAAAGCTAAAACAGCGACTCACCAGTACTCAAGTCTAGGCACAAAAACTGTAAAGCTTGAGGTAAAAGATGAAGGGGGATTTGTCTCAGATACCACAAAAGAGCTAACCGTACTTAACCGACCCCCCAATGCACCAAGCAATCCATCGCCGGCCAATGGCTCAACTGACCAGCCAATCAATACCGCCTTAAGCTTCTCAGGTGAAGACCCAGATCCCGCTGATACAGTAACTTTTGATATTTACTTTGGTAAAAGCTCTAATCCTCCCTTAGTTGCTGAAAACCACCCAGAAACTACTTACAATCCAGGAACCTTGGACTGTCACACATTCTATTACTGGAAAGTTGTAGCTAAGGATAACCATGGTGACTCTTCTTTAAGTCCTACCTGGAGTTTTATAACCGAGGTGGATCCTGTCCCTAATCCACCAGCTAACCTTTCGGCTACAACCGTTTCTCCTACTCAAATAGACCTTAGCTGGGAGGACAAATCAAATAATGAAACGGGTTTTAAAATAGAGCGTAAAACAGCAAATCCTGGTACCTATAGCCAAATCGCTATTGTCTATGCTTCAAATTACAGCGACACTGGGATAAGTTCCAAGACTACCTACCAATACCGCGCAAGATCATATAATCCGTCTGGGAACTCACTCTACTCAAATGAAGCCGGCGCAACCACCCCAAACAATCCTCCACTTGCCCAATTCACCTATGAGCCGGATAGTGATGATGGTCCCCACACGGGAGAGCCAATATCCTTTATCGATCAATCCCAAGATCTTGACGGAACCATTGTATCTTGTGTGTGGGACTTCGGGGATGGAACAATCCCAGTTAGTGCCCAGAGCCCCTCTCACACTTACAGCTACTCTCCTTCTATTCCTATAGAGGGAGTGAGCTGCAGCGATATTCTCTCCACCTTTACCGTTCAGCTTACTGTGATAGATGATGGTCCAAGCCCCTTACCTGAGATAACTACTACCACGATTCTCATCTATCTAGATATTTACCGCTCGGTTGCCAACTACCATGATGCCAACAATTTAATAGACAGTAGTGAAATTCTTCAGGCTATTGTCTGGTGGGCTGATATTGATGATGTTCCCTGCACCAACAAAAGAACAATTCCTAGTAGCGACATCTTACAGATGATTGTTATGTGGGCCGATATAACTCCCCTGAGTAGTACTTTTGGTGCTATTGGTGCTGATGAGGATCTCCCCCCGGCTACAGCGATTCGGACTATCACCCCTAAGCATATAGCACCAGGGGAAACTTTCGAGGTTACCGTGCAGATTACAGCCAATCAGGATATAACGGGGCTTTTACTTGATGAGGATCTTGTTGGGTATCCTGAGGACTGGTCCTCTTGGCAGGTAACCTCCATCGAAGATGATGGCTCCTCATTTAGTCCGGGTCGGGTAGAGTGGCTTTGGATAGATATTAATCAGGGAGAGACAAAAACAGTGACCTATCAGGTTACTGCACCGCAAACCGCTGCAACGGGAGAGTATTCTATAAACGGCACCTTAAGCAGTGCTGGGCCTTCTTTCTCTGAGGTGATAACAGGAGATACTACTTTTCTCATAGGGATTAATATTCCACCTCAGGTTACCATCACCTCACCAGCATCAGATGATATTGTCTATGGGATCATTGATATCATTGCCTCAGCCACAGATGATGCAGGAATTGCCCGGGTAGAGTTCTATCGTAACTCTGCCTTTATAGCCTCAGATGCTACCAACTCCTACTCCTGCAGCTTTGATACCACAGATGTCTCTGATGGAACCTGCACCTTGAGTGCCATTGCTTATGATATAGGGGGCCTTTCTGCCACTGACTCTATTGCAGTAACTGTAGATAACACTGATCCAGAGGCTGATATAACTCATCCAGCATCAGGTGATACCATCTCTGGTGTAATAGATATTCAAGGAGTAGCCTGGGATACTAATTTTGATGAATATACTTTAGAGTATGGCACAGGAACTAATCCTTCAAGCTGGACAACCATTACTACTTCAACTACTCCTGTTTCTCATAATGCCTTAGCGACCTGGGACACGACTAGTGTAGAGAATGAGGTCTATACCATAAAATTGACAGTGTCTGATGCTGTAGGGAACAGCAAAGAAAATAAGCTTGCGGTAAGAGTTGAGAATCTCCCAAATTTAGTTTTAACCAAAGCGGTCGACAAAATACAGGCTAATCCCAATGAAATTCTTACCTATATAATTATTTACACCAATAGCGGGGATATCCCAGCTAAAAACACAGTTATTATTGATGTTATTCCGAGTAATACCACTTTGTATGGTACAGCCACGGGCGCAGGGACCACTATCGATTACTACAAAACCGATGGTACCCCGGGGTGGGTATCTAATCCTGCAGGACATACAATAACTAAGATAAGGTGGACTTTTAACGGGGATATTAACCCAGGAGTAAATGGGAATTTTTCATTTCAAGTGAAAATAAATTAGAGGAGGGTGAGAAAATGTTAAGAGGAAGGAGAATACCGGCTAAATTCTGCCTGATATTCTTGGTAATGGTACTAATGAGTTTTGTCTCAACAACAGTCTTTGCCGCTGGAACACCAGCAGGGACAAATATAGACAATGGAGGAGATGCTGGAACTGCAAATACCGCGGATGTTTCAGGAGACTTGGTAGCAACATACACCAATGGAGCAACCTTTTATACAACAAGCCCTATCACAACCACTACTATAAATTCTGTCTATGATATGGATCCCATTTCCACTCCTTCTGATAAAACAGGATCTCCTGGTTCCTCTGTTTACTATCCATACGTGGTGACTAACAAAGCGAATACAGATGACGCTATATCCTTGAATGTCGCTCAAGCTGGAGGAAGCTTTACCACTAGTTATAAACTCATCCAGGATGATAGCGAGGATGGCATCCATGACCCAGGGGAAACTACCAAGATAGGAACTGGAGGAAGTGGAACAGTAAACTTATCTCCTGATACCTCTCAGTACTTTTTCGTTGAGGTAACTATACCTGCCACAGCAACTGATGCTGAAACTAACACCTACACTTTAACGGTTAAAAACCAAAATGGAGCAGGAACTGAGGATAACTGGCCAAATGCCAACGGACAAGACGCTCAAGAAGATGAAGCAACTACTACGGTGGCTGCACCCAAGCTTTATCTTGTAAAATCTGTGGATAAACAACTAGTCAATCCTTATGACACACTAACCTACACCATAATATATGACAATGACGGGTCTGCGGCAGTCGAAAACTTAGTTATTGAAGACGTAATACCTAATAATACAACCTATGTAGGTGGCTCTGCTTCAACTAGCAATTCATACCATGCAGGATCTTGTCTAGTGGAGGTTAAAGTAGGTGGCGTATGGGAAGCTGACAGCGCAACACCCAGTGGAACAGTAACCGCCGTCAGATGGACATTTGATACGAATGTAGCTATTGATGATGGTGACACTCACGGTTCAGCTGAGGATGAATCTCCCAGTTCTGGTGACACTGATGCTGGTACTATCATGTTCCAAGTTACAGTTAACTAATTTCTTTATCTCTACCAACAAACTTTGCTGGATTTAACAGGAGAACCAATACTGAAAAACCCAAAGGTCTCTCAGCGGTTATATATGTTGAAACTATTGTAACTGCTTTGAGTTGGATAGATTAAAACGCAACTATAGTTACAGGTTGCTACGAGTGGATTATGAAATCTCTAATCAAGAGAATCAAAAATGATTGAGAAACTGATGAAGATAAAAACATTTGTAGTACTTGCTATAGGTGTAGTATTCACTGCATTACCCTCAATTTCTGAAGCGACAACTCCAATCACTAACAAAACTACGGCTGTTTTCTTAGTAAATGGTATATCTCGTATTGTTGAGAGTAATGAGGCGAGTACGCTCCTTAACAATTCTCCTTTTATTAGTATCACCTCACCCTCCTCAGGCGATATGGTATCAGGTATCACTGGGGTTGGCGCTGATGCCTCTGATGATACCGAAGTTGATAGAGTTGAGTTCTGGTATAATTTTACCTTCATTGCCTCAGATTCCACCAATTCTTATTCTTGTAACTGGAACACTGCAAAGGCATCTGATGGAAGCTACACTTTAACAGCCATCGCTTATGATACCCAGAATCTTTCTGCTTCTGATGCTATTTTAGTAACCATAGACAATACTAATCCAGAGGCTCAGATAACCTCACCAGAATCAGGGGAGACTGTCTCGGGAACCATCAATATAGAAGGAACAGCTCGGGATGCTAACTTCAAAGAGTACACCCTTGCTTACGGTCAGAGAACTAATCCTTCAAGCTGGAGCACTATCACCACCTCAACCACACTAGTATCCAGTGATACCCTCACAAGTTGGGATACCACTCAGATAGATGATGGCATCTATACCCTGAAGCTTACCTGTGAAGATGAAGCAGCTAACGTATCTGAGGATGCACTGATTGTTATAATCAATAATCTTGCCCCGGTTATTGCCCACGATCCGGTGACGTCGGCGACCTACGGCCAGTCTCTTCTAATAACAACAGCAGTAAGTAGTGAGTGTGACATCTCCTCTGTCACTGTTCATTACCGAGAGGGAGGGAAGACTTCCTACACCTCTATTTCTATGAGCTCAGGCTCTGATTATCAAGGAACTATCCCAGGATCAGCCATTACAGAAAGAGGTCTTAAATATTACATCCAAACAGAAGATATTTATGGGGGTATTGCAACTTCTCCTAATATAAATCCAGGTGCATCTCCTTACTGTGTGCGGGTAAACTTCTCATCCTTGTCCTTTTCTTTCTCCACGTTACAGAAAAAGTGGCAGATGATCTCTGTCCCTTTGGAGTTGGATAATTCTACCCCTGAAGGCGTCTTAGTAGATGACCTGGGAGCTCAAGATGACACAGTCTGGAAACTCTATCATTGGAATACAGCTAATGGTTCCTATGATGAGTATCCATCCGTTCCAGATTTTACCCCAGGCAATGCCTTGTGGCTAATAACAAAAAACTCCAAGAATATCGATGTAGGGCAAGGAACAAGTGTTGATACCTCCAGTGACTACTCTATAGATTTGGCCTCAGGCTGGACCCAACTAGGATGTCCCTTTGCCTTTGATATTGACTGGGGTAATGTAAAAGTGGAAAAAGATGGGATAATCAAATCTATTAGCGAAGCTACGGACTGGATACGAGATACTATCTGGCACTATGATGGCACTCAGCATGTGCCTTACCAAGCTCCCGATGGAACTCTGGAAGCCTGGAAAGGTGACTGGGTAAAAGCGCTTGTTCCCTGCAGACTTCTCATTCCCCCTTTAGAAGCAGGAGAAGTACCACTTGCTTCTACTCTGTTCCGGAGCATCGAGGATTTTGTCCAGATATTAGCCAAGGTAGATGACTTCAAAGATAGCCACAACTTCTTCGGCTTATCAGACAAAGCAAAGGATGGCTATGATAGATTGGACATTGATGAGGCACCACCTATTGCTCCTTACGTAAGCCTGTCCTTTCCACATCAAGATTGGAAAGAAAATAAAGGACACTACTGTCAGGATATACGCAAAGCCCCCAATAAGAAGAAAACTTATTCAGAAAAAATAATCTGGGATATGCAAATTAAAACAGACCAGTTAAATAAAACCATAACCTTGGAGTGGAAAAATACCAAGGCAATTCCAGAGGAATATTACCTTTATCTTACTGATGAGAATGAAAGTATCTTAGCTAACATGAGAAAGAAAAACACTTATTTTTTTGGCACCTTAACCGGGAAAGAAAACTTCAAGGTAATTGCTACGGCCAAGGAGCTATCTTCACTGACTAAGGATTTAACCTTGACTGAGGTCTACAACTATCCTAATCCAGCAAATGATACTACCAATATTCACTTTAAATTAGGAGCAGATGCGAATGTAACTATAAGGATATATACCATATCAGGTGAGCTGGTAACAACGTTAGTAGAAAACAAAACCTACGTTTTTGGAGTCCACGATGGACAAAGCGAATCTGAGCTTCAATGGAATACCACAAATGATATAGGGTGCTCTGTTGCCTCAGGTGTATATATTCTACTTGTTGAGGCTAAAAACTCTGCTAAAAGGCTAATTAAAACAAATAAGATTGCAGTAATAAAATAAGTTAAGGGGGTATTTGTATGCGATTTAAAAAGCTAAGCAAAAGAGGATATTTAGGTGTATTGGTAATTGTTCTCTCTTTCCTTTTTCTTTTAACCCAGCTTGGTTTTCCTTTTCTTCCCAATCAGGATTTATTTAGGCAAGATTTTCAATCAACTACTGTAATCTCAGGGATAGGTTTTGTTATTGGGATGTATCTTCTATCAGGTCCCTTAGGAGCACTTATTGCACTAATTCCCCTAACTACCGCTGAGATTGGTGGGGGATGTGCAGGATGTCAGGGACCTGAACCACCAGAGGAGGAAGAAGATTTAGGTGAGCCACCTGAGCCTCCTAAGTCCCTCTCTTCCCGATTAGGGCTTCCCCAATAAGGAGGTGTAAATAATGCTAAATACATATAAGAGATTAGCTCTGGTCAACACAGTTTCTCTTTTTATCCTTTTTATTTTAGATCTATCTTCCCTTTGTTTTGCTAGCGGCACTACTTCCGCTGAATTTCTCAAAATAGGAATTGGAGCAAGAGCATCCTCTATGGGGTCATCTTTTTGTGCTCTGGCTGATGATGCAACTGCTATTTACTATAACCCAGCAGGATTAGCTCAACTTAAAAAAACAGAACTTTACCTTATGCATAACCAATGGTTTCAGGACATAAATCAGGAGTATCTGGTCTTGGCATTCCCCAGGCAAAATAGCAGCTTTGCCCTTTCGGTAAATTATCTTTCTATCGGAGAGATTGAGAAAAGATCCTCTCCAACCTCTAAGCCAGAGGATACCTTTACCTCCTCAGATGGTGCTCTTACCTTATCCTACGCTAAGGCTTTTAGTGAGGATCTCTTTATAGGGATAAACTTTAAGGGAATAAGACAGGTAATATATAACTTTGAAGGTATAGGATATGGTATTGATCTTGGTCTTTTGTACACTTTCCCAAGGATAAACTTAGCTTTGGTTATCCAGAATATAGGGACAGGGATTAAATTTAAAGAAAAAACTTTCCCTCTTCCCTTAACTTATAAGGTAGGAATAGCCATTAAAGTTTTAAAAAACACCATTTTAACATTGGAAGGAAAAAAGGAGAAAGATGCAGATATATCCTATCATTTGGGAGTAGAAAGTTATCTATTTAACTTACTTGCCTTAAGGGCAGGATACAACTCCAAAATAGCTCAAACTGAGTTAGGGGAATTCTCATCTTTATTTAAAGGATTAACTGTCGGACTAGGACTCAAAATAAATAATTTGCAGCTTGATTATGCCTATATTCCCTATGGAGATTTAGGGGATACGCAGAGGATTTCTTTAGGAATTAAATTTTAGTGCAACATCAACTACTTTTTTCATCAACATTTCAAATCATAAACTGCCATCCTTTAGCGTTTAAAGATTTCAAAAAATGTAAATAGGTTTATATATCTCTCTTAAAGCTATTGAGTTTAAAACCGGCTTTTTAGGTGATTGGGACAGTAAAAAAGGAGGTAGATTTTTCTACCTCCTTTTAATTTGGCAATCCTTTTTGCCCTATTCCACATAGTCAGGAAAACTGTAATCAACTTCCACTCGTCTTTCTATAAGCTCGCGGCAATACTTTGCAGCAAGGTGTCTTTCCTCATCATTGCTGGTCTCGCCAATTACCTCAAGGCGTGGCACATAGAACTGTCCCTTTTTGCTCTTTGCAAATTCTGTAACAAGAGTCGTTTTCAGAAAGAAAAATGGAATGTTTCTCAGCTTCACTATGGTATTGAGCTTTTTAGCCTCAGATATTGCAGAGCGTTTGAACGAGAGAGCGCAGAGAAGGCCGTCCAGCAAAATCGGGTATTCAAGGCACTCCCCACAACACTCTGGAGGAAAACCATCACCCAGATGGCAGATTTTTCCTTCCTTTTCTAACTTTTCAATCTCAGTCCTAAGATTCTCTTTTTTAACTCCTTTCTTTTTCAGCCACTTTTTTGCACCACTGAAGCCACAGAATTGAAAATTTACATCTAACTCTTCAAGTCTTGCTCCTGTGCCAATGATTCTATCACTTGAGTGACAATCAGGCGGGGAAAACATCTCATCTGGAGAGAAATGAAGTCTTCCTCCTATTACCATTAACGGTACAAACGTGATTTCCTCGTAAACCTCAGAGGGAACAGAGTTTTTTAGTTTCCCTTCACATTCATCTCTATCCTGAGATTGGGGCTGAATAATTCGTATCCTGGGAAGGATTATATCCTCTGGTTCAATGGACTCTGTTCCTAAAGGAAGACCGCCGGAGGCAACAAACTCTTTTGGCACTATCTCTCATTAACAACTGAAACCTCACCTTTATTGCTTTTAGCCATAATTTCCCT
Source organism: Candidatus Aerophobota bacterium (assembly GCA_030615365.1). Next base: position 5,007 of record JAUWZM010000048.1, on the reverse strand, counting down.
CCTCATTTTTATTGTTTTCTTTTACACCAAATCTTGTTTGGGTCCTTACTTTAACCAACTCTTCCTCAGTCAGCTCTTTAAAGAAATCTGGCAGATCTTCCCTCAACCAGCGAAGGTCCGTTTTTACCAGTAGCTTTTTATCCAGTACCCTTTGGGCTATTTCTTTCCAATCCTTCACCCTGTTAACTAAGGTGGAGTCATAACCAAACCAGAGTCCAGCTATTTCTAAGGGAGCATCTTTTGTTATCTCTTTAAGACGGTTTTTTGCCTCCTCGTACTTTGCCTTATGTAGAAGATAACCCTTAGCAATCCCCTCTGGGATATCCTGTACCCTTCCTGCCTCACAGTGGTAAAGATAAGGGCACAGATGACAGTACTGGGGTTTGGGCTCGAATCTATCATCTTTTTCAACCAAATCAATCAAAGCCCGAAGTTCTTTAGCTGTTATCGGCTCAACATCAACATCTTCTAAGGTGTCGTAGCGGACAAAGTAGAAGGAAAATTTAACAGGGTGCTCCTTTATGTGGTGGCGTGCTACCAGGGTGTAGAATTTTGCCTGAAAATCATTCTCAAGTTCCCATCTAGTTGGAATCCGGTAAGATGTTTTAAGGTCAATAACCCTGTAAAAATCACTTGTGGGCTGGACAATATCAAACCGGGAAACAATGGGGGGAAGACCGTTTATCCTGGTTCGTAGGATAAGCTCTGATCTAAGATAAGAATGATTTTCCAAGATTCTGGACACTCTCTTAAACATCAAAAGCGCATCACCGATCTCTGTAGGGTCGGAAAGTAAGCTGTAAATTTCTTTAATTCCAGCAACCTCTCCAATTTCTCTTGCATTTTTTACCAAAAGTTCAACTGCTTTGTGGACAGCTCCTCCCACTCGAAGTGGCGTTAAAGATTGAGGCTCAATCCTATCAATGTAACTGAATCTAAACGAGCGAGGGCAAAAAAGATACTGGCGAAGCTTTGAATAAGAAACTTCTTTTAACTTCATTGATCCTACCTCCTTTTTTCTTTTTAAGGTTCTTTTTCCAATTTAGCCCTCTGTTTAAAGCGAAAAAAAAGGGATGATTTATCTAAAGAAGCAGATTTTCCTTTCTTTAATGGGGAGACGCTAATGGTTTATAATTTTCTGAATATGACAAAAGATGATGGGACCAAAAATAAGATCATCCCCTTTGCTATAACCAACTACAGAGACATAAGGAAAAGGTTTGGGATAAAGGAAAAAAATAGACGTGGTCATGTGTATATTGTGGGAAAGACTGGGACCGGGAAGTCCACTTTAATTGAGAATATGGTTATATCAGATATTACAGAAGAAAATGGTCTGGCACTAATAGACCCTCACGGGGATTTAGCTGAGGATGCTTTGCATTTTGTGCCTGAGGAAAGGGTAAAGGACGTTATCTATTTCAATCCACAAGATACTGAATGCCCTGTTGCCTTTAATCCTTTAGAGCATGTTAGCCCTGATAATTTCCACCTCGTAGCATCAGGTCTTATCTCTTGTTTTAAAAAAATTTGGTTTGATTTTTGGGGACCAAGGTTGGAACATATTTTAAGGTACTCCCTTTTGACCCTTTTGGAGTTTCCGGGAAGCACGCTTCTTGATGTGCCAAAGCTGTTAACGGATAAAGAGTTTAGAAAATCTGTGCTATTGGGGATTAGAAATGAGCAGGTTAAAGATTTTTGGCTCTTTGAGTTTGAAAAATATTCAGCCTAGCGAAGACAAGATGCTATATCTCCAATCTTGAATAAGATAGGTGCATTCTTAGCCAGTACCCCCTTAAGAAATATAGTAGGGCAAAGGAAAAACACCTTCAATTCAAGGAAGATAATGGATGAGGGGAAGATTTTGATAGCTAATTTGGCCAAGGGCAAAATTAGAGAGGATGCATCCTCTCTTTTAGGAGCAATGATGGTGACTAAACTCCAGCTTGCCACCGAGAGCAGGGCGGATTTACCAGAAGGAAAGAGGCGACCATTTTATTTATATGTAGATGAGATCCACAACTTCCTTACCCTATCCTTTGCTGATATTTTGTCCGAAGCAAGAAAATACGGGCTGAATTTAATCTTAGCCCACCAATACATAGAGCAGCTTAATGAGAGGATAAGGGCAGCTATCTTTGGCAATGTTGGAACACTTATAACTTTCAGGGTAGGAGCCGAGGATGTAAAGTTTTTAGCCCGGGAATTTTATCCTGTTTTTAAAGAGATTGACCTTATCAGCCTTCCCAACTACCACATCTACTTGAAGTTAATGGTCAATGGAGCAATTTCTCAACCTTTCAGTGCCACAACCTTTCCTTCACCTGAAAGAGAAACATCCTGCAAAAAGGAAATCATTGAGCTATCAAGACAAAAGTATGCAAGGTCAAGGAGAGAAGTAGAAAAAGATATCCTTTATAACTTTAAACAAAGGCAATATCCCTTAATCTAAAAAACTACAATATGGGAAAGGTAAAAAAGAAAATCCATTTAGATAAATACTCAGGAAAGTGGGTTGCCTTTTTAGAGGGTAAAGTGGTAGAAAACGGGAGAACTTTAAACAGTTTAATGAAAAAGATGGAAAAGAAAGGATTGGAGAAAAAGGCCGCTGTGTTCTGTGTTCCTAAAAAGGGAGAGGTTCACTAACTGATTAATGAAAAAGGAATTTCCCTACATCCAAGATTATCCTTTGATTGAAGTAGTTTTGGTTGGGCCGAAAGAAAGGATTAAAATGTTAGCTCTTCTTGATTCTGGGGCTGATTATTCTTTATTTAGCTTGGAGGTTGCAGAAAAGCTGGGGGTAAGAAAAGAGGAGGGAAAGAAAAGTTTCCTCCAAGGAGTGGTTGGTGAGCAGTTTTTAGGATATTTGCACAAGGTACCAGTCCAGGTAGACGATATGACGTTTAATTGCAGGATCGTTTTCTCTAAAGTCAAGACCGCCCTTTTAGGAAGGGACAATTTCTTTTTACCGTTTTTGATTACCTTTAACGAAAGATATAAAAGGTCAAAATTGAGAAACAAAAGTAATGAAAAGACAGGCTCCAACTTATATTTCTCGGATATTTTTACTTTTGCCGGATGAAAGAATTATTTTCCGGACTCATCCCCACTGGTTAGTTTTCACAGGGCCCGAGGTTTGCGTGGAGATTTTAACATTTCTTTTGATCAAATGCTTACCCATCCTATTGGAGGCTATAAACCCAAATTTGATGTGGAAGATATGGCTGATTTTAGGAGGAGCTTTGACTTTTGCTGGAATTGTTATATTTTTAGGATGGCTTTGCACTAACTACTACTTAACCAACCTGAGGCTCATTGATAAGAGGGGAATTATTGGCAAAAGGATTGTGAGCATTCACCTTGATAAAGTTCAAGATGTAACCTGCAGGTTTGGAATTTGGGGAAGGATCTTTGGTTTCGGGGATATTGAAATTGAATCAGCGGGAACTTACGGGAAGATTGTTTTTGATTTTATCCCTTCACCACGGAAAATCAAAGAAAAAATAATCCAAGCAATAAAGAATTATGGAGGCCTGTAAAGTAACAACCTCTCTGGTTGGTATATGAATGAACCAATATAAACAAAAGAAGCTTGATATTTTGAGAAAAATTGTTTAATATAAAGAGGTAATCACCTATAGGGGGGGGGAAAATTATGAAGGATAAAACATCTATCTTAAAGCCTATTGATTTGAGTGAAAAATTAAAACCATATGAGGGTAAATGGGTTGCTTTATCTTTGGATCACAAAAGAGTTTTAGGGGCAGGAGAGAGCTTAAGGGAGGCGAGGGAAAAGGCTGAAAAGGAAAGCAGAGAATATGTTTTTATTAAGCTTCCTCCTTTTGATGTAAGTTATGTACCCCCCTTTTAGAGATGAAATTCCCTTACCTGAAAATCCCTACAAAGGAGCCCGGGAAAAAGTGGATTAGCCGTCCAATAATTCCGGTTACTTTATTTGGACCTAGGGGTAGCGTTACTGTTGATGCTCTTATTGACTCTGGTGCTGATAGATGTTTATTTCACGCTGATTTAGGTAGAGAAATTGGTTTGGATTTAGAAAAAGGAGAAAAAGAAACGTTCAGCGGAATTGAAGGAGGTAGAATCCCAGCTTTTCGTCATAAAATTCAGATTCAAATTGTAGGAATGGATGAGAAAACCCAAGTTTTAGCAGGTTTTGCTTCCGCATCTGGTATTTTTGCAATTTTAGATCAAGAAGAATTCTTTGACGCTTTCAGAATAAAATTTGAGAAAGACCACAATGTTATTGAGATTACCCCGTTGAGAAAGAAAAGATAGGGCCAAACTACGGTCTGAGGAGAACCGGCATTCCGAAGCATTCACCTGTCTCCATTACCCAGGTTCAAACTTTATCCAGTGGGGGAGCAAACTAAATTATGAACAAAGAATATACTGAGAAGCATTGGGAGGATGAGAAGAATTCAAATGTTTTTTGTGGAAGGCATGCTCCACTTGGTGGTTGTTCATTGCCCTGTCCGCAATGCAAAACTCTGGGGTTTTATGGGCCCAGAGCGTCTAAGAACTCAGAGGGAAAAATAACTCGAAAATATAGAGCGTGTAAATTTTGTGGCTTTTGGCAGGAAGCCTGGGGAGATGTTCGCAATAAGAATAAAATAGGTGGTAAGCCCTATCGTTGTATAGCCGTTTTTTGTGAGACATGTAAAAGATATGATTGGCAAGTGCCATGGGCATCTGAACTTAAAAGTTGCTCGACTTGCCTTAAGAAAATGAAAGAGATAAAGTGGGCTTCAGATGATCCACATCACCCTTTTCATACGCTGGAAGAACAAATAATCCGTGCACACAACATGGTTTAGATGGTAGTTGAATTGATAAACTGAAGGGTATTGTAGATTCCAGCGCAAACCTGCCACCTATTCCTGAACAAACCTGCCACCTATTCCAGGCTAAAGTTGCCACTCATTCCTGAACAAAGCTGCCACTTTTTAAGAAAATTCAGGAATAACTGGCAGCTTTCAACTGGAACCC
>JAUWZM010000124.1 GCA_030615365.1 Candidatus Aerophobota bacterium | reverse complement strand
GAATCTTTCCACAGGAAGCTCCTTTAACTTTTGGTCTTACTGGAATTCACACCCTGCCTTTGTCTCCCATGAAGGAAAAGATACACTATTCTTTGGAAAAGAATAAAGAGAAAATAGAATCTTTCCCTTCAAGGTCTTTACCTTTTAAAAAAGAACCCTCTTCTAATATTTCTCTTTACCAGAAAGAACAGAGCCATCCCTTGCCCTCTTCTTTACCTAATTATTTGCCTTTAAAGGACAGGAGAATCTTTCCACAGGAAGCTCCTTTAACTTTTGGTCTTACTGGAATTCACACCCTGCCTTTGTCTCCCATGAAGGAAAAGATACACTATTCTTTGGAAAAGAATAAAGAGAAACTAAAATCTTTCCCTTCGAAGTCTTTACCTGATTATTTGCCTGTTGAACTGCGTGAAGAACCCCCCAAATTATCTGAAAGTAATTTTTCCTTAGTTTTCAGGGCTCAAGATACCTCCTTGAAAAGGAGAAAGGAGAAACCTTTTTTTAAAAAAACTCCGTTTCTTTATTTTTATTCTCCGATACGCAATAATCAGGAAGTTTTAATAGGATTGACCGGTAAAATTTTAAAAAAGGAAAATTTACCCTCCCTTGAAATTAATTTTGAGGAAGAAATTCCGAAAATAAAAAATAACCCAAGAATTATTTTTTCATCTCCCCTTTCTTATGGAAAACAAAAGGTTTTTTTAACAAAGAGGGATATTCTTGAATTTACAGACTCCAACCTTTTTCCTTCAAAAATTACTGTTTCTTTGGAAAAATTTCAGTGTATTGAAAAGACAGTGTCTGCTAAAAAAACTTCTGTTCTTAACGATAAACTTGAAGAAAAGATTTATTCCATGCCCTTGGAAAGAGAAAAGATACGCTCTCAATTCACTAAATTACTCTGGGTTGAGCCTGAAAAAAGAAAAATAAAGAAACTCCTTTCTACAAATCTTCTCTTTCCTTTGAGGGAAGGAGAAAAAAAGGAAATTCTTTTCTTTCCCTCTTCCCCAATTGCTTCAATGTTGCCAATTGACAAACATGAAGCACTTTTTCCATCAACTTTGCCTCCTCCTTCACAAAATATTTACATTGACGAGAACAATTTTTCCCCTCTATTGTCAGATTCATCTTCGTTTGATGAGTATCTAAAAACAGTTCTAAAAATTATAGAAAAAAATAAGAAATATCCTGTTGGAGCAAGAAAAAGAGAAGAAGAGGGAAAAGTAGAATTAAATTTTACCTTACTTAAAAATGGTGAGGTACAAGATGTAAAGATCATCAATCTCAGTCATTATCCTGAGCTCAATAAAGCTACAGAGAAACTCATCTGGGAACTTTCTCCTTTCCCTCCTTTTCCCTCGGGAGTAGAGAAGAAAAAAATTACTTTAATAGTGGAGGTTATCTATGAACTTAAAAAAAATTCTTAGTTTTCTCTCTCTATCTGGTAGGTCAATAAAATGGTATATGGTAAGCTGTGTAATTGTGGTTCTCATTTTTTCTCTTCCCATTTTTTCTCAAGAAAAATCCAATCTCCATCTCAATTTGGGAACAGCTTATTATCACCAGGGTGAGTATGGAAAGGCAAAAGAAGAGTTTGTAAAGGCACTACGATTAAATTCGGAAAGTTTCGAGGCCCATTATAATTTATCCCTTATATATTTTGTTGAAAAAAATTTTCCTTTGGCCAGAGAAGAACTTGAAAAATGTCTAAAATTAAATCCTGATTATCCAGAAATTCACTTTCAATTAGGAAACATCTATTTTTATCAGGAACTTTACGCCAACGCATCTCAAGAATATAAAAAGGAACTGGAGAAAAACCCTCTTCATGTTTTCTCTATGTATAATTTGGCTAAAATCCTTCAAATCCAGAAAAATCTGGCAGAAGCTGAAAAGCTTTTAGTGAAAGTGAAGCAAGTTGATCCTGTTTTTACTGGAGTAGATGCTGATCTTGGTCAAATCTATTATCATCAAGGAAAAAGAGATAAAGCCATTACGTCTTTGAAAATAGCCATTGAGAAAAATCCTGCTGATTTTTTTTCTTTTCTCTATCTTGGAAAAATATACCAGGAGGAGGAAAGATACCAGGAAGCAGAAAAAATGTTCCTAGAAGCGATAGAGATTGATCCTGACAGTTTTCATATTCACATGGAATTTGGTTATCTTCATCTTAAAAGGGGAGAGTATACTCTTGCTGCTTCTTCTCTGAAAAAAGCTGCTGAAGTTATTCCAGAGAATTATCTTGTCCATTATTACCTTGGTTACGCGTATACTCAGCTAAATAAAATAGATGAAGCCATTGATCAGTACGAATTAATCTTAGATAAAAAGGGAGAGTTTGAAGATATTTACTATTGCCTGGGAAATCTTTATTACGAGAAAGGAGAGGTAGAAAGGGCTGTTTCTTTTTATCTTAAAGAAATTAAGTTCAATCCCCAAAACACCAATGCACTCTTCAATTTAGCTCATCTTTATCTTAAAGAAAATCGTTTGGATGAGGCAGAATTAAATTTAAAAAAATTACTGGAGATTAACCCAGAAGACACTCTGGCTCATTCTCTTCTGGGTGATATCTATATGAAAAAAAATATGTATGAAGAGGCAATAGAGGAATACGAAAAAGCTAAAACAGCTGAATCCAAATAGTTATGGTAATAGTTGCCTCAATTTTAACATTTTTTATTTAGCTAATAAAGTTAAAAATTAAATGAAGCAGTCCTCCTATTCCAAGGGCAATTCCCAACATCAAAAGGGTACTTTTTATGGTATCCTTTATTCCCAACTCTTTCAAGAAAACAGCAAAGGTTGCTGCGCAGGGAAAGTAAATAGCTAAGACGACTACAATCACTATGGATTGGTAAAGGTCAATAGTTCCATTTCTTAAAAGAGGAGCTAAAAGACCTGTGGCCACATCTTTTCTTAAAAACCCTATTATCAATGGATAAATAGCCTCCCGGGGAAGCCCAAGCCATCCTCCCAGAACAGGCCCTGTCACTGCAGAGAGTAATTGAGCTATTCCCAGGGAATAAAGAAGATTAACAAATATGATTCCCACAAAAACCCAGGGAACAGCATCCAGGAGGAAGCTCCTCATTCTCAAGCTGGTCTTCATGAGTAAATTAGAAATTCTTGGTCTCCTGTAAGGTGGTATTTCTATAGCTATCTCGGGAGTTTCTCCCGGTAAGATTCGGTTAAGTCCAGCTCCCATACTAACAAAAATAATCATAAGGATAAGATAAATCAAAATGACCCATTTAGAGCCAAAAGGTCCAATGATATTGAGAATTACAGCAGTTTGAGCCATACAGGGTATAGAAATTCCCAGCATAGTAAGCATCATAAATCTCTGTTTTTTAGTTTTCAGGATACGAGAAGACATCACTCCAGGGATATTGCACCCAAAAGAAAGGATAACTGGAATAATAGAATAACCATGCAAGCCTATCTTATGAAATATACTGTCTACCAAAACTGCCAATCGGGGTAGGTAACCTACATCTTCCAGGAAGGTGAGGAGAATATAAAAAATTAGGACAGCCGGAAGAACAATTCCTATAGGAACATAAATTCCTGTAGTAAGAATCCCAAAAGATTCTAAATATCCTGTTCCCGAAGCTCCTATTAGCATATTACGCATAATTCCTTCAGAAAATAACCTCTCTACTAAAGGACGGACAAAATTATCGTAGGGACCTTCAAAAAAGGGAGTCAATATACCATCAGTGATAAAACCAGCTACAGTAACAAAGATTTTAAATATTCCATAGAGAATAATTGCAGCAATGGGAAGGCCGCTGATAGGTTTTACGGTTGCATCTCCTAATTTTTCTAAAAAGGTGGGATGACGGTGATGAATTTTTTGCACCCGGTTGGTAATGGCTCCCGCCTGACCAAATCTTGCCTTTAATATGGTGAGTTCTATTGTTTCTTGATGGTCTTTCTCTATCTCCTTTACCGTTTGCTGAAATACAGCAGAGGGTATCTTATCCCTGAACTTTTCATCTCCCTCCAGAGCAAGAGTTATTTGCCAGCGGGGTAGATTTGTTTTCTCGCTTATAATTTCTATAACTTTTTCTATTTTTGGTTCAAATCTTATTTTCATTCTACCTTTCTGTCTCGTTAGATGCTTGCTGTCTAAGGGAGCTTACTATTCTCTTTATAGTCTGACGGATCTCTTGAATTCCCTCCCCACTTATAGCTACAGTTGGTATAACAGGTACTCCTATCTCTTCAGCCAGAGCAGCGGTATTTATCTGTACCCCCTGTTCTTTTGCTACATCTATCATATTTAAATCCAAGATCATAGGTATTCCCATTTCTCTTATTTGAAGAGTGAGATAAAGATTTCTCTCTAAGTTCGTAGCATCTAATATGTTTATAATCAAATCTGTCTTTTCCTCCATTAAAAGATTTACTGCTACCTCCTCAGCTTTATCGGAAGGAATGAGAGAATGAGTTCCTGGAGCATCAATTATTTTTAATCTTTCCCCGTCAATCATTACGCTTCCCTCCAGGAACTCTATAGTTGTCCCTGGATAGTTGGAGGCAATAACTTTAATGCCAGTAAGGCGGCTGAAAATAACACTTTTGCCTACATTAGGATTTCCTATAAGCAGAACCCTCATTGTAGCTCCTTAATTATCTTAACTCTTTGAGCCATTCCCCTTCCAATGGCTATCCTTCCTCCTTCTACTTCCAGAATTATAGGACCTCCCATAGGTTGAGCAGTAATTTTACGGACTTTTTTCCCCGATATAATTCCCAAATTAGCTAAATGCCGCTGCATCCCCATTCCTCCCTGCACAGCTACTACACGAGCATTTTCTCCTACAGATAAGTTTAAAAGATTGTCCATTTCCCCTCCAGTCTTCTAAGTATTGTCTTTATACTTTTCATAGCACTCCTTGCAGTATCCTTTGATTCCCAGCCTATGTTCAATAGAATGAAAATCATATTTTTTACAGACCATTTCTTGTAATTTTTCTATTCCTTCCTCTCTAAATTCAATAATCTTCCCACATTCTATACAGAGTATATGATCATGATGCTTATGACCAAAGATATGTTCGTAGCTGGACTTATCTTGACAATGAAATGTTTCTTCAACTAAACCACTTTCTATTAATAAAGGAAGAGTTCTATAAATAGTAGCTCGAGAGATATTCTTGGTGTGTCTATGTAATCTTTCATAAAGCTCATCTACATTGAAATGTTTATGAAAAAATAATATCTCCTTTAAGATAGCCTGTCTTTCAGGAGTAAATTTTAGTTCCTTTGATTTAAGATAACTTTTAAATCTATCCTCTGCGGCGATCAACACTACCTCCTAATTGCAATTCAATCTCAATTACAATTGTATCACTTACTTTTTATTTGTCAAGGCGTCGCGTTTAAAATTTAGATAAAGATAAAAGCTGACAAACTGTGAGGAAAGATGATTTGATATGTTGGCTTGAAATATCCTCAAGGTTAAAGTATAATAAAGGAAAAAAGATATTTCAATGGAAGAAAAACCAGAGACAAAACTATGGCAAATAAGAATTGAGAAGACTGATGGATATTCCGATGAAACTTGCCACTTATTCTGGTTGAAAGTTTACCACTAATTAATCCTTCACATTTCCCATTTCTATTATACAAAAAGTGGCAACTTTATGTCAACTTATTTTCCATATTTCTTTCTCACCGACTCTCC
>JAUWZM010000118.1 GCA_030615365.1 Candidatus Aerophobota bacterium | reverse complement strand
GGGTCTATGCGTTCAAACTCTTAGTTATCCTGTAACCTGATACATCGCCTATAAGAGCTACGGCATAAAGATAAGAGTAGAACTTAGCCGCAGGCGCCCGGAAAGCACCGAGCAAAGAGCAGCCTCAGACTTTTTTCAGAGATCTCTATCCTTATATCTTGTCACTTATAATGAAATATCCAGAAAACTAAAGATACAATTTAACATCTTTAATATACTCTTCGGTTTTTTCAATTTCCTGTTTTAACGCTTCATAAATACCAGTTGATGTTTCCATTAAGTTAGGCTCAGGGTTTGCTTTTATTATAGTTCTTACCCAATTTTTTGGCAAGGATTCAATTCCTAAATATGCTCCCACGATGCTTCCTACAATGGAGGCTATGGTATCGCAATCCCTTCCAAAATTTGCTCCTTCTATCACTGATTGTTCAAAGTTATTCCCTAATAGATACACAATTCCTAAAGAAGAAGGGACAACTTCCAGAACATCCACAAATCCTGTGAGCATTTCTTGATAAAAAGTTTCCTTGAATTCTGAAAAAGAAGCAGCTTTTTTCGCTATATCAACGCTTTTTTCAATAGATAGACAGTTAGCTTTATCAGTGTATCTCATCGCTTCATTTATTATTTTATTTAAATCAGTTTTTGGACTCATCGCTTCAGCTACTGCAGAAGCAACAGCTACCGCACCTCCTAAAGAATAACCATCCTGAATAACCGAGGCAACTTCATAGGCATCCTGAGCCGCCTGTTCAGGATTGGCTGGATTTAGAAGACCTATAGGAGATATGCTCATAGCTGCATCATCTGCAGGAATATTGCCTTTTCCAATATTTCTCGGGGAAAGAGAGAAGAGTTGTTCGGGGGAGACTAATTTGGCACTTCTCTGTAGCCTCTTATATATATTTATCACATTTACTTTGTGATACACTATGGCTTCTCCTGGCCAGAACAATTCAGGATCCATCTCCTCCATTATGGCTTGAGCGAAATCATCTGCTGAAATTCTTCCCTTCTTTCTTACTATTGCGTTACATAAAATATTCTTAAGTCGAGTATCGTCAGTATAAGTCCCCCTTTCAATAGATATATTAGCCCCTTTAGGATTTTTTCGCTCGTATTCTGCTAAATCGGTGAGTTTGCCTTTGAAACGTTCCTTAATGTATTCTGGAGTTCTTCCTTCCAAAGGACCGCCCAGCGCATCCCCAATTGCTCCTCCCAGAATAGAGCCTTTTATCTTATTTAGCCATAGACTTTCTCCCAATTTTCTTCCTCCCGCTTCTCTATTTTTCTTCCTTCGTTTCTCATTGCTTGTGGTTTCTTCAATCTATGATATTTCGAGAATCTGATAAATAATCTCTAAAGTATTTTCTGCCTTCCCGGAGGTCTGTGCCTTTCTTAACTTGTCTTTGTGTATTCTCTCAGTTAGTTTTATCAAGTTATCGGTATTCTTTACACATATCTCTACTGCTTTTGAACCATCCATTCTAAAGGGAAAGATATCAAAGGATATCCACCCATCATATCCCACTTCATCTAAATAGTAAAGAAACTCAAGAGAATCCCATATATTGACGGAACCAGCAATTAAGTCATCATCCCACTCTCTATAGGCATCATTGAAATGAATGCCAAATAATTTTCCTTCCCCGTTCAATATTGAAACCGTTTCAGCAAGGTTTTCTTTTGCCATTAAACCATGTCCAAAATCAATCAATACCCCAAGGTTATTTCTCTTTAATTTTTGCACTATATAGAAGGCTTTCATAGCTGTTCCAATGGTCATATGTTTTCTTGGCTCTTTCAGTTTATACTCCAGGGCAAACCTTTTGTCAGGGTGCTCCTGGGTTAATCTCTCAATTGATTTCATAAGAAGATGCCAGTGGTCCTTATAATTCACCTGAAAGGGATAATCAAAACCATCAGAGCCCAACCATAAGGTTATTGTTTGACACCCCAATTCATTGGCTATGGCAACGGCTTTGTGTCCCTCTTCTATGGATTCCTGGCGCAGAGTTTCATCGGTATTAGAAAATGCTCCTAATTTCCACTTCCGAGAAAAGGTATTTACTAAAATGCCTGAAACTATGAGGTTGTTCTTCTTTAGTAAATCTCTAATTTCCTTTACAGAGACTTGTTCAAAGTCACTGGACATAAATTCTATCGCTCTTATTCCCTTAATTTGGGAAGCTTTTAAAATCGCCTCTTGTAAGCTTGTTGTCTTTTCCTCATATCCATTGGAGACAAAACGATCTGCACATCCCTTTAGTGCCCATATACCAACCGAATATCTTTTACTTTTTTCTAACATTTTTTATGCTTCCCCCTTTTTTATTTAAAAGACAGAGTTTCCTATATGCGCATTTATTCAATCTTAAGACTTTTGTTTTAAAAATAACATATTTAATTCAAGAAAGGGGACAGAGGGAATAATGATACTCACCCCCTCCCCCTTGTGGGAGGGGGTGTATGTGTTCCTCTTCTCTTTATTAACTACTAATCTTGTGTTACTTTTTCTATATTACTATTAACATCAGCCTGTAATTTATCGAGCATCTCCTTAACATCTTTTCTTCCCTCTTTAAGAAAAACAGAGTCAAGAGCAGGCATAAGAGGAAAAGGAAAAAGTTGAGTAAAATAAGGACCAGCGTATTCCATAGTAAACCATCCATTTTTGAGAATATCGTATATCCATTGGACTTTCTCGACAAATTCTTGTTCAGTTTCTATGGCAGGAATATATCCTGGAACCCCGGTTACATTTTTAAAATCAGGAGAGTTTAGCACCGACAATCGTGAAGGGGCGGTAACCCATGTTTTTTGCCAGTAATCCATCAAGGCTTCGGTAGAGGTAAGAAATTTTAAAAGTTTCCAGGCTTCCTGAGAGTATTCAGACTGAGCATTTAGAGCAAAACAACAGGAAGCAGCGTAAACTTTTTTACTTACCGTTCCCTTAGGCATTGTGGTTACTGCAAAATTAATCCCAGGGGCATCTTTTTTGATCGAGGGAACTACCCAGACTCCTGCTAACATCATTGCCGCTCTATTGGCTTTAAAGAATTGAGCATAATCTATATTTCCAATCTCTGCAGGTGAAGGGCTTACTCTGTACTTAAATACTAAATCTTGCATCAATTCTATAGCAGCTACAGTTTCAGGATTACTAATTATACATTTGGTCTTATCTTCATTCCATAGTTTTGCTCCCGTACCAGGCATAAAAGAAAAGAGAGTATAGGGGTGATTGGGCATCATATTTAAGCCATACACGCCAACTCGTCCAGCTTTTCTAACTGTTAACTTGGTTGCCGCCTCAATTGCCTCATCCCAGGTCCAATCATTAGTAGGATATTCAAGTCCAATTTCATCAAACATATCTTTGTTGTAGAATAAACCATCAACAACAGTTGTATCTGTAGGTATAGCATAAGTTTTACCTTTTATTTTAACTCCTTCCCAAACCCCGGAGACAAAATCATCTCGATCGAATCCTTCTGGACCATCTATATATTCATCCAATGGAGCAAAAACATGTTTAGATGAAAATAGTGGAAGCTGAAAATTAATCGCACGCATTACATCAGGCGCTTCTCCTCCAGCAAATAGAGTCATCAGCTTATCAGCATAATTCCCTGCCGGAAAATGATAAAATTTTACTTTAATGTCGGGATTTTGCTTTTGAAACTCTGGGATATCAATATCTGTATATAGAATATTCTCCCAGGGCATGCCCCAAACAGACATAGATATCTCTATCTTTGGTGCAGCAAGAGCTGATCCTATCGACATAAGTAAATAAATCATGCCTACACTTACCGCGAATGAAAATTTAATTTTGTTCATTCCTCTCTCCTTTTTAAATTTTTACATTTTCCCTGAAAGCTTCCCAAAAGAGAAACTAACCCTTTTACATTTTTCTTTTTAGAAAGCTTCCCTTTATCTTAATCTAATGATCTACCTGATTCTCACCTCCCTGCGGCCTTATTTTAGCTTTTCCTTCTCCCAGAGCCTCCTCATTCAATTACATTTTGAGACCGGTTAATGTAAGACCTTTTTTAAAGTATTGCTGGAAGAGAATGGCAACTAAAATAGTAGGAATAGTTATAATAATAGCCATACTCATAACCTCAGGCCAGGTACTTACGTAACCAGATTGCGCCTGAGAAAGGGCAGCTATAGCTAAAGGTAGAGTTTTCATTTCCTCGCTTTTAACTACAAGGAGGGGCCAAAAAAAATCATTCCACTGGGTCATAAATATAAAAATCCCCAAAGTAGCTAAAGCAGGCTTGCTTAGAGGTAAAGCTATCTGAGCAAAAATTCTAAACTCGGAACATCCATCTATTCTCGCAGCATCAAAAAGTGCTTCTGGTATAGATTTCATAAATTGTCTCATTAAAAAGATTCCAAAAGCATTAGCAAGGCCAGGAACAATCAATCCCTGATAAGTATCGAGCCAACCAAAATTCTTCATCAAGATAAAAAGAGGAATTATTCTTACATGAACAGGAAGCATCAATGTGGATAAGATGAGAACAAAAATTAGATTACGAGCAGGAAATCGATAATGAGCAAAGGAAAATCCAGCCAGACTACAGAAAATCAAAGAGACGCCAGTGCCAATAAATGATACAAAAATACTGTTAGAGTAAAAACGAGCAACAGGAGCACTGGTCCAGGCTACTAAATAATTACGCAAATAAATAGGAGAAGGCAACAGCTCTAAAGGCCATCTATAAAGTTGAGTAGTTGTCTGCAGTGACACAGAAATCATCCAAAAAAAGGGAAGGAATAAAATTAAACCTCCTACAGCGACAACTACATATAAAATAACCCTGACTAAAATATTTATATTGAATTTCATTTTTAATCAAAAAGTGCCAAAGTATGGGTACTATAGTTCTATTTGGCTAAGATAGTACTTCCATTGAGCCCAGGTTATGCCCAATATAAGTAAAAATAAGATAGTTGCGATAGAAGAGGCATAACCCATTCGAAACTGAGAAAATGCACTTTGCCAGATATAATAAACAGTAACTCTGGTAGCATTCACCGGTCCTCCCCCGGTCAATATAAACACCTGATCGAATACCTGGAATCCTCCAATGATACCCATTACACTGATAAAAAGAGTAGTAGGAGCAAGAAGAGGCCAGACAATGTATCTTATTTGATGCCATTTAGAAGCCCCATCTATTTTGGCAGCTTCATAATAAACATCAGGAATGCCTTGTAGAGCAGCTATATATATAATTAGAAAAAATCCCAAATTTTTCCAAATGCTTACCAATATTACACTAATCATAGCTATTTTAGGATTTCCTAACCATTCTTGAGCAGGTAATCCAATCATCTCAAGGAGTGAATTCGCCAGGCCGAACATAGGGTTAAGAAACCATCTCCAGGCAAAGGCAGCAGCAACCATAGAAATTACCACGGGCAGGAAATAAATTGTAGTAAAAAAATTCCGAAATTTAAACCAATTTTCATTGATTATTAAGGCTATTGCCATACTGATAAAAATAGCTGCTGGAAGAGAACCAACAACATAGTAAATGGTAACCCTTAAGCTATTCCAGATCAAAGGATCATTAAAGAGTTCATTATAATTGCTAAGGCCAATGAATTTTTTTATTTCCATAGCATCATATCTAAAAAAGCTAAAGATGAAAGTGTTGATCATTGGATAAATAGAAAATGTTAATATTACCAGTAAGGAAGGAAATATAAAAAGATAACCTGCTCTTACCTTAGAATTTTTAAGTTTTTTAAGCAGTCTCATTACTTTTTATCCTCCATATAGTCTGGTAGTCCTGTAGTCAATGTGGTCTCATGTTAAAATGATGGGGATTTTCACCTTGAAAAATAGTATCTTTTGGACCTGGTTATTGAATTTTAATCCTGGTTATTTCCAGAATATCATCCCAGAGCGCAGAAGCCTTTTGATACTCCTCCTTATCAAATGCTTCATCAATTTGTCCTCGCAGGGATAGTATCTTTTTTATGTCCTGTGGAAATCTAAACCAAAAGAAAATTCCTCCTTCTTTTTGCATTATCTGGTAAATTTTTCTTTCCTTTTCTATGAGTTTTTCCCCTTCTAAAGGTAAAATGGGAAATCTTTTTTTTGCAGGAAGCAGGGGAGCGAACTCTTTATGAGGTTCATTTTGATACCAGTAAGCTACACTGGAATAATCATTAGCTAAGTTATTCGCATGACCGTGTTCAAGGCTCACTTTAATTGATCTTTCAAACCTTACCGGGTCATTGACAAAAAATCTATACATAGAATTTTTACCCGAC
>JAUWZM010000029.1 GCA_030615365.1 Candidatus Aerophobota bacterium | reverse complement strand
TATCTTTTTGATATCTCACCCTTAGTCAGAAATGCTACCGCAGCCCCATCAGATATGGGGCAACAATCAAAAAGCCTTAATGGATAGGCAATCACTGGATTGTACCTGGATACTAAGAAATCCATTTCATTTTTAAATACTACCCCCTTTTCTGCACCTACTCTCTTTGCCGTATCTATGATCTCTGACCTGAATTGGGCTTTGGGATTCATTGCACCATTGTAGTGATTCTTAATGGGGATTGCTTGCATCTCCTCCCAGGTAACATTGTATTTTTTAAAGTATTCCTGAGCTATAAGGGCAAACAGCCCAGGAAAAGTCACCCCAGTTGGAAGTTCATATACATCATCTGCCCCAACAGATAAGGCATCTGTAACCCCAGTGGTGGGCAGATCTGTCATTTTTTCGACACCGGCAACCATCACTACATCGTATGACCCAGAGGCTATCGCCCAATAACCAGTAGCAATTGCACAAGAGGATGAACAGCAAGCAGCTTCAGTCCTGAATGCTGGTATCCCGCTTAATCCCAGCCATTCGGCATACAATGCTGATGTGTGTCCCTGGTGCTCGTACATCTCAGGGGTGAAATAACCTACGAACAGCGCCTTTACATCCCTTTTAAGATTAATTCCTTTGTCAACATGGGATGCTGCTTCTCTGGCAGCTTGGGCGATTAAATCCCTTCCTGTCTTATCGGGATGCTTGGTAAAGGTGGTCATCCCCACTCCTACAATATCCACCGTACTCATTTTTTTACCGCTCCTGTAGTGCCTCTCCTAAATATGAGTTTCCTCCTCTTTTCTAAAATGAGTTTCATTTTATTATCTCTAATAGGTATAAAACCCTCTCCTGCATTTTCTCCCTAAGTGACCTGCACTTACCATTCTCTTTAGCAAGGGACATGGTCTGTATTTTGGATCACCGAACTCATAGTGTAACACTTTCATTATTTCAAGACATATATCCAGACCAATTAAATCTGCTAATTCCAGAGGGCCCATGGGATGATTTGCTCCCAATTTCATAGCAGTATCTATACCTTCTTTAGTTGCTACTCCCTCCATCAACATATAGCAGGCCTCGTTTATAAGCGGCATTAAAGCTCTATTGACGACAAAACCTGGCGAATCTTTTATCCTTACTGGTGTTTTTCCTATTTTTCGGGTAAGTTCCTCGATGATTTTGATCGTTTCCTCAGATGTTTGCTCACCGGCAATAACTTCTACAAGTTTCATAATTTGTGCGGGGTTGAAAAAGTGCATTCCCACAAATTTTTCTGGCTTGCCAGTTGATGAGGCTAAGGCTGTAATGGAAATTGATGAGGTATTAGATGCTATGATAGCTTCTTTCTTACCGATTGATTTAAGTTCTTCATATAGACTTTTTTTAATGTGAAAGTCCTCAAAAATAGCCTCTATTATAAAGTCTACCTCTTTTAAATCTTTCAATTCCGTAGTTGCCCTGATACACTGCATTATCCCTTTCTTTTGCTTCTCTGTTATCCTCTTTTTTTCTACACTTCTCTGCAAATTTTCTACTATTCTTCCAATCCCTCCATTGATAAGCTCTGGAGTTATGTCTCTCATTATTACATTGAAACCTTTAGAGGCAAATACCTGCGTAATTGTGCAGCCCATAGTGCCTGCACCTATAACCCCAATCTTATCGATCCTCATTTGTGCCTTTCTTTTTTGGATAGAATCTCCTCTTTTATCCCCATTTTTTCTTCTCTAAAGATTCGCAGGTCCATTTCGTGCAGATCATCCGCTATTTCTGGCTTGAATTCCATCTGAGAGAAAATATCTTTATCTAAATTGATACCAGGAGCAATCTCAATTAGAGTTACTCCTTCCCTCCTTAATTCAAAAACAGCTCTTTCTGTAATATACAGGACCTTTTTTCCAACATCTTTTGCATATTCACCACTAAATGTAATCTGTTCTACATTATTGAGAAATTTATTAATTCTCCCCTCTTTTATAATTTTTATTTTTCCATCCTGAATATCAATATGAGCTCCCCCAGCCGTGAATCCTCCAAGAAACACTACCCTTTTCGTATTTTGGGCAATATTTATAAAACCACCACACCCGGCTAACCTTTGACCAAACTGACTCACATTTACATTTCCATATTTATCCACTTGAGCCAGGCCCAAAAATGCTGTATTTAAGCCACCACCATCATAGAAGTCAAACTGATATGGCTGATCAATAATTGCATCAGGATTTGCGGATGCCCCAAAGCTCAATCCTCCTGCAGGAACACCTCCACAGGCACCAGTTTCAACTGTGAGACTCATTAGATTGCTCAAACCCTCCTCAGCCGCTATCAAGGCAACGCTTTCTGGCATACCGATCCCTAAATTAACGATGACATTTGGTCTTAGTTCTATTACAGCTCTTCGAGATATAACCTTTTTTATATTTAGTGGTAATGGTTTCACCTCGCTAAGCGGAATAAATACCTCTCCTGAGTATGATGGATTATACTGTTCAGCAAATGTCTGGGGATGATTCTCCGGTTTTGCTACCACAATAACATCTACATAAATCCCGGGTATCTTCACATCATATGGTTTAAATCTCCTGTTCTGTGAAAGTCTTTCTACTTGTGCGATAACTATACCACCAGAATTTTTGGTAGCCTGTGCCATGGGTAACATTTCTAATGAACCTGCTTCTTTTTCCATAGTAATGTTTCCGCTCATATCAGCTGTAGTCCCTCTCACAAAAGAAACGTGAATGGGGAATGTTTTATAAAACAGCCATTCTCGCCCTGAAAGTTCTATAAGTTCAACCAGATTTTCCTTGGTTCTCTTGTTAATCTTTCCGCCCTTTATTCGCGGGTCTACAAAGGTTTTGAGCCCTGTATGAGTAATAAAGCCGGGTCTACCACCAGCTATTTCTCGAAATAGACAGGAAATCACTCCCTGAGGAAAGTTATACGCTTCTATTTTATTCTCTATAGCCAGCTTGCCCAATTTAGGAACTAAATTCCAATGTCCTTCTATAACCCTTTTGACAAGTTTCTCATGGGCAAGATGATTTTGC
The DNA here is from genome assembly GCA_030615365.1 of Candidatus Aerophobota bacterium. The sequence goes on along the minus strand of JAUWZM010000029.1, from coordinate 27,394 downwards.
CCTTTATCCCGTCCATCACCCTGTCCTGCCGCACCTACTATAGTAAGGCCTATTGGCTTATCTGTTTCAAGAAATCGTTTTTCCAGTGCACTCGTTAGCTCTTCTGGATGACCACTGCCAACGAATCCTCCGATAGCAACAGTATCCCCATTCTTTATTAACTTTACTGCTTCTTTGGATGTGAGGATCTTACTCAAAATAGCACCTCTATAATTCAGAGTTTCATAAATCCTACCGTATTAATCCTTCCCTAAACGATATGGGAGATAGATTAAGTGTCAAACAGGATTTTTGAAAGACACAATTCTATAAATGATAAAAGTAAGGAATAAGGTGTAAATTATATAAAAAACGCAACATATACTACAAGTTAGTTTTTAGGCTCTTTTGGAAAACAAGGATTTCTGTCTTTTCTTTCAGACAGGAATCCTTGTTGGTTTCTTTCTACTTCTTCCAGAAAGCCTGGTACAGACGATTGAATGTGCCAAATCCTACAGAGGCGCCAGTGTAAGTATCGGTACAGACATTTTTCAGGTTAATATTCGTTACAGAGGGAAAAGGGGTCATGCCTACAGTACCAAAGTACCAGACATTCTCGGCCCAGATATCGAAAACTTCCTGCAGTGCCTGGTATTTTTCCTCTGGCGCAAGATAGGGGACCTCATCATACAAGGACCACATTCTTTTTACCTCATCTGGTGGCTCCTCTCCTGTTTCACCCTTCGTATTCCACCAGGCCATCCACTGGGGAGACCACCAGGTTCCGTACAGATAGCCCAGTCCACCTGCTGCAACAGCAGGCTCTGCAGTATTACCGAAGCCCCAGTTGGAAACCATATATTGACCAGAAGTGCGACGCTCACCCAATAAAACGTTGTCTATGGGATTAATAGAGGTCTTAACTCCCACATCTTCCCAGTACTCTTTAATTAACTCCGCCATCTCAGGTGCCTGACCAATGTTGATTAATACTATCAGATGGAGAGTTTTACCATCAGGTCTAAGACGATACCCTTCCTTATCCCGTTTATTTATTCCTATTTCATCTAAGATTCTGTTAGCTTCCCCTGGATCATATTCAGCATAGAGCGTACCCCATTCCTCTTTGTAAAAGCTGCAACTTGGATGAACCGTTGCTTGACGTGGTGTGGCTTTACCAAAAGCATAAATCTCATTAATCTCCTCACGATTAACCGCCAAAGATAGGGCTTGGCGAAACTTCTTATTCCTTAAAAGCTCACCTATGACCGGATCCTCAGCATAATTCTGGTTAAAGTAATAGCCAAAAGCTGAACCACGGAGACTCTTGAGTAACCAGACATAGTATCCTCCTTTTTCCGCTCCTTCCATTAAAACAGGGTAATCTGCTGGCTTAGTAAGAGCGAAATCCATATAATCGTATTCTCCGGATACCATTTTCAAGACGAGCATTCCTGCGTTTGCAAAGGGAGTAGCTTTAATGGTATCAATATAGGGGAGTTGATTACCAGCAGTATCCACCTTCCAGAAATAGGGGTTTCGCTCATATACCACTCCTTCGGCTAGTATTTGTTTGGTTAACCAGGCACCCACAGCAGGAATATCTATATTTGGTTGTCGAAAGATAGGGTGGAAATATCTTTTTTCGTTGAAAAGCTCCCACCAATTATCGTAACCGGCCTCTTTTGCCAGCTCATCTGCCTCAGGATTATGATCAATATGATACTTTTGAAGCGCATGTTTAGGCAAGAAAATATCATTCTGAGCTCCAGTGAACGAGGAGCCACACATCCGCCAGGGTATACTCCAGTAAGATTTCTCAAAATGGAAACTGACTGTGTAATCATCTACTTTTTCTACAATCATTAGTTTACCGCCCGGCATCCACTGTCTGGGTTTAACTGGGGTGACCTCGTCATTCAAAATAACAGCTTCCCAGAAGAAGAGAATATCATCGGCTGTGAAAGGTGCACCATCGGACCACTTCATTCCTTTTCTGAAGTACAAAGTGAAAGTTTTTCCATCTTCCGAGAAATCCCAACCTTTGGCGATGTTGGGTATTACTTTTGTAGCCGTGCGGTCCAGATTGAGCATGTATTCTGTTGGGCGATATGAAGATGGAGCCCAGAAAGCCATATTCAACATAGCCAGGCGAAGGGTTCCCCCGTAGGTTCCCACCTCTTCAAATGGTTTATCCACTAAAGGCTCCTCAGGGAGTCTTTCCTCTATTGGAGGAAGCTCACCTTCGGCTACCTTTAATCTTAGCTCAGGGGCTTCATGGAACTTGTCTATTCTGTTTCCGGTAACTTCTTCATACTCTTGTAGGGTAGACCAACCCCAGTTTGTCTCCGCTAACAGTGGAGCTGCTGTTAATAAACATATTGCCCCACTTAACAGCACAACCATTAATTTTCGCATCACTTTTTTCCTCCTTGATATGATTTATTCGTTTTATATTAGGAGCTGATGACCTGTCTGTCCATATTTTCACCTCCTTTCCAGCTTTATTTTTTAGCCTTTTCCCTTGTCAGGGCTCTCCTATTATAGTCTTGTTTTAAACCTCTTAATAGAAAGTGTTTCAGTGAAATTGACTTGCCTCCCCCTGGTGGCACAGGTATCTTGCCCATAGAGGACACAGGCTGGAAGCCTGTGTTACTGAAGCTTGGGCTACCAGATTATGTCATCCTTTTATCTTTCATATTATTTCTTACATTACCTTTCATTAAAAAAGAACTCCATTACTTAGAAGCAAGGTATTCCTTTAAAAAAGAAGCAGCCGGACGTTTCTTTCCTCCTGGATGAATCAAACTATGATTGGGAGTAAATTTGGAAATCATAAGCTGCAAGATATAGAAACCTATTTTTTCTTTTATAATAACTGGCAATGCATCTTTAAAATAGGCAAGTTGAGCCTCATCGCAGATAATTTGGCGATTTTTTGGTGAAAGTTTTTCCACCCCTATTGGATAAGGAGGAAAAAGACTTCCACCCCACTCAGTAAGTAAAATGGGCTTTTTCTCATGCTTTGATACTATCCTGGTCTCTTTTAAATCTTCTATTATTCGTCTGAAATCATAAGGATAACTGTGAAAGGATACAACATCCTCAAAGGCATAGATTTCTCTGTTATGCAAAGGATTCACTACCCCAACTGTTAGAGGAATTTTAGATTGAAGACTTTTTACAAGATTGGCAAAATGAGCCACAAACCTGACATATTCTCCCCCTATTAATATCTCTTTTGGCTCAACTGTGGCAAATTCTTCATAACGAGGCTCACCATTTTTTGGATAAAGATAGATAAAAGCTTTGAAAGGCTCATTCATAATATCATAAAAGGCAATTCGCTCATCCTGAAGATGAGAGCCAACGATATCCTTTATATACTCCTCATAATTTCCCCAATGCTCCTGGCCCAACAAATCATAACCAGGATTAGCTATCCATCCTTTCAAGTAACCATTTTTAATTTCATCAGAGAAGCCAAGGCAGCCATCAAATAAAACTAACATTGGCTTAATTTTATGATTGCTACAAAGGGATAAAAAATCCTCCAGTTTATTTAAAAAATCCTGATGGTCTTTCTGATACACCAAGTAATGCAAAAAAACTCTTACGCTGTTTAAACCCAAATTCTCAGCATATCCTAACTCCTGGTTGATAACCTCTTTTTGATAATTGTCCCACATCTCCACAAAATTCTTAGCATAAGAGGGAATATAATTAGCACCATGAATCTGCTCGCAAACCTTATAAATATCTTGGTACATCATTCATACCTCCATATGTATTCGATTTTAGAACCTTCGAATCCGGTATTTTATATTTTCGCCAAACTTGGTTTGATATCACCTGTTGCAAGGAATTTCCGATAGCACCAAAGAAAGGAGCCCCTGTTTACATATTTGGAAAACAAGGATTTCTGCCTGAAAGAAAAGGCAGAAATCCTTGTTGGTTTCTTGCTACTTCTTCCAGAAAGCCTGGTACAGACGATTGAATGTACCAAACCCTACCGAGGCACCAGTGTAAGTATCGGTATTGATATTTTTCAGGTTAATGTTTGTCATAGAGGGATAAGGTATCATGCCTATAGTACCCATATACCACACATTCTCAGCCCAGAGGTCGAACACTTCCTGTATTGCCTCGTTTCTTTCCTCCTCTGAAAGATATGGTACCTCATCGAAATACAAAGACCACATTCTACTCAACTCTTCTGGTGGCTCTTCACCTTGTTCACCTTTCGTACTCCGCCACAGCCACCATTTAGGTGCCCACCAGTCCCCTTGAAGACGGGCACACAGACCCGCTGCAATTGCAGGTTCTGTAGTATTAGTCCAGTCCCAGTAGGAAACGATAAAATCACCAGCCGCCCAAAGTGAGAACAGATAGGCGGCGTCTACAGGTTTGAGAGAGGTCTTAACTCCAACTTCTTCCCAATACTCTTTGATTAGCTCGGCCATTATAGGATCGGTAGAGCTGTCAAATGTTATTATTATGTGGAGAGTTTCACCATCAGCTTTAAGGCGATATTCTTCCTTATCCCGTTTTTCCAATCCTATTTCATCTAAAATTCTATTAGTTTTCTCTGGTTCATATTCAGCATAAGCCATCTCCCATTCCTCTTTGTAAAAGCTACAGCTTGGATGAGGCGCCGCTGCGCGTGGTACGGCCATTCCAAGGGCATAAATCTCATTAATCTCCTCACGATTAACTGCCATAGACAGGGCCTGGCGAAATCTCTTATCTCTCAAAAGCTCACCTATAACCGGATCTTTAGTGTAATTCTGGTCAAAGAAATAACCAAAAACTCCACCGCGGAGACTCTTGATTAACCACACATAATATTCTCCCTGTTCCGCCCCTTCCATAAAGACAGGATAATCCCTTGGCTTAGTAAGAGCAAAATCACAATAATCGTATTGCCCGGATACCACTCTCAAGATCATCCCCTCAGTGTCTCCAAATACAGTAGCTTTAACCGTATCGATATAGGGAAGTTGATTACCAGCAGTATCTATTTTAAAATAGTAGGGGTTTCGCTCAAGTACCAATCCTTCGGGTATTGTTTGTTTTACTATCCAGGGACCCATGATAGGAATGTCTGGACCTGGTTGTCTCAAAACAGGGTGGAAATATCTTTTTTCATTAAAAAGCTGCCACCAGTGATCGTAACCTTCCTCTTTTGCCAGCTCATCTGCCTCAGGATTGTAATCAATATGATACTTTTTAAGAGCGTGTTTAGGCAAGAAAACATCATTTTGAGCTCCCCGGAACGCTGTACCGGAGAAATGCCAAACTACACTCCAATAAGGTCTACTGAAATGGTAACTAACTGTGTAATCATCTACTTTCTCTACCCTCATTAACTCCCCACCCGGCATCCACTGTGCAGGCTTAACTGGCATAATCTCATCATTTAATATCACACCTTCCCATAAGAAAAGAATGTCATCGGCAGTAAAAGGTGCACCATCGGACCACCTCGTTCCTCTTCTTAAGTACAGGGTGAAGGTTTTCCCTTCATCTGAGAATTCCCAGCCTTTGGCAATGTTCGGCACTACTTTTGTGGCCGTGCGATCCAGATTTAACGTATATTCTACTGTGCGGAGTGTAACTGGAGCCTGGAAAGTCTTAGTCATCATACCCAGGCGAAGCACTCCTCCATAGGTTCCAACCTCATCAAATGGCTTATCCACTAAAGGCTCCTCACCAAGTCTTTCCTCTATTGGGGGAAGCTCACCGGCGGCTACCTTCAATCTTAACATAGGAGCTTCACTGAATTGCTCTATTTTGTTTCCGGTAACTTCTTCATACTCTTGCAGGGTAGACCAACCCCAGTTTGTCTCCGCTAACAGTGGCGCTACTACTAATAAACATATTGCCCCACTTAACAGCACAACCATTAATTTTCGCATCACTTTTTTCCTCCTTTCTATGATTTGGGTTTTTTATATTGGGAACTAACAGCCTATTTACCTATCCCACCTCCTTTCCGGCCTTATTTTTAGCTTTTCTTTTAGCCAAGAGCTAACCTTTCAAGTATTAACAATTTGTATGAACTTATTCTCAAAGAACTTTTACCTTGCCCTTTCGGCCAGTAATTCCAATTATATCTTTTGTATTTTTTCAGTCAAACAATTTAAGGCCTTGTCTCCCAAATCAGCAAATTGAAGGTAAGTTCTGCCTTAATTTATTTTTTTACGGTATCACGGCAATTTTTATTCCCTGATGATTTATCATCATATTTAAGACATCAGGGAAATCGCTTAAAGCAAACTCACCTGTTATAAAAGAGTTTGTATCTATGCTTCCCTGAGAGATTAAATCCAGGGCTCTTTTCACATATTGAGGGGTGTGATGAAACACTCCTTTTATGGTAATCTCTGAATAGTGTAATAATTTAGTATCAATGGTTATTTTGGTTCCAGAGGCGCAACCTCCAAAGAGGTTAACTACCCCACCTTTTCTGACCATGTGAATGGTTTTTTCCCAAATCTTCGGTAGTCCCACTGCCTCTATGGCTACATCCACCCCTCTTTTTCTCTCGGTTAGATTTCTCACTGCCTGTATCTGATTGTCCACCAAAGAGACATTTATCAACTCATCAGCTCCCAATTCTTTAGCTGTTTTCAATCTTTCCTCTTCTATGTCTGTAGAAATAACCCTGGCTCCCTTTAACTTAGCTAACTGAACATACATCAAACCTATAGGTCCTGCCCCGTTTACCACTACTGTATCTCCTAACTTTATGTTTGATTCCTCTATCCCATGCACAACACAGGCTAAGGGCTCTACCAGGGCAGCTTCTTGGTAAGATACATGAGAGGTAATTTCCAGAAGATTTTGCTCCACAATAGGGGAGGGGATTTCTACATATTCGGCAAACGCTCCGCTAAGTCTTAAGGTTAAGTTATCGCACATGCTGGGCCTTCCTATCTTACAGTAAAAACAGTGATTACAGGGAGCAGAATTTGCCGCTACCACCCTCATTCCCTCTCTGAAGTTTTTTACCTTACTTCCCACCCTTACTATATCTCCGGCAAATTCATGTCCAAAGACAAAGGGAGGTTTAACGAGGTGATATCCCCTGAGGTACATCTTTCTATCCGTCCCGCAGGTAAGAGCCGCTTTTATCTTTACCAGAACTTCTGAAGGACCAATTTCAGGAACCTCTATTTCCTTCATTCTTACATCTTTTATCCCATAAAATACGGCCGCTTTCATTTTCATTTAATTACCTTTTTAAATTTATTTAGTAATGTCAAAACTTAACCACAGAGGTCACAGAGTACGCAAAGACAAATTAAGAAAGAAACCACATAAATGAAGGATTTTGTTTATCGAAGCTCCCTAAAATCCTTATTTTTTCCCTGGAAATTTTGGTTCATTATTATGCTATCAAACCGGGTTCTTAAATTCCCTTTTTTGGTAAAGAGGAAATACCTTTCCGGTAGGCATAATATCAGCTACTGTATCCCCACGCCATTCAAGAGTGTATTTTTCCCCATAAATAGTCTCAGAAATTTTAGCCGTCCTTATGGGAAAAGTAACCTTAACTTTGCTTTTTTCTTTTAATCCATTTATTCTTAGGTATTCTCCTACCCATTTTTTTTCTCTATTTTGTTGTTTATCCTTATCAGTAAGGCTAAACTGAATCTTTTCTCGTTCTACCCAATCCGGAATTCTAAGATAGAGAAAGGGTATCTCTTTATGAATGAGTAACTCAATCTTGCCTGCATGAGGGAGATAACTTATTACTTCAAGTAAGTCAGAGTTTTTGTTTAATAACAAGTTTATATAAACTCTACCTGCTTCTTCGATGATAATATTCTCCCAGGCAACATAGAGAGCATGCATGGCATTAAAGGTGCAGCAATTCATGATATCATAGGGGATATATCGATGAGAAGAAAAATCATTGGGCAGCGACCAGCCAGCAAAAGCACCAAAGGCTCTTTTAGCCACATTATCATAAGTTGAATCTTCCGTATCTGGTTTTGACCTGGTACATTTAATCCAACTGGTATCCAGGAGTTGACTTTCAATTAAGTGATTTCTAATAAATCTTTCTGCATCATTCCAGTATTTCTGATACCCAGCCTTAGCTAAAAGAATGGCATTCTCAACCATATCAGCCACACAACAAGCCTCACATACTTCTTTTTCTCGGAAAAATTCAGGAAACCAACCAAAACTGCTCGCGTATTTCTTAGTAAAGTCATACATAGATTTTGCTTTTTCTATAAATTTCATATCCTTTACTAAAATTCCATATCGTAACAGTCCTGCTATTGTTCCGGCTACGGAATGAAAATGAACTTTATCAGGAGGATACTTAACCAAAAAATTACCCTTTTCATCAACTCCTCTATCTTCAAAAGCATTATAATAGGCAAAGTTTTCTGCAAGCTCTAAAGCTATTTTATCACCTGTTGCCTCATAATATTTTATTAGGGGCATAATTTGTCTACCACTTGTTAGGACAGGATTTTGCCCCCAAATTTCATTTTTTAAAGAGGGGTCAGTTATAGGGGACCAACCATCTGGAAAATATTCATGACCGGGGTAGTATTTATGGTCTGTGGCAATATTATATAGTCCTTGAACATGTCGTTTGGCATACTCTTTGATTTCAGGGTCATCACTATCTATTAACCAGGTAGTGAGACCCAGGATAACACTTCTTTGATCGTGAATAAAGGCATGGTAAGGATTAAAATTGCTCCTTTTTCTATAGCTAAGACCATCGTTTTCACTAAAATAAGAGAGCAGATTTCTTTTTATCTTTTCTTCTGCCTCCAAAGCAATCTTACTTCCTGTCATTCGTCGACCGATAATAAAAGCATGAACCATGCGGCCAGCACTTGAGCTATAATCCCAGCGGGAATGTTTCATCTCAGGAGGGTCTGAAAGAAGATCAAAAAAGAAATAAGGAAGATTGTCTCTTTTTTCATCTATTATGTTCGTAAGGTTTTCCAGGGCATATTCCATATGAGTACATAGATTCAAAGTATCCGGTGGCGATAATTTTTCATTTTTTTGCATTGTATTCTCCTTTGCTATCTACTGGATGAGCTTTTTTATAGAGATGATAATATCTCTTTCGTTGGGTAAAAACGCTTTTTCCAAAACTGAAGATGAGGGTGGCGGTGTATTTGGAGCTGTTATCCTTATAACCGGTGCATCCAGGTAGTCAAATGCTTTTTCTTGAATTTCCATCCCTATCTCTGCTCCAAAACCCATAAATTGAACAGCCTGGTGAACTATCGCTCCTCTCCCTGTCTTCCGGATAGATGCTACTATAGTATCCATATCAAGAGGATATAGATAGCGAATATCAATTACTTCCACTTCGATATCTTCCTCGGATAGCTTTTCAGCAGCTTTTAGGGCTATGGGTACCATAGATGACCAGGCAATTAAAGTTATACTCTCCTTAGAAGGATTGGCTTTTCTTTTAATCTTAGCCTTTCCCAGAGGGATCAGATACTCTTCTTTTGGAACCCTACTTTTAGCCAGGGGGTTCGTGTAAAGATTCTGATGTTCAATAAATACTACCGGATTATCGTCTCTTATAGCAGATGCTAACATTCCTTTTGCATCGTAGGCATCTGAAGGAACAGCAATTTTCAATCCTGGTAAATGGGCAAGTATAGATTCCAGACTCTGTGAGTGCTGACCAGCGTATCCTTTGCCTCCACCAATGCTTGTGCGTATAGTCAGGGGCAGGGTTGCCTGACCCCCGGACATATATTTCCATTTTGCAGCCTGGTTTCCAAGCTGATCTAAAGCTTGCAGGACAAAGTCAATATACATTATTTCCACTACAGGCCTCAGGTTTCTCAAGGCTGCCCCAACCCCACTTCCTATGATGGCTGATTCTGAGATAGCTGTATTAAAAATGCGGTCCCTGCCAAAAATCTCAAGAATTCCTTCTGTAGCATTATATGCCCCTCCGTATTCAGCAATATCTTCTCCCCACATTAAAACTCTCCTGTCTCGGCTCATCTCTTGGAATAGAGCCTCATTTATTGCTTCCCTGTAAGTAATTTCCACATCAGGTTCTCTTTCTAAGAACTTTGGTTTCTTTAAGATTGGGGCATTCCTAAACCTTTCAGGGACTTTATTAGAATTGGTATGACTAAAAAGACCAACATACATTTTTTCTGGATCAGGGCTTTTCGCCTCAATGGCCTTCACAGCTATACTCTCATTTCGAGCTCTTGCCTCCTTTTTAAATTTCTCAAACTCTTCTGGAGTTACAATTTTTTCTTTTATTAGTTCTTTAGAAAAGGTCTTTAGAGGGTCTATTTCTTCCCAGGCCTCAAGCTCTCTCAAGGCACGATAGCTTTCATCCTCCAGTGTATCCAATCTGTCCTTTACATTATGTCCCTTAAACCGATAACACCAAAATTCCAGAAAAATGGGACCCTGGCCTTCTCTGGCCAACTTTGTTGCTTTTTCAGTTGCATCTCTCACAGCACGGACATCCATTCCATTCACGATTTCAGCATGCATTCCTTCCTTATTATATCCAAAGCCTCTCTCTGCTAAAAATTCTACTCCCGTAACCTCACCTCTTTGCTGTCCTGTCATTCCATATTGATTGTTAATAGCGACAAATACAATAGGAATTCCAAACTTTTTACTCATTAGTCCATTGGTAAATTGAGCCATGCAAGACATATTCATTGACTCATGGGCAATGCCATTGTTAAAGGCACCATCGCCGGCAAAACATAAGGTTACCTTTTTATCTTCAAAGTATCTTGAGGCAATCCCAGAGCCAACAGCCATGCCTATACTTCCTCCCACAATAGCATTTGCTCCTAAGTGACCTCTTTTGAAATCGGCTATATGCATCGAGCCTCCTTTTCCTCTACAATAACCAGCTTCCTTTCCAAATAGCTCTGCTATAGTTCTAAAAAGGTTTAACCGTAGAGCCTGCTCAACAAGCTCCTCGTGAGCCTTACCTTTAGTTTCAAATCCTAAGAAATCTGCGATTTCTTCATCTTCTTCAATTAAGTGAATCAAGGAGACCTTATTCATATGTTTAATAGCAAAGTATTCTTTTGCTAAGGCATCTCCATGTCCGCGATGATTACTGGTGATGTAATCATCTGGCAAGATAGTTGATATAGCACCAGTAGAAGCTGCTTCCTGGCCAATTGAGAGATGAGTTGCCCCAATATATAGATATCTCATAGGGCCATATCTACCTTTGTTTTCCCTTAACTCAAGAATCATCTCTTCAAGGTTTCTGATAAGAAGCATACATTTAAGTAAATCTACACATTCTTCTCTGGTAAGACTTCCTTCTCTCAACTCTTGCTGCAATGACTTTTTATATTGAAATTTAGGAATTTTATTTTTAACCTCAACAAATCCCGGGGTAAAATCGGGCAATACAACGATCTCCTTTACCATTTTAATCTTCTCCTTTTTTAATTATTTATTTCATTTTCCAAAAAACAAAGAACTATTGCTACTATTCAGCCGCGGCTAAATTAGTGGCGAAATATAGTTATGTAAAATGTTACCATGTTGTTCGGCCTCCTGACACATTTATAGCTTGTCCTGTTATATAATCAGCATCAGTTGAGGCTAAAAATACAACTACTCCGGCAACATCTTCCGGAGTTTCTATCCGACCCAGAGGAATCTCTTCAACATTTCTCTTTAAGATCTCACCCTTAGGAAGATTCATTCTTTTCCCTACCTCTTCGTCTAAATAGTCCCACATCTTTGTACCAACAATTCCAGGGCACACTGCGTTTACATTTATTTTATAGGGAGCTAATTCTTTCGCTAACCCCCGGGTGAATCCTATTACCCCAGCTTTTGCAGCATTGTAAGAGACAAAAAATACATTTCCAGTTTTTCCACCAGTAGAGGAGATATTAATAATCTTGCCACTTCTTTGATCGATCATTACTTTAGCTACTGCTTTTGAGCAAAGAAAAGTTCCTTTTAAGTTTACATCAATTATCATATCCCATTCTTTATCTGTAAGTTCCACAACTGGTTTAACTATCACTGCCCCTGCGTTATTAACAAGAATGTCAATTTTCTTAAACTTGTCTAAAGTTGTGTGAACCATTTGATTAACTTGATTCTCGCTGGTAACATCCATTTTTATTGGTAAGGCATGATAGCCTGAAGTCTCTATTTCTTTTCCTACTTCAATCGCTTCTTTAATATTAATGTCTGCTATGATTACATTTGCTCCTTCTTTCGCTAAACGCAAAGAAATTGCTCGACCAATTCCTCTCCCACTCCCTGTAACTATGGCTACTTTTCCTTTTAAGCTCATTTTCATACCTACCTTATTCGCATAATCGCCTTCCCGCCAAATCTACCTTTTTATTTTTCTGCTAATACCACTACTTTCAATGATTTCTCACCCTTCACCACTACCCTTATAGCTTCGCCAATATTATCCAGGCTAAATCGATGAGTTATAAGTTCGGGGCAATCAATTTGTTTTCTCTTAATATAGCCTAGCGTTACCGTAGTTTCCGCAATATAGGAAGAATAACTGGCCATTATTGTTATTTCTGAAAAAAATAGCGTATGGGGTATTATAGAAAGAGTCTCCTCAGGAGAAGTAGGACCAAATATGTACACAGTAGAACCTTTATCAGCAAGATCTATAGCCTGTTTTATAACGGCAGTGCTTGCCGGGGTAACCACTACTATATCCGCCAATCTTCCCTGATTTATTTCCCGAATTCTCGCTTCAGGATTTTCTTTTTTGGGATTAATGATATAGTCAGCACCGAACTTTTTTGCCTTGTCTAATCTATAATCAATCAGATCAGAAGCAATTACTATCCCAGCCCCCAGTAGTTTTGCCAGTTGGATATGAACTAACCCAGCGAAACCAGTCCCTATAACCAATACAGTGTCTCCCTGTTGTAATCCTGATTTATTTAACCCTCGCAAACAACAGGAAATTTGCTCTATTAACGCTCCCTCTTCAAATGATATTTCTGGAGGTAATTTTAACATCCCTCTTTCTACATTAATGGCGGGAATGCGAACAAACTCGGCAAACCCACCAGGGTCCAGAGAACTACTGTGGTAAGTAGGGCACATAGTGTAATTTCCCCTCTGGCAGTAATGGCAAACGAAACAGGGAACATGATGATGAACAAAAACACGATTTCCTGGTTTAAATAGTTTTACCCTCTCACCTGCACCCACTACTACTCCGGTAACTTCATGTCCAAAGTACATAGGAGCCCTTGGTTTTCTATACCACTCCAGTATATCACTTCCACAAACTCCACAGGCTTCCATCTTCACCAACACATCTCCCGTGCCAATTTCAGGAATCGGTATATCCACAACTCTTATATCATCATTACTGTAGTAATAAGCAGCCTTCATTTTCTTCTCCTTTAGAGAGAGCTCTGAAAAATCCTTTTTCTTTTTGCTGCTCGACGAGGTGTTTCCATAAGGCAGCGGCGATCAAGGCGGGTCTATGCGTTCAAACTCTTAGTTATCCTGTAACTTGATACATCGCCCATAAGAGCCACAGCATAAAGATAAGAGTAGAACTTAGCCGCAGGCGCCCGGAAAGCACCGAGCAAAGAGCAGCCTCAGACTTTTTTCAGAACTCTCTTAGAACACTTTTGACTTTATCAAATCATATCTCTCATTCCAACTATCCCACAAACTCTGATAAATTTTTTTATAGAGCTCGTAAATCTTCAGGTATTTTCTATGATTGTTCATATCAGGTGTACAGATGTGTGAAAATTTCACCAATTTTTTGGCAGCTTCTTCTACTCCTGGGTATAAGCCTACTGCAGTACCAGCTACTATTACAGACCCAAAAGTTCCCAATTCGGAGACAGCAGGAATTTTCACAACTTTTCCTATTGCATCAGAAAAAATCTGTGACCACAGAGGACTTTTTGCACCCCCACCAGAAAGCCTTAACTCAAAGACTTCAATGGGTATATGCTTGAAGCAATCCAGCATAGAAAGAGCAACCCCCTCATAAACTGCTCTTAAAAGATGCCAACGGGTATGATGAAGGCCTATCCCAAAAAACTGAGCCTTCACTGAAGACTTCACAAAAGGAGCCCTCTCTCCTCCTGGATTGATGTAAGGATGGTAAATGACACCTTCCGAACCTACAGGTATATTCCTCACTTTTTCTTCTATGACTCTATAAAGATGCCTCTCGCCCTCCTTTTTTTCTTCATGGCAAAAATTATCTGTAAACCAGTCAAGATTGGGAGTACCAGCCATACTAGGTACCGCACGAATAAATTTACCAGGAAGAGTATACGCAAAATTCATACCTACTCCTGGTGGGTTAAAAATAATATCTGAGGAAAGAATAGCATTGAAACAGGTGGTTCCAATAATACTGTACGCCTGTCCATCCTGAAGAACTCCAAGTCCTACGGGATTTGCCACTACATCGATCATCCCTGAAGTCACAGGTATGCCTATTCTTAATCCACATTCCTCCGATGCTTTTCGGGTAGTTTTTCCAATAATTTTATCAGAGTGGATAATCTCGGGAAAAAGCGAACGATACTTAGAGATAGTAAAAAGGTCAAAGAGTTCTTCTGAATAGGTTACTTTTTTAAGGTCAATTGGGCCGCGAGAGATATCTGAAGGATCTGTACATATTTTCCCGGTCAACTTGAATTTGATCCAGTCCTTGGCATAAAGAAAGTAACTGGCTTTTTTCAACCTTTGAGGTTCATTTAATTCCAACCATTTTATTATGGGTACTGCAGTTCCAGGAAAAACAGCAGAACCACTTATTCTAAAACTCTCTTCATTGATCCCCTCTTTTTCCCACTTAGTTACAATTTCACCCGCTCTTCCATCTAACCAGAGAATAGAAGGCCTTATCGGTTTAAAATTTTTATCGAGAAGACGGCACCCATCCCCTTGTCCTGTTACCCCTATGGCAGCAATTGAAGAGGAAGGAATATTCGCCTTCATCATGGATTCAGCAATTGTTTTTTTAACAGCCTCCCATACTTTCTCCATATCCTGCTCAGCCCATCCTGGCATTGGAGTTTCAACTGGCACTCTTTGTCGACTAAGAGCTACTTCTCTTCCATTAAAATCAAAAACTACACTTTTTACTACAGATGTTCCCGCATCTATGCCTAAGAGATATTTTTCTGACATTTTCATTAAAATTAGGGTGTCATAGTTACTTTAATGGCATTGTCCAATCTGCCATCAGATGTGTTAATAGCCTCTTCCCATTCTGATAAGGGGAAATTATGAGTAACTATTTTATCAGCTCTTATCAATCCTTCTGATAGATACCTGATAGCTAAAGGATAGGTATAGGCTCCTAAATGTCCTCCCACTATTTCCAGTTCTTTTATATCACTAATAATACTAAAATCGATTGAGGTTTTTTTGGCAAACACTGCAAATTCCATCAACCTCCCTCTTCTTCGAAGCATATCAACTGCCTGTTCCACAGCAATAGGGTTTCCACTTGCCTCTAACACTATATCACAACCAAGTCCATCAGTGAGATCCTTTATCTGTTTTACTATATCCTCTTCTTGGGGATTAATAGTTATATCTGCTCCCAATTCCTTTGCTATCTTCAATCTTGCCTCTTCAGGCTCGGAGACAATTAACTTACCAGGATTTTTTAATTTGGCTGCTTGCAACATAAAAAGCCCTATCGCCCCTCCTCCAATAAGCACTACCGCATCCCCCAGTTGAATATTGGCTCTGTTGACACCATGAATAGCACAGGATAAAGGTTCTATAGCTACCGCTGCGTCCAGGGAAAGATCCTGAGGCACCTTCCAGATTATTGAATTTTTAGGATATTTAACGTATTCTGCCCATCCTCCATCAGGCCCAGAAACCCCAAAAATTTTATGCACCTCGCACATATTGTATATTCCCCTTTTACAAAAATGACACTCCCAACAGGGAACTATCTGCTCAGCAATCGCCCTATCGCCAATTTCCAAACCGTATTTTTCTTTTGCTCCCTTACCAAGCTCTGTTACCTTTCCGATGAATTCATGGCCAGCAATTATAGGAGTGTGATCATATACTACCTGGCTGAAGTAAGCTTTTCCATGGAAGATCTTAGGGTCAGCGGCACATATTCCACATCTTTCAACCTTTACTACCACTTCTTCATTCCCAGCTTTAGGCATTGGAACATCTTCGTACCTGAAGTCTTCTTTTCCATAAATAACTACAGCTTTCATTTTCATACCTCCTCAATTTTATCTTCTTATTATTGTAGCTTTCCTAAAATTCTTGTTTTCTCTGACAATTGTAGCTGCCCAATTCATTGGGCGAATTTACTATGCCGATAAATCGGCAAGCTACATGAGATTACAGAGCCTGTTCTAATCCTAATGCTTTACTCCTCGCAATGACAAATGAGCAATCCCTCCATTTTTTAGGAAAACTTACCTGTTACTAATTATTTAGCCTGCGGATTCACACAGATAAGTACAAATTAGGTTCAAATACAAAAAACCACAGACATAATTCTTAGAGATTTTTATAAAGTTTATAATGAACCTGGTAACCTTTAGCCTTAGCCCCTCATATGATATATCAGTGTCCATCTGTGGCTGAATAATTATCATAGGTATCCAGTGGCCTGAGCCAGTTCCTTATAGTGCTTGATTAAATCTGGATATAGCCCCCGATAAATCTTGTATAATTTCATATAGAATTCATGAAGCTTTCGATCAGGTTCTATCTTTACTTTTTCAACCTCTTTTAGCCACTCTTTCACTATGTGATAGTTTTTGAAAATTCCCACTCCCACCCCCGCATTCACTGCATTTCCTACAGGAGCACCTTTTGACTCTTTCACATAAACACATTTTACATCAAGAATATCAGAGATTATCTGTCGCCAGAGACGAGATCGAGCTCCTCCTTCCCCTAAGAATGTAGGAGAGTTTATCTTTACTCCGTTTTCCCTGACTAACTCTACATTATGAAGAATGCCATATCCCACTGCTTCCATCATTGCTCTTATGATATGCCCTCTTCCGTGAGCTAAGGAAAGCCCAAAAAGTACTCCCCGGGCTAATGGATTCCAGATGGGGGTTCTTTCGCCCATAAAGTAGGGAAGGATAATTAAGCCATCACTTCCAGGGGGGGCTTTCTCTGCCTCCAGATTCATAACATCATACGCACTAATGCCAAGTTCTCTCTCTGCAGCCCTTTCAACGTGTCCTAATGTATCCCTGAAGTATCTAATCAATGCTCCACAGGAGACAAGCGCAGCTAAGGTTGTATATTTTTTTCGAGAGTAGGCAGTGTGAACTATGGTAATCATATTTTTGGTAAACTTAGGCTTCTCATGAGCTACTCCCCACACTCCAGCTGTTCCCATAACCAGGGAGTTATCTCCATCGTCAATTATACCCATAGAAAGCCAGGCAGCACTACAATCCACTGTTCCTGCAACTACTGGGGTTCCAGGAGCTAAACCTGTTATCTGTGCTGCTTCTCTGGTTACCTCCCCAATTACCTCATCGCAAGGATGAAGTGAGGGAAATTTTTCAATATCCAGGCCAATTTCCTCTATTAATTTTTCGTTCCACCTGCGATTAACGATATCAAAGCCTATTCCAATTAAACACGCATTGGAATAATCGGTTACCGCCTTTCCAGTGAGCTTCATAACTGGATAATCCGCTGCTGTTTGTAGTTTATACGTTGCTCTGTAAAGATCAAAACGATTATTCTTCTCCCACATTAGCTTTGTGGTAGCGTAATAAGGATCAATGGGGTTGCCACTTAACTTAAAAACTCTTTCTTCCCCAATATTTTCCTTTAACCACTGGCATTCAGTTGTGGCTCTTCTATCCATCCAGATATGAGCATTTTGCAGGGGATGAAGATTTTTATCCACTAAGATACAGGCAGGGGAAAGGGCACTTATACTCACCCCTTTAATATTTTTAGGACTAACTCTGGATTGTTTAATGGAAGCCTTTATAGTATCTGCTACTGCATTCCAGTACCACTCCGGATTATGCTCAGCCCATCCCGGGCGAGGAATAATAAGAGGATATTCAATAAAATGACTTCCCAGAACATTCCCCTCTGTATCCATTACTACTGATTTTGTCCCTCCTGTTCCTACATCGCTACCCACCAAGTAATCCGGCATTTGTCATTCTCCCTTGGCCTGGCTAATATTTCTCCAATTGGATATGTAATTAAATTGTTTTCTCATACTTCAGTTTTGCATCCTGCAGTATATACCCTATGTCTAATTTTTCACATAACTCTACCAGACCAGCTATGCAATCTCCTGCCACTATCTGCATATGATTACAGGGATGCTCAGAGAAAAGCTCCTCTATTGGTACACGGGGTCTCATAAAAGCGTTGGGCCATCCAGGAGTGGTGATTACCGCATCAGATGGCCTTTCTACAAATTCTCCTGGAACTATATTCATCCAATATTTCCCATTTTTTCTGCCCAATCGTGCTCCTGTCACAGGCCCTGGTGCTGCATCAAAATTCACTGTTGCACCAGAGGCAGGGTAAAAGAAAGTCTGCCCCTCCAACTTGATTTTTGACAGGTTATCTTCTGTATTGTCCGTTCCTGTAGCAAACCATGGTGTGTGGGCCCCACAGTTCACCAGATAAATAATGTTTTTTTCAGGATCGATATGCCTGAAGTCTGCAAAAAGAGTGGGTTTTCCTGTGAGCAAGTGCATTATCTGTTGAGTGAGAGCGCCGTCTTTATCATCTTCACAGGCACAGGCAACAATTTTCTTTTTTTCTCCCCCAGGGCCTCGTCGGTCATTGCTAAAAGCCTGGGTTAAACACTGAGTTACATGATATGAGCTCATCTCTGGTTGACATTTTATACCGATAAAATCAAGGTTATTTTCCTTTATTATGTCCTGAGTCGCATAGTAACAGGCTATCTGATATTTAAGTTTGTCTTCGGTGAAATTTCCCTGATAATTTATACTTGCTACATGTTCTACGAGAAAGTTAAAGGCTTTTAAAACTCTTTCATCTTTTATTTTTACTATTTTGCTATTTATTCCATCGCTCCAGGAAATCATCTCGTTTGCTTTTCTCACAATTTCCATCTGACCTATAGGTTGGGTATCTATTCCAAAGATCTTTGACCATTGAAGTGGATCGGCTTCTGCAGTGACAATCTGGATGCTTCTTCCTCCTACCTCACCATAAATTTGCCCGTGAAGCTTTTCAATTACTTCATCAGCAGAGGCAGAGGCCTGAGTTCTATCATAGGCAAATTTTGCAAATGAAATTATCTGTGCGAGTTTTTCTGTATCTTTACTAATATCTTTGCTCCATATTCTAAAATTAGCTATCCCCAATTGATCTAATCCTCCAGATGCTGCCATTCCACCTACCATTCCGGGTTGCTCAGGAGCTAAGTTAGTTAATACCAGAATAGGGGTGGTTCTACTTTTCTTTTTATTCTCTCGGATCAGTATTTTAGCGGCCATTCTTGCCAATCGGGGTGATGCCCATACACTATAGTGAAAAATTACACCATCAATATCAGCATTTAAAAGGATGCTCGTTTGTTTTTTTACTATCCATGGTTGCCACACCATTTTATCAAAGCCCTTGAAAGAAATGCTGGGATCAACAATATCTATTTTGCCAGTGTTTCTCAATGTGTTTAAAAGATTTTCCTTCAATTGCTGAGCTTCCTTGAAAGTATTTTCGAGGGCAAATTCTCGCTCATCATTGAGATCCAGAATTCCTAACGTAGGTTTTTTTAACATTTTTTTAATATCCTTTCCTAATTTATTTTTCTCTCTTTTTATTACTAAAGAAATTGTTACTACTAAGCCACTAATTATCACGAATAGCTATTTAACAATTTCTTTAGTAATAAATCTTTGTACCGAACTTTACTTTTGTTTGTGTTCATTCGTGTAAATCCTCTCATAGCCATAGTTTTTCCCTTTATACACTCATTAGTTTTTTCGCTAATTTTGCTCCACCAGGTGCAGTGGGATCATATCCATCTGCTCCAATATCTTTCGCAAATTCCTCAGTTAGAGCACCCCCACCAACCATTACCTTCACCTGATCTCTAAGATTTTCCTTTTTTAAAAGAGCAATAACTTTCCTCTGTTCCGGAGCAGTCATAGTCATAAGAGCAGACATAGCCACGATATCTGCTCTGTATTTTTTGGCCGCTTCTACAAATTTTTCCGCAGTTACGTTAATTCCTAAATCATGCACAGTAAAGCCCTCAGCAGCAAGCAATGTGCACAGCATTGTCTTTCCTATGTTATGGATATCCCCGAATACTGTTCCAGCAACAACAGTCCCTGTGGTTTCTACCTTTGCCCCTTTTCTCTTAATTTCTTCCTGTATTATAGGCATCGCAGCTTGCATCGCATCTGCCGCTCCAATTAAATCAGGAAGCCACAGCTCTCCCCTGGCAAATCCATCACCAACTTTTCTGATAGCTTCTGTCATGACATTCAGTGCCTTCACAGGGTCTATTTTTTTCTCAGCTACCTGCTTGGCTAAGCTGGCTGCCTTTTCATTATCGTACTCCAGGATGGCCTTTTTTAGGTCTTCAAAGATTTTATTATCCATAGTAGTTTCCTCCTCTTATTCCTTAAATCATAATTTTTGTACTGACAAGATATAACCTTTTTCTCGATAAAGAGACATCACTTTTAATCTTTCTCTCCTTTTATTGTTTTATTCCTTTACCGCTCCCATTGTCAGACCCGCGATAAGAGATCTCTGGAAGAATAAAAATAAAATGACGACCGGTACGCAGGCAAGAAGAGACCCGGTACATAGTTTTTGCCAGTCGAGTAGATAGTAGCCTAAAAAGTTATATAGTCCTACAGGTATGGTGCGTACCGTATCTGATGAAGTGAGCGTCATAGCTACAATAAACTCACCCCAACAGGCAATAAAGACGATAATCCCTGTAGCCGCTAAGCCAGGGGCACACAGGGGCATAACAACTTTAAAAAAAGCTTTAGTTCTGGAAGCGCCATCTATTAGGGCTGATTCTTCTAATTCCCGAGGAATTGTTTCTATGAATCCTTTCATCATCCAAACTGTAAAGGGAATAAACCAGCCGGTGTAGACTATGATTAGACAAAAATAGGTATTGATAAGATGAATTTTATTAAAAGTAATATATAAAGGAATTAAATTGGTTACTCCCGGGATCATGATGGAGGCTATAAAGACAAAAAAGAGCACGTTCTTTCCCGGAAAGGAAAATCGGGCTAAGTGGTAAGAAGCAATTGAGCCAACAAACAAAGTGATAGCCGTTGCACATATTCCTACTAAAAAACTATTGAAGAAATAGCGTAGAAAATCTGCACTGGTCAGGAAAAACTTGTAGGATTCCAGGGTGGCTTTCCTTGGAATCCAGCGAGGAGGATATTCATATATATCAGCAGTAAGTTTTAGAGAAGTAGAAAGAGCCCAGATAACAGGAAGCAAAATAACAATGGTTAAGATTATTAAAACAAGATAGGAAGAACAAAACTCACCAATTCTTACCCCCAAGGATTTTTTTTTCATCTAATTCTCCTTAACTTTAAAAATGGATATTCCTTAGTAAATGGCTTTCTTTGTGAGTGCTTTTACATAGAAGATAGCAAAGGTAATGTTAATAAGAAAAAGCACAATCGCTATTGCTGATGCTCTACCCAGGTTCATGAGTTCAAATGCTTCCTTATACATCCTCATAGAAAGAGCCATGGTGGCATTTACTGGTCCACCACCAGTTAACACAAAAATAACATCAAGCATATTCAAACTATTCAAAGTAAGAAAGATAAGGGCTACAGCGAATTGAGGTTTCAACAGAGGAAGGGTGATAAAAATAAATTTCTGGCTCTTGGAGGCACCGTCAATTGAGGCAGATTCGTAAAGCTGTAAAGGTACTGTTTGTAGTCCCCCTAAGAAAAGAACCATGGAGAAGGGAAATAGTTTCCAAACATAGCATCCTACTATTACCCAAAAGGCGCTGCGACCTACACCTAACCAATTGAGACGTCCCAGGTACAGTTGCCTCAATACAGCATTGGCTAAACCTGCCTGTTCATCAAAAATCCACTGGAATATAAGAGAGGCTGCCACCATAGGTATAACCCAACTGAGCAAAAGAGAGCTTCTAAAAATACCCCTGAACTTAATGTTTTGATTAAGCAGCAGGGCAAAGATCAATCCCACCAGTAAGGCTAACGCAACTGCTGCGGCAGCAAATTTTAATGATACACCTGCGCTATTCCAGAAAGAAGGATCCTTAAATAAGCCCAGATAATTATCAAATCCTATAAAGGGACGTGCCCTTTTTAAAAAGGTGTAGTCTCTAAAGCTGACTGTAAAGGTAAAAATACCAGCATAAAAGCATACAAAAGCAGTGAAAAAAAGAGCTGGAATAACACTGAGATAATGATTTTTATATTTCCAGGCACCTCTCCATCTACTCATTTTGACAACTCCTTCATTTTTGGGGAAGTGAAGAACACTTCGATGCAGGGAGAAAACATCTGTTTTCTCCCTGCAATTGACATTTTCTTATTCCATAGGTTTCCAGTATTCAGTATTATACTTATTCACCGCTTCATTGAGAAGTTTCATAGGATCCTCATCGCTCAACATAACCTTTTGACCAACCTCCTGCATAACCTCAAACAGAGCAAACTGAGCCCTGGTCTTAGGAGTAGTACGGGTGTATTTGGCGGTAAATTCAGCTATTGCCTTATAGTAAGGCCCATCAACAGTTCCTAAGTCCGGTGAATTCAGTAATGACTTATAAGTGGGAACCTGTATAGCTAATGTTATCCACAGAGGCTCAAAAGAGGTCATAGAATCAATGTAGTCCCAGGCAATTTCAGGAATCTTTGTTTTGTTAGACATACAGTAGACCCAAATACCGCTCGTGGTTGCAAATTCCCCATCTGCTGGCTTGGGAATAGGGCCCCAACCCAAGTTATCACCAAATTTCTCGGCATGAGATTGTCTTCCTTCTCCCCAATAGGTCCAGCTTCCCTGAATAGCTATGGCATAGCGTCCTGCCTGAAAGCCTCTGCGCACACCCTCATGATCAACGGTGAATGCTGCTTCCGGGCTAATCTTGTATTTTTCCACTGTGTCTTTTAAAAAGCCCCATCCTCTTAGTGTCTCTGGGGTATTGAAGGCAGCTTTACCCTCATCATCTATAACTTTTCCGTTGCAACTCCAGATAGCTGGCCACCAGGTGCAAAAAGAGGTTTGAATATCTCGATGTCCAAACCAACCGTAACCCCACACATCTTTTGATGCATCGGTTAATTTCTGCCCGTACGCTACTAATTCATCCCAGGTCTGGGGAGACTTTTCTGGATCGAGTCCAGCTTGAGAAAATAGATCTTTGCGGTAGAAAAGGAGGCGACAATCGGTATTTAAAGGTACAGCGTACTGTTTTCCTTTATCAGAGAGAAGGTTATTTAAACGGGGAATAATATCATCGATTTTTTCTTGAGGCATCCATTCATCCAGGGGCTGCAGGTATCCTCCCGAAATTGTCTCGGGCATATAAATATCACCAGTAATAAAAAGGTCAGGTGGATTACCCGCTTCAGAGGCAATGATGACCTTAGCGTACATTTTATCCCAGGGAACGATATCCTCCACCACCTTAACATCGGGCCTTCTCTTCTCAAACTCTTTTATACCTGCCTCCCAGGCTCCTTTGTTAATAGAATCATCTGCCTTAGAGCTTACCCAACTGGTTAACATTACTCTTAGAGTAACCTTTTTGGCTGATACCATAGAGGTATTGAGTGCCAAAAAAATTACCCCCGCAAGCACTACAAAAAGCACTTTCTTTTTTAACATTGGACTTCTCCTTTTTTCTTGAGACTTGGTTTAATTCTCTTTGTTTTAGCCAATAGTCTTCCTGTTTTTCACCTCCTTCCCGGCCTTATTCTTATATTAAAGCTTTCCATCTAAATGATTTTGCACGATGAGTGAATACATATATTCAATCCTTCGAGTTAAGCAAAGAAGAGATTCTCTGTTCATAGGAAGGCATTTCGCTATGTTCAAAACCAATAGAGGATTGATACCAGTAATGTGTGGTTGTATATTCAATCCATCCTCCATTATTATTTATCGCTTGCCAGACTATCCTGCGTAGTATACTTTGATAGTTTCTTCTCCCGTAGGTAAACTCATGTTTCCAGTTAATCTGTATATCCAGTGATTTATCAAAAATAATTGAGTCTTGATCTCGAAAACGATAGATAGAAAGCTGAAATGGTAATTCCGTAGTGTGCAAATAATTAATGCCACTATACAGACCACAAAATGTCTCTCTGAAGCCCCAGCCAAAAGCAAACAAACACTCTGTGCCTAAATAATCCAGGGAGGGTTCTTTTTCACCATCAATTCGATATTCACAGTTGCCTTCCATAACAAAGTAGAAATCCTTGAACACCGGCTCGTTGGTGACAATGCTATAATGACTTCCAATATAGTGACCTTTCCCCGAAATATGAATGATCGGCTTTATGGTATCGGGTGTTAATTGAAATTTCTCCTGTTTCCAGGTGCAATGAAAATACAGTAGTTCCTCATCCCACCGGGGTAGTTTCTTGTATTCCACAAAGCTATAGTTAGCACAATTATAAGGTGTTTCATTACGAAGTATTATACGAATACTTTTCTCAAAAGGCATTGGTAAATGACAAACGTATGTCTCTGCCAATTTTTCAACAAAGGGGGTTGAAAAATGCTCTGCTTTGCCACTACATCCATCAGCAAAAAAATCAGCTAAAGGACAGCGTACACCAGGGATTTTCTGGTCATTGTAGTATATTTCTAAAATGAGTCCTCGTGAGGTTACTCTCTGCAGTTCAGTATCAGGAAAATCAGTCTCAGAGAATATACCCTCTATCATCATATCTTTAATACCATCAGACTTTAATATATGCTGGGCAATATAAAGGTATGTTATCACACCTGGTCCTTGAACGTTTGCCAATTCAATTGTTGCTCCCGCATCAAGAGGCAATAGGTCAGGATAATTATCATAGCACCATCCAGCATTTTGCATCCCACTTCGATATCCCTCTTTCCTTTTAGCCAAGTCAAAAGATAAATTACTATTATTTTGGGCTAATATCACAGAGGTATTGAATGTCAGAGAAATTACTGTCAGGAGTATCGTAAAAAAAATTCTCTTTTTCAACATTACACTTCTCCATTTTTTGAGACTTGCTCTCGTTATTTCTTAGAAACCAATCTTCACCGTTTTTCCTTTTGAAACTTTTTTTATTTTCACCAATAGCCTTCCTGAATCCTCACCTCTTTCCTGAATTTATTTTATTTAAAGCTGGACCCCCTTTTTTTTCAGAGCTATGCACCTAAATGATTTCGCGTGATGAGTTACATTAAGATATTCAATATTTTAAGTGAAATCAAGAAGAGGTCCTTTGCTCATAGGAAGGCATTTCACTATGGTCAAAGCCAATAGAGAATTGATACCAATAATGTGTGGTTGTATACTCTACCCATCCTCCACCATTATCTATTGCTTGCCAGACTATCTTCCGTGGCATACTTTGATAATTTCTCCTACCGTTGGTAAATTCATGTTTCCAGTTAATCTGCAAATCTAATGATTTATTAAAAATAACTGGATTTTGGTCTCGAAAACGATAGATAGAAAGCTGAAGTGGTAATTCCTCATTTTGAACATAATTAATGCCGCTATGCAAACCACAAAATGTTTTTCTAAAGCCCCAAGCAAAGCCAAAGGAATCCTCTGTGCCTAAATAGTCTAAGGAAGGTTCTTTTTCACCATCGATTCGATATTCATTATTACCCTCCATAATAAAGTAAAAGCCCTTAAACACCGGTTCGTTTGTGCTCACACTGTAATGGTTTCCAATATAATGGCCACTGCCTGGAATATAAATGATTGGCTTTATGGTATCGGGTGTTAATTGGAATTTCTCCTGCCGCCAGGTGCAATGAAAATACATGAGTTTCTCATCCCACTGGGGTAGTTTTTCGTATTCCACAAAGCTATAGGAACAGCAATTATAAGGTGTTTCATTGTGAAGTAGTATACGAATACTTTTTTCAAAAGGCATTGGTAAATAAGAAACATATGACTCTACTAATTTTTCAACAAAGGGAGTTGAAAAATGTTCTGCTTTGCCACTGCATCCATCGGCAAAAAAATCAGCTAAAGGACAGCGCACACCGGGGGTTTTCTGATCATTGTAGTATATTTCTAAAATGAGTCCTCGTGAAGTTACTCTCTGTAATTCAGTATCGGGCAAGGCGTTTTCAGGAATTTTACCCGTTGTTAGAAAGTCTTCAATACCATCAGATTTGAGCAAGTGTTGAGTGATATGAAAATAAGTTACCACACCCGGTCCTTGAAAATTTGCTAATTCAATTGTTGCTCCCGCATTAAGAGGAGATAAATCAGGGTAATTATCGTAGCACCATCCAGCATTTTGCATTCCAATTCGATGGCCTTCTTTCTTTTTAGCTAAGTTAAAAAATAAATTAGTACCATTCATTTTTTTCTCCTTTTTTTGCAAAGAGTAATGTCAAAAGTTCAGCTTTTCTAAAACTTTTTCCTTTTCTCTGGCAATTGTAGCTGCCCAATTCATTGGGCGGGTTTAATGCGCCGATAAATCGACAAGCTGCTAATTAGCTCTTAATTCTTCTTAGCTCATGGCTCTTAGCAAGTTCAAGTGCAATATCAACCTGAATTCGGCAATCTGAATAATGATCATCAGAGCTTATCTTGGAATATCGCTCTGTATCTAATTTTCGTATAAGTAGCCGCAACCTTCAGGTTGCGTTGTTTTGCACAGACTTAGTAGCGCAGGCATCTTGCCTGTGTGAAACCTGCGGTTACCAAGACTGATCCGCTCGCAGCCAACGTGGTTTACTGAGTATTTACGAATGAGAGTAAGCTTTATCTCGAATTAAAATTATCCCTGAACCCGGTTATTAAATTTTACCCCCGGTTATTTTAAGAATATCATCCCAGAGTATAGATGCCTTCTGATACTCCTCCTTATCAAATGCTTCATCAATTTGTCCTCGCAGGGATATGATTTTTCCCCTATCTTCTTGAGAAAATTTAGCCCAGAAGAAAGCTCCTCCTTCTTTTTGCATTGTCTGGTAAATTTTTCTTTCCTTTTCTATGAGTTTTTCCCCTTCTAAGGGTAAAATGGGAAATCTTTTTTTTGCAGGAAGCAGGGGAGTAAACTCCTTATGAGGCTCATTTTGATACCAGTAAGCTACACTGGAATAATCATTAGCTAAGTTATTCGCATGACCGTGTTCAAGGCTCACTTTAATTGATCTTTCAAACCTTACCGGGTCATTGACAAAAAATCTATACATAGAATTTTTACCCGAC
>JAUWZM010000043.1 GCA_030615365.1 Candidatus Aerophobota bacterium | reverse complement strand
AGCAGGAGTTACCGGAGGAAGCGAAGAGGAGGACTATCTAACCTTTGAGGTTGGATCCGGAACATATTCTTTTGAGATGAGCGGAACGTCAGAGTAAGTAATCAACTATCGAATAAATTGGTGATATTCCTATCATTATTTCCAAAAATGATTGCTACTTTCAAAAAATGGCTTTTGTGAAGTTCTATTATGCCCAGGCAAGACCTTAATTACTAAGCATTTTCAGTTAGGGTTTATATACTTGAGTTGAGGGAAATGAGATGAAAGTAAGAATAAAATTACTTGGTGGCATAAGTTCTCTCACCGGGGTGAAGACTGTCGAAATACAGGTAAATAAGGATGATACTGTAGGTAAATCAATCGAAAAAATGGTCAGAATATACGGGGAGCAGTTAAAAAGAAGAATATTTTATAAAGGAGGAGGCTTAGGGGTAATTTTACTACTAAATGGTAAAGGGTGTGATCTCGGTGATAAAGTAAAAGATGGTGATGAAATTTTCATTATGCCTCCCATCAGTGGAGGGTAAGTAGAAAAAAGGAGAGGCAATTTTATTCAGAAAAGGAGGTGCAGTATGCCTTACGGGTATAATGGTAAAATTTTAAGGGTGGATTTATCTACTCAGGATATAAGAGTAGAGGAAAATGATGAGTATTTTTATCGCACCTATATGGGAGGGGCAACCCTGGGAGCCTATTATTTATTGAAAGAACAAAAGGCTGGCGTTGATCCTTTTAGCCCGGAAAATATTATCGTCTTTGCTTGTAGTATTGTAACAGGGACACCTGCTCCTGGATTTTCGAAAAATGCCATTGTGTCTAAATCTCCTTTGACCGGTGCTATTGGCGATACTCAGGCAGGGGGCTTTTGGGGACCTGAACTAAAATTCGCTGGATACGATGCCATTGTGGTTAAAGGTAAGGCTAAGAGCCCTGTCTATCTTTTCATACAAGACGGCAAGGTTGAAATTAGAAAAGCAGCTCATTTGTGGGGAAAAACTACCGGAGAAGTAGAACAAATTATACATAAGGAACACTCTGATTCTCGAATTAGGGTGTTAGCCATAGGATGTGCGGGAGAGAACCTGGTTAGATTTGCCAATGTGCTAAGTGACTGTATACATGCTGCCGGACGGTTAGGGCTGGGTGCGGTTATGGGCTCCAAAAATCTTAAAGCTATCGCTGTAAGAGGGCATAACAGGATAAAGATAAAAGATGAGGAGACAGTGAGAAAATGGTCCCGGTGGTTTGCCAGGAACTTCATGGATAATCCTAGTAATCAGGGTTTTCACGATTGGGGAACGGCCCAACTAGTGTCTTCTTTGAATCTTAGAGGGGAACTTCCTACCAGAAACTTTCAAACCGGTTTTTTTGAGGGAGCCGATGGCATCTCTGCTGAAACAATGCATGAGACAATATTTCAAAAAAGCGAAGGTTGCTATGCCTGTCCTGCTAAATGTAAAAGAGTAGTAGAGGCAAAAGAGCCCTATAGTATAGATCCTACTTATGGAGGACCTGAATATGAGACCATTGCTGCCCTGGGATCAAATTGTTGCATAGATGACATAGTAGCTGTAGCTAAGGGTAATGAGCTCTGCAATAAGTATGGCCTGGACACTATTTCCACCGGAGCAGTTATTGCCTTTGCCATGGAGTGCTATGAAAAGGGAATTATTACCAGAGAAGACACCGAAGGGATAGATCTAAGATTTGGCAGTGCCGAGGTAATGATAAACTTAATAGAGATGATAGCAAGAAGAAGAGGAATAGGAGATATCTTAGCTGAAGGATCTAAAAGAGCAGCAGAAAAATTTAGTAAAGATGCAGAAAGATTTGCCGTGCAGGTAAAAGGTGAGGAGCTTGCGATGCATGATGGGAGAGCCAAGGGAATGGTGGGATTTGCCTATGCTCTCTCTCCTATCGGGGCCGACCATGTTGTAGTCGAGCATGATCTCGATTTTGATTTCGATGCTCCGGATATATTTATTGAACAGATGAAAAGCTTGGGCCTATTGAAAAGGTGCAAAACCAGTGGCATGGATCACCAAAAGATGAGGATGTTTTGCTATCTTCAAAATCACTTTAGTTTTATGGATTGCCTTTGTTTATGTGTTTTTGTCTTTGCTCCGGTGCGAACATTCAAGATGGCACATATGGTAGAGATATGCTCTGCGGTAACAGGATGGGAGATGAGCTTATGGGAGATAATGAAATTAGGCGAGAGAAGAGTAAATATGTTTAGAGCCTTTAATGTGAGGGAAGGCTTTACTCCTGATGATGATTGGCTTCCACAAAGGATGTTTGAACCTATTCAGAGTGGCCCTCTTAAGGGAAGTAAATATTCTCAGGATGAGCTAAGAGAGATGCGCACTCTGTATTACCAGATGAGAAACTGGGATAAAGAGGGAAAGCCTACCCTGGCAAAACTTATTGAATTAGATCTGGAATGGATTGCCAAGGAGTTAGGTAAAGAGGGCAAGTATCTCAAATAAAATAAAAGGAGAGGTAACTATTTAGCCACGGATTCACACAGATGAACACAGATAGCTTTAAACGCTAGATCACAGATATTATTTTAGAATTTTGTAACGGGTAAATTTTCCTAAAAAATGGAGGAATTGCTCATTTGTCATTGCTGTAGCTTGCCGATTTATCGGCGAATTAAATTCGCCCAATGAATTGGGCAGCTACAAACCGCTCAATAAATTGAGCAACTACAATTGCCAGAGAAAACAAGAATTTTAGAAAAGCTAAACTATTACATAATCTTGGTGTCTTTGTGCCTTGGTGGCTGAATAGGAGGAAGGAACATAATGAAAGGTTTTCACAAAAAGATATTAAACATTGACTTAAGTAAAAAAAGATTCTGGACTGAGCAGATCTTTGATAATATTCTGAAAACTGTTTTAGGAGGCAGAGGCCTGGGAGCCTATCTTTTATGGAAGAATTTAAAGAAAGATACCGATCCATTATCTTCTGACAATGTGCTTATCTTCACTGTAGGGCCTGTTACAGGAACAAAAATGATGGGTGCAAGTAGATTTGGGATATTTAGTAAATCTCCCCAAACTCACTTTTTTGCTGATTCTTACTCTGGTGGTTATGTTGCACCTCGAATAAAGGGGTGTGGATATGATGCTATTATAATAAGGAAAGCCTCAGATTCTCCCCTGTATCTGGAGATTTCAGAAAGAGGGGTTAAATTTCATTCAGCGAAACATCTATGGGGCAAGGATACTTATGAGACAGAAGATAAGGTTCTGAGGGAGGTAAATGTACCTGGAGCACAGGCAGTAGTAATAGGTCCAGCAGGTGAGAGGATGGTGGTATTTGCCTGTATAAAAAATAACTACTGGAGAAGTGCAGGCAGGTGTGGTATGGGAACAGTAATGGGCTCAAAAAAGCTAAAAGCTATTGTTTTTCATGGAAATAAGAAATGCGAGATAGCAGATGAGGATTTACTTAATGAATACGTGCAATCTCTGGTCAGAAAAGGTAAGAAAGATGCAGGTGTTGCAGCTTACAAAAAGTATGGAACTATCCAAATGGTAGCTGTGGTTAATATGGCAAGAGCCTGGCCTACAGAATACTGGTCTAAAGGGAAATTTGAGGACTGGGAAAAGTTAAGCGGGGATTATTTAATAAATAACTTTAGGGTAAAACCTCATTCTTGCTATAGATGCTTTTTTGCCTGCGGAAAAAGGACAGAGGTGCTAAAGGGGAGACATAAGGGATTAAGAATTGAAGGCCCTGAACATGAAACTATCTATGCTTTTGGAGGGCTATGTAGAATAGATGAGCTGGAAGAAATTGCTTACTTTAATGACATCTGCGATAGATTAGGTATAGACACTATTAGTGCTGGAAATCTAATTGCTTTTTGTATGGAACTATCCCGAAGAGGGAAGATTAAGAATCAGTTCAAATACGGTGATCCAGATCAGGTAGCAGATCTTCTGGGCAAGATAAGCAGAAGAGAGGGAATAGGGGATATTCTTGCTCGGGGGATAAAATATGCCAGTAAAGTTTGGGATAGTGAGGATATAGCTGTTCACGTTAAAGGATTAGAGCCGGCAGCATTTGATCCCAGAGTGCTAAAAGGTATGGGCCTGCAGTATGCCACCTCTCCTCGAGGTGCCTGTCATCTCACAGCTACATTTTATAAACCTGAACTCTCCGGGGTAATTGCTCCAGAGGTCATTGAGGGTAAGGCGGAGCTTCTAATTGAATATGAAGATAGGATGACCATTTTTGATACCCTTATCCTCTGTCGGTTTTTTAGAGACCTGGTTGGATGGGAAGATTTAATTACTCTTATTAAGGCTACTACAGGCTTTGAGTACACCAAGGAAAAACTGCAAAGAATAGCTAATGATATTTCTACCCTGAGACGTATGATTAATATAAGGGAGGGATTAGTTAAAAAAGATGATATGCTTCCCTCCAGGTTTTTTAAGGAGCCAAGAAAGGATGATGGAAAGATAATAGATAAGCAGGAGTTTTTGTGTATGCTGAATGATTACTACCGGATAAGAGGATGGAACAGAGAGGGCAGCCCAAAAAAAAGTCTTGAGTTTCTGGAAGGTGATTGAGCTCTTTAAATTTTTTGTGTGATAATGACAGGTAAGTTTTTCTAAAAAATACGAGAACATGCATCCGTCATTGCGAACCTGACAAAGTATGTGGTGGCACAGACATCTTGTCTGTAGAAGTCAAAGTAATCTCTTGTAGCTTGCCGATTTATCGGCGCATTAGTTATTTCTCATTAGTGCAATTTTAGGACTATGTTGACTTTGCACTTGGCTTTGCACTTGAACTTGCTAACAACTAAGAGCTATTTAGTAGTTTGCCGATTTATCGGCGCATTAAACCCGCCCAATGAATTGGGCAACTACAATTGTCAGAAAACAAAAATTTTAGAAAAGCTATTACGGAATTTCAATAATTTATAGTTATCAGTCCTTATTCAGATTACCAGGTTGTCAGGACTATTAAGACTATCTTATGAAAAGGAGAAAATGGTGTTAAAGTTAGAAAAACAGAAATTGCTGGAGATATATCAAAAGATGGTAAAGATAAGAAAATTTGAGATGAAAGTAGAACAGCTACATCTCCAGAGTATACTACCTGGATTGAAACACCTGTATATAGGAGAGGAAGCAATTGCTGTAGGTGTAATATCTAACCTTAGAAAAGATGATTATATAGCCAGTACCCATAGAGGTCACGGTCACTTAATTGCCAAAGGTGGCGATATTAAGAGGATGATGGCCGAGCTTTATGGAAAGAAAACAGGCTATTGTAAAGGAAAGGGTGGTTCTATGCATATTTCAGATATTAACCTTGGAATACTGGGGGCCAATGGTATAGTGGGTGCTAATATACCTATTGCTGGTGGTGCTGCTCTTTCTGCAAAACTCAGGGGAACTGACCAGGTAGCTGTTAGTTTCTTTGGGGATGGGGCAGCAAATGAAGGTATATTTCACGAAGGGTTGAATTTAGCCTCGGTCTGGAAACTCCCGGTTATCTTTGTCTGTGAAAATAATCTCTACGCCATTTCCACTCATCAACCAAGGGTTACTGCAATACCTGATATAGCTGATAGGGCAAGCAGCTATGGTATTCCAAAGTTCATAGTAGATGGCATGGACATTCTGTCTGTTTATGAAGCTGCCAATAAAGCTGTAATCTGGGCAAGGGAAGGTAAAGGACCCAGTTTAATTGAATGCAAGACCTATCGTTTTAAAAGCCACTATGTTGGAGAAGGTTCCAGAGAGTTAACTTATAGACCACGGGAAGAGCTAAAAGAGTGGAAAAAGAGGTGTCCTATAAAGAAATTTCAGCTTGAACTTATAAAAGAAAACATTTTAACTGAACCATTGATAAAGAAGATAGACCGCCAAATTTCACAAAAAATCGAGAAAGCTGTGGAATTTGCTGAAAAAAGTCCCTATCCTACCCCACAAGAAGCCTTAGATGATCTATTTTTTACAGGAGCATTGCCATGAGAGAACTAACCTATGCTGAAGCTGCAGTAGAGGCAATTCAGAAAGAGATGGAAAAGGATGATAGGATTTTTTACCTGGGAGAGGATATTGGGCGTTTTGGCGGACCGTATGGCACAACAAAAGGTTTGTGGCAGAGGTTTGGAAATGATAGAGTTAAAGATACTCCCATGTCCGAGGCAGCTATAATTGGCTATGCTCTTGGTGCTGCCATAACAGGAATGCGCCCTATTGCCGAGATAATGTTTGCGGATTTGCTCTGTTTGGCAATGGATCAAATTGTAAATCAAGTAGCAAAGATACGTTATATGTCAGGAGGGAAGATAAAGGTGCCCCTGGTTATAAGAGTCCCCCTGGGGGGTCTAAGAAGAGCGGCAGCTCAACATTCTCAGCATATAGAGTCCTGGTTTGTGCACACTCCTGGTCTGAAAATTATAGCTCCATCATCGCCTTATGATGTAAAAGGTTTGCTTAAGGTGGCAATAAGGGAAGATAACCCGGTTATTTGCTTTGAACATATACTTTTATATAAAACAAAAGGTGAGGTACCTGAGGAAGAGTATACTCTTCCTATAGGTAATGCTGGGGTGAAAAGAAAAGGCAAAGATGTAACCGTTATCACCTACTCACTCATGGTTCATCGCTGCCTAACTGCTGCAAAAAGACTTTCACAAGAAGGAATAGAAGCAGAGGTTATTGACTTAAGAACCCTTTGCCCCCTTGATATTGAAACCATAGTCCATTCGGTCAAAAAGACCAATAAAGTGGCTATTGTGCATCAGGCCTCTCTGAGGGGTGGATTAGGAGCTGAAATTGGTATGCAGATCGTTGAGACTGCGTTTGACTATTTGGACAGTCCCATAAAAAGAATTGCTAGTCTGGATGTGCCTGTGCCTTTTAGTCCCTCTCTGGAGGACTTTGTTGTCCCTACTGAGGAAAGAATCGCAACCGAGATCAAAGAGATGGTAGGAAGATGAAAATAAAACAAAGAGGTATTTATTGATGGAAGAGTTAAAAGCAAAAATAGCTGTTGTTACTGGAGGGGCTCGTGGAATAGGCAAGGCCATTTCTTGGGCCTTAGCTAAAGAAGATGCTCATGTTATCGTCTGTGATATTGACTATGAGCTTGCTCAAAATACAGTTAATGATATTAAAGATCAAGGATTTGATGCCTCTGCGCTCAAAATGGATGTCTCCTCTGGTGAAGAAGTAAAAAGGACATTTAAAAATATACTGAACAAATTTACAAAGGTTGATATTCTGGTAAATAATGCTGGGATTTGTCCTCTTACCTCTATAGAGGATATCACTGAAGAGGAATGGGACAGGGTTATGTCTGTGAATTTGAAAGGTACATTTCTCTGCTCCCAAGCAGTTATGCAACCAATGATATCTCAAAGGTGGGGTAAAATAGTAAATATCACTTCCATATCAGGAAAAATGGGCGGTATTCTGGTAGGAGCCCATTATTCAGCTTCCAAGGCCGGGATTATCTGTTTTACTAAGTCCTTAGCCATCAAAATGGCTCCTTACAGAGTAAATGTGAACGCTGTTGCTCCTGGTCCTATGAAAGTGGGAATGAGCGAAACCTTTCCTGCAAAAAGGAAGGAGCAATTAATAAGGTCAATACCTTTTGGTGAGCTTGGAGATCCAGAAGATGTAGCTAAAACAGTACTTTTCTTAGTTTCTGAGAGCGCTAGATACATTACAGGTGAGATTGTTGATATAAATGGGGGATTACTTATGGATTGATCTACCAGCAGAAATTAAATATCAAACCTTAAGAAAATTAATTATGCTTGCTACACATACAAAAGAGTTTACTCTTCTTTATGGTAAGAAAGCGGTAAGGTTTAAACTTCCAGAAAAAAATGTAATGGGAGTTCTTGCCCCGAAGAAAGTTTTCCCCTCCAGTGATGAAGATTCCCTTATTATGGATGCTCTCAATGATCCCATTGAGAGTCCCCTATTATCTAATATAGTCTCTCCAGGCAGTAAAGTTGTGTTAGTTACCAGTGATATTACCAGAGTTGTTCCCAGCCATAAATTGATTCCTCCTCTTGTTCAGCAGTTAAAGCTATTCGGGGTAAAACGGAAGAATATTAGCATAATTTTTGCGCTGGGTTGTCATAGAAAACACACCTTTGAAGAGCAGAGAAGACTTTTAGGTGAGAATATATATGACCAGTACAGGGTCATTGATCACGATATAGAAGATTGTGTAGATATGGGGAAAACTAAGAGTGGGATACCAGTCCAAATATTTAGACCAGTACTGGAGGTGGATATCAGAATATGCATAGGGAGCATTGAACCTCACTACTTTGCTGGATATACAGGAGGAGCAAAGTCAATAATGCCTGGTGTATCTTCCAGGGAATCAGTATCATTTACTCATAAGCTGATGTTATCACCCAATTCTGTTGCAGGAAAGCTGGAAGGCAATCCCACCAGAGAGGCTATTGAGGAGGTGGGTGAAGTTGTAGGGATTGACTTTATTTTAAATGTTATTCTTAACTCTCAAAAGCAGGTTGTAGCAGTTGTTGCCGGGGATAGAATTGCTGCTCATCGGAGAGGATGTAGTTTTGCCGATGAGTACTTTAAAGCTCCCATCAGAGAGAAGGCTGATGTAGTAATTGTAAGCTGTGGAGGTTATCCCAAAGATATCAATGTATATCAAGCTCATAAAGCCTTAGAGAATGCCAGATATGCAGTGAGAGAAGGGGGAACTGTAATTTTTATAGCCGAATGCGTTGAAGGGGTAGGGAATAAAATCTTTGAGGAGTGGATGATGCAGGCGACTCATCCTCAGGATGCGATAGACAGATTACAAAAGGAATTTGTCCTGGGTGGTCATAAAGCTGCTGCAATTGGTATGCTTTTGAAAAAGCTAAAGGTGATAATGGTCTCCTCGCTTCCTGACAGAAAAGTAAAGCGACTATTTTTTACCCCTGCACAATCTGTAGATGAGGCTATTTCAATAAGCCTGCAGGAGTACGGCAAAAATGCAAGCTTTCTGATAATTCCCTTTGGGGGAATAACCTTACCCAGCTCATACAAAGACTAATCCTGAAGTTAATTAAGATATTCTGACAATCGATTATATCTTCTCTTGCCTTATGTCCATCACTTCCTTCATAAGTGGGAAATGCTTGTCCCGGTGAAGCAAAGAACAATTGTAATAACTGGCTATTGTAGCTATTAGAATGTCGGCCAGAGGTACATTGATTCCCATCTTTCTTAGTTTAAATCCCACCTTATAGCTTTTTTCCCAGATGACACTGTTTAACCTGAGTATGGGGAGAGCTGTAAAATCAGCATACAATTGGCTGTATTCTTTTTGTGATCTTGCCCCTCGCAAAATCTCTAAAATTATAATTTCTGTAGTTACTGTTCTTTCTTCAAAAATCAATGATTTTATCTTACCTTCTAATTCTTTCTCTCCCCTAAAGTAAAGAACCCAAATAGTGGTGTCTATCAGATATTTTTTAGAACTCATCTTTCCTCATCTTTTCTACATCCTCTAAATTGATATCCACTACCGAACTTCCAAAAAGGCTAATTAGATGCTCTCTCCTTTTTTTCCCTATCAGTTCCCTAAGAGAGAGATTAATTAATTCTTTCTTGGTTCTGGCTCCAGTTATTTTTTGTGCCTCCTGTAGAAGCTTTTCATCTATATCTATAGTAGACCTCATAATGCACCTCCTTATAGCACAATATATACAAATATTTTGTGCTTGTCAAGTGAGAATTTTCTTGACATGGATATATCTGGTATGTATAATAAAAGCAAATTGTTTAAGGAGAAGAATATGTCAGGCGAAGCTAAGATATCCTTTTCAGATTGGGAAAAGCTTGATTTAAGAGTAGCTAAAATTTTAGAGGTAGAGGATCATCCTCGGGCAGATAAGCTGTATTTGCTTCAAGTAGACCTGGGTAGTGAAAAAAGGCAACTGGTAGCTGGTTTAAAACCGTATTATTCTAAAGAGGATTTAAAGGGGAAACTATGCGTTGTTTTTACCAATCTTGAGCCAGCAGTAATCCGGGGAGAAAAAAGCGAAGGAATGCTACTAGCAGCTCAGAATCCTCAAGAAAATGAAGTTATTTTGATAGCACCAGAAAGGGAAATTGAGTCTGGCTCAAAGGTAAGATAGCTGTAACCCTGCATCCATACATCAACACATTCACGTATTTCCCCTTTAGCCATTTGTCTTTGTTCATCAGCGCATCTACCTATTTTATCTTGAAGTCTCGAAATTTCAACAATCTGTATTCATCAGTCTTTATTCAGACTGCCAGACTATCTCGTTTGACAACTGAGGGGAAATCGTTAGCATAAGTGAATTATTGGGAAAACGTTTTAAAAAATAAAGGAGTTAAAATTGGCTCTTTATGAAAATCCAGCACATAATCTTCATAAGTTAATTGTAAGCAAAGAGATATCAGTGCAGGAACTTGTGCTTTCTTTTTTCCAGAGAGTAGAAGAGGTTGAGGATAAGGTAAAGGCCTTTTTGTATCTAAACAGAGAAGAGGCCCTCGAGGAAGCCAAAGGATGGGACGAAAAAATACAGAGAAAAGAAAAAATTGGCCCCTTAAGCGGAATCCCTATCGCTGTGAAGGATAATATGTGCATAATTAATGAGAAAACCAGTTGTGCCTCGCGTATTCTGAAAGGTTTTGTTTCTCCTTACTCGGCTACGGTAGTAGAAAAGTTAAAGGAGGCAGGATGCATTATAATAGGAAAAACTAACTTAGATGAGTTTGCTATGGGTTCATCCACAGAAAATTCTGCCTTTCAAGTAACCCGTAATCCCTGGAATTTAAACTACATTCCTGGAGGTTCCAGCGGAGGATCTGCCGCCGCAGTGGCCAGTGGAGAGGTTCCCTTAGCTTTAGGTTCAGATACAGGAGGCTCTATCCGTCAACCAGCATCTCTATGCGGAATTGCGGGAATGAAACCCACCTATGGGAGAGTTTCCCGTTATGGATTGGTTGCTTTCGCCTCTTCCCTGGATCAAATAGGACCCTTAGCCCGAGATGTTACCGATTGCGCTCTTTTGCTTAAAGTAATTAGTGGAAAAGATAAGATGGATTCTACTTCCTTAGACTATCCGGTGCCTGATTATCTTGAATTTCTTGTCCCTGAGCTTAAGGGAATAAAGATTGGTTTTCCTCGGGAGTACTTCATTCCCGGGATGGAAGATGAGGTAAAGAAAAAAGTCATGCAGGCAACCAGGGTCCTTGAGGATTTGGGAGCTGAGATGGAGGAAGTTTCTTTGCCTCACACAGAATATGCTGTGGCTACCTATTATTTAATTGCCACTGCTGAGGCCAGTTCCAATTTAGCAAGATACGATGGGGTAAAATACGGACATCGCACCCAGGAAAAGACTGATCTTATTGAAATGTACAAGAAAACTCGAGCTGAAGGCTTTGGAGAAGAGGTAAAAAGAAGAATAATGCTGGGAACCTACGTGTTAAGCAAGGGGTACTATGAGGATTACTATGGAAAAGCTCAGAAAGTGCGCACTTTAATTAAAGAGGATTTCGATCGGGTTTTCCAAGACTTTGATGCTATTCTCACCCCCACTTCTCCCACAGTAGCCTTTAAAGTGGGTGAAAGAAGAGATGATCCCCTTAAGATGTATCTCTCTGATGTATTTACTATCTCGGCGAACTTAGCGGGCATACCGGGTATTTCAATTCCCTGTGGATTTGGCAAGAATAATTTACCCATTGGCTTGCAGATTCTTGGGAAACCCTTTGAGGAAAAGACTGTGCTTAGAATTGCCTATGCCTATGAACAAAATACAGAGTGGCATAAAAGAACACCGTCTTTGTGAGTTACGTATCTACGCATTTATCATGCCCTTTTTTGAAGAGGAGAAACACTGTTTACAAAAAGAAGGAGAAGGAAGTTGAGAAAAGTTTTAATTACTGGAGGCGCTGGTTTTATTGGATCTCACATAGTGGATAGATACATAAAAGAGGGTTGGGATGTAACTGTAGTAGATGATTTTTCTACAGGGAAAAAAGAGAATTTAAATCCTCGGGCAAAGTTTTACCAAACCAGCATTGTTGATGATAAATTAACTCAGATCTTTAAAAAAGATAAATTTGATCTCATCAATCACCATGCTGCCCAGGTAAATTTGCGTCTTTCCACAGAAAAACCAGAAGTTGATGCCAAGATAAATATCCTGGGAACTTTAAATCTTTTAGATAAATGTATCAAAGCAAATGTAAAAAACTTCATTTTTGCCTCATCAGGAGGGGCAATGTATGGAGAAACTCAAAATCTTCCTGTAGATGAGTGTTATCCTAAGAATCCTCTCTCGCCTTATGGAATTGCCAAACAGACAGTGGAGCTTTACCTTTACTTTTACAAGATGGTCTTTGGGCTTAACTATGTTTCCCTGCGATATGCCAATGTGTATGGACCAAGACAGGACCCTCTTGGTGAGGCAGGGGTGGTGGCTATATTTTCCAACAAAATGTTAGAGAAAAATATGCCCACAA
This sequence comes from Candidatus Aerophobota bacterium, assembly GCA_030615365.1. The sequence goes on along the minus strand of JAUWZM010000043.1, from coordinate 9,486 downwards.
TCTTTGGTGATGGGGAGCAAACCAGAGACTATGTGTTTATAGATGATGTGGTTGAGGCAAACCTTTTGGCGAGCTGTAACATTGAGAGATTGAACTGCAAAGATATTTTTTCTGCTGATGAGCTTGCCTATAATATAGGCACAGGCACAGAAAAGTCGGTAAACAGCCTCTATCAGAAATTAGCTGCCGTTACTAAATTCCAAAAACATCCCTTCTATGGTGACCCCAAAAAAGGAGAGGTAAGAAGAATCTGTCTTGATTCTGCGAAGGCAAAAAAGGAACTTGGCTGGAAGCCACAAGTCTCCTTTGAGGAGGGATTGGAGCAAACTGTAAGGTGGGCTTTGCAAAAATTTGGATAATAGCATGCTATACACGAGAAAGCGATAAATATTTTGGAAAATGAAGTTACCTAAAAGATGGTGAATGGACAAATGAGTTTTATTTTAAGTTAACGCAGCAATACAGTCATATATATATTTATTTATAGTGAATATTATATCAGGAGTTAACTATGGCCAGGGAGATAGTGAGATTCGGGGTATCTATGGAAAAGAAGCTATTAGAGGATTTTGATAGACTAATCTCCAGGAAGGGCTACACTAACAGATCGGAGGCGATGAGAGACTTAATCAGAAACCATCTGGTGGAAGAGGAATGGCAAACACAGGAAGAAGAAATGATAGGAGTGATTACTTTAGTGTATGATCACCACACACGGGGACTTTCAGATGTTTTAACTGATCTGCAGCACCATTTTCATGATCTTGTTATTTCTACCATGCATATACATATGGATGAGGATAATTGTCTGGAGATTTTAGCAGTGAAGGGGATGGGAAACAAAATTAAGGCGATAACTGACAAACTAATAAGTATTCGGGGGGTAAAACACGGGAAGATGATTACAACTACTACAGGAAAGGAGCTTTCCTGATTTTAGGGAGTGGAACAGTTCCTTTTCTATGACAGGATAAGTATCTTTCTCCTCTTCACGCTTGAACCCTTTATCCGCGTGAGATATCCTGTTGACAGAGCCCTTTTATTGTGTTATAATTAATGTTACTATTCAGCCACAAAGACACGAAGACACCAAGATTAATACGTAGAAGAGTTAATGCATTGATGAAATCAACGAAAAGAACGAGACCAACGAGATAGAAGAAATAGACCAGACAGATCAGGCAGACCAAATAGACGAGACAGACGAGTTTATATCACTACTTTGTGCCTTGGTGACTTAGTGGCCTGAACTGTTACTAATTAGTCATAAAAATTGAAGATGAGGTAGTGAAGAAAAAAATGAGGGATAATTATATAGTTGGGTTAGACCTTGGTTCGGTATCTGTAAACGCTGTGGTAATAAATGATGAGGGAAAGATCGTGTATGAGGAGAAGTATGCTCGACACAATGGTCAACCTTTAAAAATGGCGAGGGAAATTGTGAGGAAGATTGCTAAAAATTTCTCCTTTCGGTATTTAGCTGTCACCGGGTCCAACGGAGAACATCTTAGCAAAGAATGGGACATACCATATTTAGAAGAGGTAATAGCGCAAGCCAAAGGAATTTATCACCTTTATCCTGAAGTAAGAACAGTTATAGATATTGGAGGGTGTGATGCGAAGTTCATTGCCCTTGATGAAAAAGGAGATGTAAGCAATTTCAGTATGAACGAGGGTTGTGCTTCAGGAACGGGATCTTTCTTAGACCAGCAGGCTAAAAGATTGGAGTTAAATATCGAGGGAGAATTTGCCCGGGAATCTTTGAGATCTACTAATCCAGCTCGTCTTGCTGGAAGATGTGCTGTTTTTGCTAAAACCGATATGATTCACCTGCAACAAAAGGCTACTCCAATGAGAGATATAGCTATGGGGCTGTGTGAATCTTTAGCAAGAGGTTATAAAAGTAGCGTTGCTCGTGGCAAGGAATTCTCTGAAGTTATATCTTTTCAGGGAGGAGTAGCAGCTAATAGGGCAATGCAGGTAGCTTTTAAGAAAATATTAAAAAAAGATATAATCGTTCCCAAGCATTTTCACTCTATAGGAGCCCTGGGAGTAGCTTTATTTTTGAGAGAAAACAAAGGTGCAGAGAAGTTCAATCTGAGTAATTTAGATAAGGATTTTTCATCAGAGCAAAAAAAAGAAAACCTGTCAAAATTGTCCCTGGAGTACGAAAAGGAAAAACCATCACGAGAGGAAAAAGATTATAAATTTCCCTCAGATGGAAAAGTAATAGATGCTTATCTGGGTGCAGATATAGGATCGGTAAGCACTAATGTAGTAGTAATAGATAGTAAAAAACGAGTTATTGCTAAAAGTTATCTCCCCACGGCAGGTAAACCCATTAAGGTTGTGCAAGATGGGTTAAGAGAGATAGGAGAAAAGATAGAAGGAAAGGTTAAAATAAAGGGAGCAGGAACCACGGGATCTGGAAGGTATATGATAGGAGCTTTCATAGGATCCGATGTAATTAAAAATGAAATCACTGCTCAAGCGAAGGGAGCTTTAAATATAGATTTTAGTGTAGATACTATTTTTGAAATTGGGGGACAGGATTCCAAGTTCATCAGTTTAAAAAACGGAGTGATAGTTGATTTCACTATGAATAAAGTTTGCGCCGCTGGAACAGGTTCCTTCTTAGAAGAACAGGCAGAAACTCTAAAGATAAATATCAAAAAAGAATTTGAGGAGATAGCATTTTCCAGTGATAATCCAGCTGATTTAGGGGATAGATGCACTGTATTTATGGAATCATCCTTAGTTGAGCATCTGCAAAGAGGATTTCATATTCCCGATTTAGTAGCTGGCTTAGCGTATTCAATAGCCTACAATTATTTAAATAAAGTCGTAGAAAACAGAAAAGTTGGGCATAATATATTCTTCCAGGGAGGAACAGCCTGCAACAGATCGGTGGTAGCTGCTTTTGAAAAGGTCCTTGGGAGGAAAATAACCGTTCCTCTTCATAATGAAGTTTTAGGAGCAATTGGAGCAGCTATTGTAGCAATGGAGGAAACAGCTGGAGAAAGTAAGTTTAAGGGGTTTGCTTTAAGTAAAGTAGAGTATCAAATGAGATCCTTTGAATGTGATGGTTGCCCAAATCACTGTTTGGTTAATCAGGTCTGGATCAAAGGAGAGGAAAAGCCATTAACGTATGGGGACCGATGCGGAAAACACAGTGAAAAAGAGAAAATTAAAGGGGTAAAGAGAATTCCCGATCTTTTTAAGAGAAGGGAGAGACTGTGGCTTGGTAAGAAAAATAAGAGAGAAAAGGTAAAGGGTGAGACAATGGGTATACCCCGCATTCTTTTTAATTTTGAACTTCTGCCCCTATGGCAGAGTTTCTTTTCTGAGCTTGGCTACGAAGTGGTTCTTTCGGATGAAACTAATGATGATATTATACACAAAGGCGTAGAAGCTGTAACCGCCGAGATATGTTTTCCTATAAAAGTTGCCCATGGTCATGTATTAAATCTCTTAGAGAGAAAGGTTGATTATCTATTCCTGCCAAGTTTAGTTGACTTTGAAAAAGAGAGTGAAGGATTAAAGAGGAGTTATGATTGTCCTTGGTCCCAGGCCCTGCCTTATTTTATCAATTCAAGTATATATAGAGAAAGCTATTCCACTAAAATACTCGAATCCAAGTTATCCTTAAGGGAAGAAGGGTTAGAGAAATCCTTAAAGAAGATAGGTGATGAGTTAAAAGAAAATCCACTTAAGGTTAAAAAGGCTATCAAGATAGCCAGGGAAGCTCAAAGCCAATTTTATAGTGATTTGAAGAAAAAAGGTAGGGAAATTTTAGAAAAATTAGATGGACAAAGGGGATTTGTGGTAGTATCTCGCCCTTACAATGGCTATGATTCAGGACTTAACCTGGAATTAGCTAAAAAAATGAGAGAGTTAGGGATGCTTCCCATCCCTGTAGATTTTTTGGACTTAGACCCTTCCATAATTTCTGATGATTATCCTAATATGTACTGGAACTATGGACAAAAGATCTTAGCCGCAGCTCGAAAAATAAAGGAAACGGATAATCTTTACCCAATTTACCTTACCAACTTTGCCTGTGGACCGGATTCCTTTATCAGCAAATACTTTAACGAGGAGATGGACAGGCCTTATCTGGAGCTTCAAATTGATGAACATAGCGCTGAGGCAGGTGTCATCACTCGTCTGGAAGCTTTTTTAGATAGTGTTAAAAACAGGGGGGTTCTGGAGAAGAGATCCTCTAAAGCCAAATCTCTTTTATCCAGGGCGAGTCTACCTGATGAGAAAAGGACAATGTATATTCCCTATATGGGTGACCATTCCTATGCTTTTGAAGCTGCCCTTGAGGCTTTAGGTAGGAAAGCTAAAGTTATGAAGATAAGCGATCCTGAAACGCTGCGAGAGGGACAAAAGTATACTACTGGTAGAGAGTGCTATCCCTGTGTTTTAACTACAGGAGATATGATTAAAACAATTAAAAACAATGGTTTTTCTCCTGATCAATGTGCTTTCTTTATGGGAATAGCACAGGGACCCTGCAGATTTGGACAGTATTGTGCTTTTCAAGAGTTGGTACTAAGAAGAGCTGGCTATAAAAACATACCCATTCTCTCTTTAGATTCTGAGAATAGCTATGGGGGCCTGGGGGTAAAATTTACCAAATTAGCCTGGGAAGGGATTGCAGCTATAGATATATTATGCAAGGTTCAAAGATTAATAAGGCCGGATGAGGTAAATAAGGGACAGACCAATAAAGTATATCTGAAATATCGAGATAAAGTTCGCCAGAGAATCAAGGAAGGAAAAGGTGTAATTGATATAATGGAAGAGGCGGCGAGATCTTTTAAAAAAATAGAAAGAGAAAAAACTGATAGATCCGCAGTGACTGTAGTAGGCGAGATATTTGTTCGACACAATCCTTTTGCCAACGAGTTTATTATGGATGAGCTGGAAAAACACGGATTAAGGATGGAACTAGCTTCAATGCGGGAATGGTTTATGTATACAAATGAGATGCATAAAGAGGTTAGTTTGAAAGAAAGAAAATGGTGGGAATTTATCAAAAATAGAACCAGAAATTTGTGGCAGGAAATGATAGAAAAAAAATTAGCTTCTCCTTTCAAGGAAATAATAAAAGGATATGAGGAGCCTGAAATACAGGAAATTATTGAAATGGGTGAGGAATATCTACACCGCTCTTTAAGGGGAGAGGCTATTTTGACCATAGGAAAAACTCTACACTCTATCCATAGGAAAAGAGACGGCGTAGTTAATGTAATGCCCTTTACCTGCATGCCAGGTAATATAACTGTTGCTGTAATGACACAGATAGAGAAAGACCATCCGGGATTTCCCATTCTTAATCTTACCTATGATGGTTCTCACCAGGCGAACTATTTAAATAAGGTAAGAACTTTTGTATATCGGGTACAGGCATATCATAGAAAGAATAATTAATATGTTGATAAAACCAGGGGATGCAGAATCATCTTTTGAGATATCGAAATTTCAATAATATATAGTTCTCAGTCCTTATTTGGACTATAGGATTATTCTGGGAGGATGGAATGAAGATTATTAAATGGACCCAGTGGATATGGGTTTATGTATTGTGGATGATTACGGCAGGTTTGGGATTATTATGTATGCTCACTGCCAGGAGTTTATCTGTGTCCCTCATTTATGTTTTCTCAACTAATATGTGGATGGCTTCTGTGATAGATAAATTCGTCTTCCTTGCTTTGGGCATTGCATTGCTTGCTTTTATTATTTTTACCGAATTTTATTATAGAGGAGCTGTTCTTAAAAATATTCTCAGGAAACGCTTTTTTTTAGTTACCAGCATAGAACTTTTCTTTTTATTTGGAGCTCACCTTATCTCTATCTTGATAGCAAGTCGATCAGGGGGATGGTACGGTAGGAACTTTTTCCTACCAGCAATAGAACTCATTGGAGGGATTATCCTTTTTATCTTGCAATATAGATTGAGGAAAAAGGACATACATGGGGGTACGAGGGTACGTTCTCAAAGTGAGACAATAGATGCAGGTAGAATTTGAGCCTCCCTATTGAGAATTAACTTTGTCGTTAGTATTCAAATTACTAAATCCAGGTGCGAGTTTTGACATCGCTGGAAATAAAAGAAGGAGAAGGTAATGAAGAAAAGATTGCTGATCTTAATGGTGGTTTTCATTGGCCTTATTTTTTTAAGTGGTAGCATTCATTCCTCTTGTGCTAATTACCTTAATGTCCTGGATAGTGGTTTTACTAATTTACCGGTCAGTGTTCGGGCTATGGGAATGGGAGGAGCCTTTGTAGCTGTAGCCGATGATTACAGTGCCTGTTACTTTAACCCTGCTGGACTTATGCAGCTTCCTAACAGTCAGCTGGGATCAACATACAGCGATCTGTACGGATTGGGATTACTAAAACATAGCTTTTTAGTTTTCATTGAGCCAACTCCAACTATGGGAACCGGAGGAATAGTCTGGAACCACTTATCAGCTAATCTGGAGCCAGAAAAATGGGAGTTTGATCTATGGGCTTATTCCTATGCCAACATACTTTACCCCAAAAACTCGACTTCGAGGGATAAATTTAGCAGTTGGGGAGCTAATGTGAAATATATAAGACAATTTGTTCTGGGAGAGAATGCCAGTGGTTACAGTGTAGATTTAGGGTACCTGAACAAAGGAGAGAAGCTCTCCTGGGGGCTTAATCTTCAGGATATATTTTCTCAGATAGACTGGAGCACAGGGAAAAAGGAACAGATTCCTGCCAATTTAAAACTTGGGCTTGCCTGGAGATTTTCTCCTAAATTTCTTTTAGCGGTAGATTTGGATGCTTCTTTTAGGGATTTGTTTAAACAGATGCACTTAGGAGGAGAATGGAAAATATCTTCTAATTTTAAACTAAGGGCAGGAGCTACCAAGATATTTCAAAAAGATGCTGATTTACTCTTATCTATGGGTATGGGTTTCCAGTTAAAATTAGAGGGAGAGGGACTAAAGCAGGCTAATTTTGATTATGCTTTCTCTAATAATCAAGAGTTAGGTAATACTCATCGCTTTTCCCTCAGTCTTGAATTCTAACTTCTTTATTCTGGGATAAAGCTTATTTCTTTTTTTACTCGAGTCACAAAGCAAACTAAGAGTCTTACCGTACTTTCAATATCACTCAAAGATAAAACCTCTACCGGCGTATGTATATATCTTGTGGGAACAGAAACCAGAGCAGTAGCTACTCCAGCACGACTGAGCTGGATAACATTCGCATCAGTAGGGGTAGCTCGACTCGCTCCAGCCAACTGATAAGGAATTTTTTCCTCTTTCGCTGTTTGAATAAGCATTTCTCCTACTTTCGGATTAATATTAGGACCTCTAAAAATGACTACTCCCTTATCTATGCGAATATCCCCTTCCCTTTTTTTATTTATTTCTGGAAAATCAGTAGCTATATCCACGTCTATAGCTATCCCAATTTGAGGATCAATAGAATACGCTGCTGTTTGCGCTCCTCTTAAACCAATCTCTTCCTGAACAGTGGAAGTAGCAAAAACAGATGCCTCAATTGTTTGCTCTGATAAAGCTTTTAAAACCTCGCAAATTATAAAGACTCCCATTTTATCATCAAAACTCCTACTTGCCACTAAATTTCCCTGCATCTTTTCCAAACCTGGGGCAAAAACGATAGGATCTCCTATTTCAACGATTTTCTCTGCCTCTTTCTTGCTGCTCACTCCTATATCAATCCATTGATGAGAGAACTCAACTACTTTCTCCCTCTCTTCTTTTTTCATAACATGAATTGGTTTTTTCCCTACTACCCCCAGGATAGGGCCTTGTTTGGCATATACCTTAACTCTTTGTCCAGGTACAATATGAGGGTCTATTCCTCCAATAGCGGAAAAATATATAAATCCATTTTTATCTATATACTTCACCATAAATCCAATTTCATCACAGTGGCTGGCCAGCATTATTCGGGGATAACCATCAGGGTTTTTCGCTCCTATAACGTTACCATGAACATCAGTTTTTACCTCATCAGCAAATTTTTTTAGCTCTTCTCTCACTAATCGCTGAATAGGCTGTTCAAAACCAGATGGACTTGGAGTATCCATTAATTTTTTTAAAAACAAAAAAGACTGCTTTTCCAATTTCTATCCTCCTTGTCAGTTTAGATTTCATTGAAAGGCTTGATGGGCTCTTAAGGAAAACGATCTCATTTTTGGGAATCTTACCTATCACTATTCTTCTCTTAGAATAATTTTCCCATATTTGGTGATAATCTCTGCTTTTCCTCTAATCTTAATAGCTGAGGTATGTTCGGTAAATTGAGCTACTAAAAGCTCACCTTTATCCAGCTTTTCGGTATGAAGCACCTTGGTGATATCTCCCCGGGTAAGTCCAATAATAGTGACCCCTCTTTCCAGAGCCTTAATTATTATATAATCTGCACTCACTACATCTTCCATAATCTTCTCCTTAGTTTTTTATATCACAGGCAGAATTTTTGTCAAATGTATCTATTTACTGCAAATTTAATAGATTCTTGACTTTATTGTTAAGGTGTATATTATAAATACTGTTATTTTTAAAAATCATTGCGCTTGTAGCTCAATTGGATAGAGCAACGGATTGCGGGTCCGTAGGTTGGGGGTTCGAGTCCCCCCAAGCGTGCCAGATTAAAGCGGTAATGCCTTTTGCTGGAGGATTGATTATCTTACTTAAGTGGTTACCCTGGTAGAAAAATGACTTAAATAGTAGGCGAGGTTACTCTATAGTTCTATCCCTTCCCTGAGCGTAAAATGTGAGTTCCTCGCTTGCCATTGCGAACCTGACAAAGCATGTGGTGGCACAGGCATCTTGTCTGTGGAAGTCAAAGTAATCCCTTGTAGCTTGCCGATTTATCGGCGCATTAAACCCGCCCAATGAATTGGGTAGCTACACTTCTAAGCTACAAATGATTTTCCCTTGAGGGGAACTCGCTTTACTGGAGAGGTGGCTGAGTGGACGAAAGCGGTCGCCTGCTAAGCGATTAAGTGCTTATAAAGGTGCTTCGAGGGTTCGAATCCCTCCCTCTCCGTTTTTATTTTTTTATTAATGGGATTCGAAGCCGAGCCGAACGCATCCAGTGGATGAAAAGTGAGCCAGGCGAACGGCAGTGAGGCCGGCAGGCTTCGGAGGAGGAGCGAAGCGACAGGGGAGAAGGAATCCCTCCCTCTCCGCCATTGATATGCCATAAAAACTTGCCTTATTACAAAATAGATGTATAATACTACTGCGTATGTACACATACGATAGTCATTATAGGATATAATTCCCAAGTACTTTATCTGAAATTCCTAAAAGAGACTATACGTGGACCCCAAAAAACTAGGCAAGAAGATCAAATTGGCCCGCGTCGAACTTGATTTGACTCAGACCCAACTTGCCGAAAAAATCAACGGCAAACAGAAAAGCATTTCTGGTTATGAAACCGGGGCCACACTACCCTCCATAC
>JAUWZM010000044.1 GCA_030615365.1 Candidatus Aerophobota bacterium | reverse complement strand
TGAAAGTCAAAGAGATTACTGGGGTCCTCACTTTGGAGTTGAGTATAGAATTATTGATTCTATAGCCCTGCGCGTAGGTTCGGATAGAGGTGACCTGACGGCTGGAATTGGATTTGATTTTGGTGGAACTGGAAAAGGGATGCCAATGGGAACTTTTAATTATACCTATGCGAAAAATGAGGCTCTTAATTATACTCATCGTTTCTCTTTAGCCCTTTTCTTTAAATAAGTAGGTAGTTATTTTATAGAGTTTATATCCTCCATTTTATTGAGTTTCTCTTATCAGAAGATACTTTCACCCTCCCCTAACATAAAATTTTGTGGTTTCTTTGTGGTTTGTCCATTAAATTCGCCCAATAAATTGGGCAACTACAACCCGCCTGATAAATCAGGCAGCTACAGCTTTTTGTAGCCTGCCGATTTATCGGCTGCTTTATATTTTCTATATTTATTTAAGTTGACATTCGCTTGTTTTATCTGTAGGATAATATACCAGACTGGATTGCTTTCTCTTTATCTTAACTATAAGGGAATCCTATTTTACTCTTCACCAAAAACATTTGTCATAGGGGCACCCAGACTCATGAACTTTACTTTTAGAAAAATTTACCCATTGCAAAGAGTGAGACCACTTTTTAAGAGAGTAATAATTGTAACTTCTTTCATCATCCTTCTTTTCCCATTTTTATCAGCCGCCCAATTCAATCATCCCGAGCTTAACTGGAGAGTAATTGAAACGAAACACTTTCTTATCCATTATCATCAAGGGGAAGAAAATTTTGCCCGGGAGGTTGCTCAAATTGCCGAGGAAGTTTACATTCCCCTCTCTCAAGATATAGGGTATCGTCCTTTAAAAAAGATTCCCATTGTTATTGAGAATTATAATGATACGACAGGAGGGTATACCTCTACTTTAACCGGGAAGATAGTTATCCAAGCTCAGTCCGATCCCACTCGGACCTCAGGGAATCTGTCCTGGCCACGGGAAGTTATTGCCCATGAGTTAACTCATGCTCTTAGCTTTGCTGCTATTGATGAGTCTTTGTTTCCCTTGAGACGAATGGTAGCCAGCCTTGTTTTGCCTATGTGGTTCATAGAGGGACTGGCCCAATACGAAGGAGAACAGTGGACCTCGTTTAAGAGGATGTGGGTTGCTGATCAGGTTCACCAGAAGAGAATAATGTCTGAAGGAGACCTGGGAGCTTTCTATTTCTTTGATGGATGGGGAAGAACTTCTGGTTATTACCAATCGGATAGCTTTATTCGCTATATTTTTGAAACCTACGGGAAAGATAAAATTTCTGTTATCTTTGAGGATCTTCGAAATCAACCCTTACTTCAACTGATAGGGATGCTGAGTCTGTCAGGAGGAGGAGCTTTTTATCCTGTTCCTAACTTCTTAAATCTTGATGAGGCTTTCATAAAGGCAGTGGGAAAGGATTCATTGACTCTTTATCGAGAATGGCGAGAGTGGATTTTTAAAAAATACCAAAATAACGAGAGAATAGATGAGCATTTTCTTACCCCGCAAAGAAGACTAACCTTTCAAGGCAGGAGAAATCAATGTCCCCGTTTTTCTCCTTCAGGGGAAAGCATAGCTTTTGTTTCCAATCGAGGTTATGATTATGCTCTATTTGATCTTTATCTCATGCAGGTAGCCACAAAAAAGGTAAAAAAACTGGAAAGAGGAGTGAATCCCTTTTTTTCATTCTCTCCTGACGGGAAGATGATTGCTTACTCTAAAACTCAATTTTATTCTCCTAAAAGAGCTTTTTTATCTGATATCTGGATTTTAAATATTACCAGCGGAGAAAAGAGAAGAATTACCCATGGAGGGCGAGCTTCAGAACCCTGCTTTTCCCCTGACGGAGAAAGATTAGTCTTTGTAAAAAAGCAAGGGGGAAATTCCAATTTGTGGCTGCTTGATTTCAAGACCAATAAATTTTCTTCTCTTACCGAGGATAAAGACGGATTAGCCCAGAATTTCTCCCCAAATTTTTCCCCTGATGGAGAGCAAATTGCCTTTGTCTCCTTTCGCCAGGGAAGAAGAGATGTATATCTCTTAAAATTAAAGGATAAAACTCTCATTCCTCTTACCTTAGATGAAGCTGATGATCGTTGTCCAGTTTTTTCTCCCCTGGAGAATAAAATTTACTTTATCTCTGATAGAGAAGACAGAGTATTCAATCTTTACTCTGTAGATTCAACTGGGAAAGATTTAAAAAAATACACAGAGGTCAAAGGAGGGGTGTTTTCCCCTTCTTTCTCAGGAGACGGCGAAAAAGTAGTTGTTTCTGGATACAAGGAAGGAAGATTCTCCCTGTTTTTATTCTTTTCCTCCGAGTTCAAGGGAAAAAAAGCGAAGCCTTTTTCCAGCAAACTAAAGCTTGTAGCCAGGTATCATCCAAAAGAAACAGCTAATTTTAAGGATTATTCTTATCAGGCAAAGATTGACATACACTTTCTTTTGCCCTGGTTCTCTCTGGCTGAGCAAGAATCTTATTTTTCCCTGGAAGGATATGCCTCTGATGTATTAGAAAAACATCAGTTTTATTTTTCTACTTCTCTGAGTAAAGATTTTCAGTATGATTTTCTTTACATCAACCGCAGCTTCACCCCCACTTTTTGGATTGATATCTTTCATATTAAAAGCTACGGCAAATTTAAGGGAAGATACTATCCCCTGAGTAAACAGGCGCAAAATTTTGGCGTTTTATACGCCATCAATGAAGGGATTGAAACAGGGGTGAGTTTTCATCTGCAGAATCTTTCTACCTTTTTATTTTCTTCCTCCGATGATCCTGTTCATTTCGATGGTCAGGTGAACACCTTAAAAGTAGAGATTGGTTATTCTCATCAGATTCCTGTGAGTGCGCCTGAGCTTAACAGATGGGGAAAGACTCTTTACCTTTCTACAGAATGGGCTGATTCAGGATGGGGAAGTGATTTAGAGTACACTGCCTATACAATGGATTTTAGAAATTACTGGAGATTGTCAGACAAAAGTGGTCTTGCCTTGAGGGTTTTGGGTGAGCGAGTAGAAAATAAGCAACCCTCTCCTAAGATTTTGTTTTCTTTAGGAGGAATGGAAACTTTACCAGGATATCCTGAGGGTTACAGGGTAGGGGAAAATTTTTTCTTATCCAGTTTAGAGTATAGATTTACCTGGCTAAAAAGAATAGGAGGTTCCTCTGTTTTTTACCTTGATTCTTTGGGAGGAGCACTTTTCTACAGTATGGGTGCTACCTGGAAAGGGAATGAGTTGAACGTGCAGGATCTCTTAAGGTCCTGTGGTGCAGAGCTTCGTCTCAGGATGATTCCCTTTGGAAAGTACTCCCTGGTCCTACGGCTTGGGATGGCTTGGCCTCTTGATTATGAGGAAAAAAGAGGGAAGTTTTTCTTGGGCGTGGGAGGAATATTTTAATTAATCCTCTCGCAGGTATTCCTTGCAAAACCGACAATGGATTTATCTTCTTTAAGACCTATATCTGCAACAAAGAATAGTAGTTACTATATCCTGGCTGAGTTGGGTTAGCTGTTTTTAGACTATCCCCAACCTACAAGCATAGATGAAGTGAGCCCCTAAAATTGATTATGTCCTATAATTTTTGTAAATTCATTTGGTCTTGACAAAAAGGCCATTATTTCTCTAAATTACCATTTCATACCGAGGGAGACTCTGTGGGTATTTCCCAGATCCCCGTAGGTGACGCAGGCATAGTCCACGCTCAATGTAGAGGTATTAAATCCGATTCCTGCAGTATAACCTTCTCCTATATCCTGGTTGCTGGTATATCCTCCTCTGAGCTCAATCAGACTTCCCAAAGAAAACTCTACTCCCCCACAGAAGTAGGAATCGTTATCGTTGGGTGAAACTACATCCAGGGATAAGGTGAGATTGCCCAGTTTTACGGCAAGGCCTCCTCTAAGTGCTGCAGGTAAGGGGCTTTCTCCCAGTTTACTTCCCAGATTCTGGTAAGATATTCCCAGGGAAAAATTTGAATTTGGCTTAAACAAAATCCCTATTGTTCCCAGAAAAGCTGTCTCGGTGCTATCCTTAATAGTATCCTGGAGCATTCCCCCGGAAATGCCAAACATAAGCTTATCACCAAAGGCATAGCCTAAGCTTGCCTGAATATCGGAGACTCCGAAATCCCCTGTAGATACAGGATCACCTCCTTCACTTATATCATAACCCTTCATTTTTCCCATATCTACATAGTTTACTCCCAGGGCAAAGGTGCCCCCCGGAGACGGAAAAGTTAAGCTCAGATATCCCTGGCTTATCTCTTGAAACCAGGAATTGTAGGTAGCAGAAAACTCGGCCTTTTTTAACTGGGCAAGGCCAGCTGGATTCCAGTAGAGGGCTGTCGCATCATCGGCAAGAGCGGTAAAGGCGCCTCCCATCGCTGCAGCCCTTGCCCCTATTTCTATCTTTAGAAAACTTGCTCCAGTAGTTCCCGGACCATTAGTTTCTCCTGCAGTAGCAAAAGCTACCAGTAGGAGGGGTACCATCAAACACTTAGCTGCTTTTTGCATGATTTTCTCCTCAAAATTTATTTAATTATAGCTACCTTTCCTGTGTATTTTCTCCCTTCAGGGGAGATAATAAGGTAAATATACACTCCTCTTCCTACTTTTTCTCCGTTCTGGTTGGTAAGATCCCATTTAAGCTTATTTTCTCCCGCAGGAACCCGTAGGTTTACAACTTCTTCTGCCCTGAGTGTGTAGATGATGATGTTTGATTCATTATCTACCTGTGAGAGAACAAGCTCTTGATTAGATCTGCAGGGATTGGGATAAACCACAGGAAGGGTCTCTTCCTCAGAATCTACAGCATAAGATGGAGATGAGTCTTCTGTCAACCAGTTGTATACCCTCTGCATAACTTCCGCCGAGCTGTTAGGTGCAGTCTCTCCCGAAGGTATGGCCTCGAAGGGAAAGGCAAAAAATAACAGTCTGTAATTTCCAGCATATCGAAGTGCTATGAAATCTCCCGATTCATTGGTAAATATTCCCACTGCTGATGCATCAGGAACTATTTTGTCGGCGTAGTCTGAGAAGGGGTAATTTAAATTTATATTCAATCCTTCACTTACCGGATCTCTACCAATTCCTACTGCTTTATTTACTCCTATATCTTGATTCACGCTTGATACGTGCAGATAGTTTTTCACAAAACTGTTTACTTCGATACTCCAGACCAAATCCTGGCTGGAGAGAAAAAGTTTCCCCCCTGCATCAAGGTAGCTGGCAAGATTATCCTGGTCAGCAAGACTTAAGGTATTATCCCAGTCAGATCCGGTACTCCATACAATGACGTTGCACAATGAACTGAAATCTGTTAAAGAAAGCACTGGGCCTAAAGCGTGCACATCCCAAATCTGGTAGGATATCCCACAAGTGTCTAAAGCATTGGTAAAATAGGTCTCGTAATTTTTCCCTTCATCATCGTCAATTAAAAGAACGTCGACAGGATTCATTACACGGACAATCATACTCCGACATGAAGTTGCTCCGTCATCGTCAGTGACAAAGAGAGTAGCAGTATACGTTCCTACTCCTTGGTAGTAGTGGATGGGGTCCCACTCACTGCTACTTTCTCCATCTCCAAAATTCCAGTGATGTTCTACAATAATGCCATCTGCATCATAGGCAGAGCCAGTGAAAGATACAGCAGAGGAAGGTGGGCCTACTGAGGGACTAACTGATATCTCATCAATGATAGGGGCAACAGTCTCCGAAAAAGCACTGTAGGCATTGAGTCTTCCTCCAGTTAGCAGTAAACCTTGTAGATTTTTCTTAATATCCACAGACCCGAGTATCATCTGCTTTATCTCTAATATGGATTTTTCTGGAAACTCAGTCATCAAAAGACCAGCAACTCCAACCACATGGGGTGCAGCCATAGAAGTTCCGGAAAATGATGCATAGGGAGGATTACGCTGATTACCTGGAACAGTCGATTTTATGGATACTCCTGGAGCAGCAAGATCTACCGTGGTAACACCCCAGTTAGAAAAATAAGCAAGCTGGTCATCATGATCAGTAGCAGCAACGGCTATTATGTTATTCAGGGGGTAACTAACAGGATAAGTGGTATAATTTGGATATCCGGCATCATTGTCCATACTGGAGTTACCAGCAGCACATACGTGCAGAGTATCACAAGCTGCCATAGCATCCATCAGAGCCTGACTGGATCCTTCAATAGAGCCCCAGCTGTTGTTAGTGATCTTGACTTCCATCCTGGCTACGTAAGAAAAAGCTTCAATGGCATCACTGAGAGACCCTGAACCATACTCCATGAATTTTAAAGCCATTATCTTGACATTCCAGTTGACACCGACGACGCCAATCCCATTGTTACCCACCGCTCCAATTATTCCTGCAGTGTGAGTTCCATGGTCATCAATTCCATCGTACACGGTATTATCTTCGTTGACAAAATCCCAGCCATGGATATCATCCACATATCCATTTCCATCATCATCTATACCATTTCCGGGAATCTCACCCGGGTTAGTCCAGATATTTGCGGCGAGGTCAGGATGATTTATATCAATCCCTGTATCTATATTGGCTATTACTACCTCCCCTCCTCCATTGCAAATGCCCCAGACTTCAGCCGTATCAATATCTGCATCAGGAGTTCCTTCTGTTTGACCAGTATTATGCAAACCCCAAAGGTCATTGAAATATGGGTCATTAGGTATATTTAATGGGGTTACCTGTCCAAAGATATGGACTTTATAATCTGGCTCTGCATATTCCACCAGAGTCTCCTTTTTGAGTTTATCCACCGCCTCCGACACTCTCGTTGCTTTAGGTAAAGTTAGAAGACAAATTACAAGTCCGTTAGGAAAAGTGTATTCTTTAATCACACTGGTTTTGAGTTTTCTACTGGTAGAAAGAATTTTACTGCGGGTGGTTGAGGGTCTAAATTTAACCAGAATCTGACCTGGCACATATTCAAGATTCGGCACATCTTGTCCAAAAACAGGCACTTCTTGAGGGCTTTTCTTGGTTAGAGGTTTTCCCTTTCCTGTACTTGTATTGCATATTACAACTAATAAAGTTATTGTTAACAGCCCTATTCCTAAAACTCTCATTTTCTTTTTTGCAATCATTAATTTTCCTCCTTAGTTTTTGTTTTTTTAACAAGTTGAATTAAAATCGGACAGTAATAACTGTAAAATATTTCCCCTAAGGATTATTGGCAAAAAGAGTGTTTCTTTTTAGGAGTGGGTGTTGGAAAAGTTTTTAAACTTCGGCAATCTTTACAGTTTGAAAGTTCTATTGTCTTTTCTTGTGAATGAATATAAATTCAGGTAGGGCCGCCTTTAGTCGCCTTCTCGTTGCAGAATTTAACCTGCGTATATTTTGTGGAATCTGAAAGTCGTGGCTACACGTTGGGAAGTACCTTTCGTGGAAATAATTGGAAAATGTGGGAAAGTTGAACTTTTGGAACGAAATTAGCTCTAATAGAATTATGATGTGGGCTTAACTAATAAATAGTAAAGCCCATTTTTTTTCTCAGAATGGGCTTTTACGTCAAAGAACTTCGGTAACCTGGCGATCGTCTCTTCCGACGACCCATGGCTTTGCGCCATACCCTTACGGGTAATTTGCCTTTGTCGGTTCTTAAAGAACCAAATTTTCAGTTGTTTTTTTAGCTATATAAACTTGTTCAAATTTTTGGTGACCTTTTTGTTTTTTTCTTGCCAGATGTTAACTTGAAGGAAAAAATTCTTGTTTTAAATTAAACGCGAGCTTATATTTTCCCTTTGTAGAGAATTTATAACTAGTAGCTCGACTTATCCCCATCAAGGTTCCCCTGGAGCATAAGTGCTTTTTGGATGTCCTTTTCATTGATTATTCCCTTTTCCTTTAGTATCTGCCCTATTTCCTCTTCTCGTTTCTCTATTTCTTGAATCTTAAGAGCGTCCCGAAGCTGTTTCTGAGAGATAAGTTCCATATCCTTTAGTATCTGCCCTATTTTCTTTTCTCGCTCAAGGTGATGCTCCAGCATGGATAAAATTGCTGCGCTTCTGCTTTTTCTCTCCCTCATGCATATCTCGTCTATTTTGTGTAAAATCCACTCATCCTCCCTGTGATAATAAATTGCTAAGATCATACGTTTTTCATCTCCTCATCACCTAACGATAGGATAATATGCTCAAAAGTAAAAAGTAACACTTTTTTCATTTAATCCTTTGGTAACCCAGCTGTCCTTTTGGTTCTGTAGCTTTGCGCCTCCATTCTTTCGGATGGTTTGCCTTTATCGGAGTCGAAGCTCATGCCCCTTCCTCCTTTGAATTTAAGGTATATATAAGAAAGAATTACTTTTCTTCTTGTATATATTATATACATATATATTATATTATAATTTATAATAATGTCAACCCTCTTTTTTTACAAATAAATCGAAAAATTAAAATTTAGCTTTGATTTTAGGTTTGGGACGGTAAACTTAAGAAAAATGGAAGGTTTGATCTGAATCGGCAATTTAAACAATGCTCACCAAGCTTATCCTGAAATATCGCTCTGGGTCTGGTTTTCATAAAAGTAGCCGCAACTTTTAAGTTGCGTTGTTTTGTGCAGATTAGTAGCACAGGCATCTTGCCTGTGTGGAACCTGCGGCTACTTTCTTATGAGAAAAAAATATTTCTCGATGGGTAGGGGCGAGTCTAATCGCTCTTTGCAAACCCAGGAGCAAACCCGAGATTGCCACACCTGCTTTATAGCAGACTCGCAATGACAAATCATTGTAACGTTGTTTAGGAAACGCTATACTATAAGCTATGTTTAAAACACATAGGCGAGAGAAAATCGGTGAGTATCACCCAGTGGACCATAGGAAAGGTACGCGTAGTCCAGTTTGTATATTCTCCCTGCACTTTCAAACTTAATGCCTCCTCCAAAGCTCATGCCGTCTCCAATATCCGACTGAGTTTTGTAGCCTGCCCTTAACGCGAGGAAGTTGGTGAGATTCCATTCTACTCCCAGGCATGTGTATACCTTATTGTCAATTGGTTTTGCTACATCCAAAGCTACCGTCACATCTCCCATCCTAACGCCAGCTCCCAATTTATAGGTGAGGGGTAGAGGGCTTGCAGACAAGCCTTGTCCTATATTCTGGACTACGACAGCTAAAGAGAGAACTTTACCTGGTTTCCATAATAGGCCTGCATTCCCAAAAATGGTATACTGGGTATCTTCTCTTATGGTATCTCGGAAGATAGCAGGAGCAATTCCAAACATAAGATTGTGTCCTATTTGTCTGGCATATCCCAGGGAAAGATAAATGCTGGATGCGCCAAAATAACCGGTAAGCTCACCATATCGGCTACTTCTCTCCTCGAGCCTGCCCATATCCACGTAATTTATTCCTATAGCAGATATCTCAAACGTAGAGGAAGGGAGAGTGAGACAAAGATAACCCTGTCTTATCTCCTGCATCCACAGGTTATACATGGAAAATATTTCTCCCTTTTTCAGTTGGGCAAGACCGGCAGGATTCCAGTAAAGAGCAGATGCATCATCTGCTATCGCAGAAAATGCATCACCCATAGCTGATGCCCGGGCTCCTATACCTATCTTTAAAAAGGTTGGTCCAGCGGTGCCCGGTCCATTGGCGTATCCCTGGCTTGGAAAAATGAGCACCAGGACAAAAAACATAAATAAAAGTTTGTACATTTTTTACTCCTCACTGTAGCTTTCAGACTACCTTTATAACTACAGTTTTATCTTATAATAGCAATTTTACCTGTCTTCCTGTCTCCAGTTACTTGGAGACAGTAGTAGATATAGATACCTCTTGCCACCCTCTCGCCATATTCATTCCTGCAATCCCATATCGCTGTATTTGAGCCTCCTTCTATTGATACCTCTCCAGGACCATCAAGAGTTCTTATGAGCTCTCCCACAATGCTGTAAATATACACCACTGAACCCAGAGGCAAGTTGGCTATCTTCACTACATCACCCCTATCCGGGTACGCAGGGTTAGGATAGATAACTACAGGGAGAATTACCTTAAAGGAGTACTTTGCCGTTTTTGTATCCTCCTCTGGTGGAAAATTCCCTGCCCCATCTTTTGCCCTTACTTTAAATGTGTACTCTCCTACAGCAAGTAAGAAGGTAATCTCTTTTCCTGTAGACCAGGATGACCAATCTTCCTGATAGCCTTCTAATTTGTACTGGTACTCGAGCTTGTCCTCAGGAGTTACATCATCCTTTCCCTGCCAGGCAAATCTTACCTCTACTTTTCCTCTATTACCCTTGACGGTTTTTTCAGGTGTCTCTGTCAGACTTACACTTGGGGAGGTAGTGTCCAGCCTGATATCAATTGAATGAGAGGCTGCGTTACCTGCCTTATCAAAGGCTTTGGCGGCAATGGTATGAATTCCATCTGAGGCACCCTGTGTATTCCAACTCACCGAGTAAGGATTAGACGTACCGTAGGTAAGGAAATTCCCATCTACGTAGAACTCAACCTTAGCTATCCCACTCGAATCTGTAGCAGAAGCAGTGATTTCTACTGTTGGGGATGAGATTATCTCACCTGGCGAAGGAGAGGTGATATTAACTTGAGGAGGAGTGTTGTCCACAGTGACAGAAACTGTCGCCGAGGTCACGGGGGTTCCTGAGTGATCATAGGCAACTGCAAATAAGCTGTAGACCCCATCAGTAAGAGCTGTTGTATCCCAGGATGCACTAAAAAAACCAGACCCGGTATCGTCAGTGGCAAATGAAGTTGTGTTATCGAAGAACACAACTCTAATGGTATCTGCTGATGCTTCAGCGATCGTATCAACGATACCTTTCACTACATCTCCTGATTCAGGCTGGATGATGATAACCCCATTACCGATGTTGTCTACCATTACAGACACAGGATCACAGCTAGTCGATTTTATGGAATCCCAGACCACTGCAACTAAACTGTAGATACCATCAGGCACATCTGCTGTATTCCAACTCACCGAATAAGGGGATGTGGTATCTGTACTGATAAGATAATCATCTGCATAGAAATCAACTTTGGTTACCGCTGTATTGTCAGTGACAGCGGTAATAAGCTTGACTACACCAGATAAAATGGCACCTGATAAAGGTGAGGTAATCTCCACCTCTATATAATGAACAGTCACTGTGATGCTGAAGGAACCCGGCTCCCCCACAAAAACCACGTCAGTATCGTCCAGAACAGTAGATTTTTTTGCCTGCTCAGAGGCAAGGGGGGCAGTTTCCTTATAGAGAACTTTTGCATCCAGGTTGGCGATAAGAGAAGAGGCAGAAGCTTTGACAGGAGAGACAGAATTATGGGAAAAATCAATCCTAAGGCGTGTACCCATTGCAAAAAAGAGAATTAAAACGCATACTAGTACCATAAATATTCGTAGAGATTTTAGTCTCATAATAACTGCTTTTTTAACTTAGGGTGTCTTCCCTTAATAAAAAAACCGGCCATTTAAATACAATGGCCGGTTTTCCTTTTGCTTCTCATAGCCTCTTGGAAATCATCCCAAAGCTATGTGGATTCAATACATCCATCCCACACACAGCAATCTGCTGATTTATCGGCGTATTAGTTCTTTTTCTCAGTAGTGCAATTTTAGGACTATCTTGACTACGTGTTGGACTATCAGATTTTGAATTTAAAGTTTTTGATTCTATTGACTATCGGACTATTGGGACTACCAGCAAGTCAAGCAAGCTTGACCACTACAATTTAGCTCTTGACGGACTCTTGGTCTCTTGGTCATTCTTCTATCATCTCCATCCAAACCCGTACGAATCCGGTGAGCCCCTCATCCGGTTCAACCAGTATAATATTTTCCCATCCATTATTCCGGGGCTGCGAGCCTTCGGGGATACTCACCTCTATAGTTACGTCTTTCACCTCTCCCGGCTTCAGTTTTATCTGTTTTTCCCCCAACTCCCACCAATTTTTAGCCAGCTTCACCCAATTTTTATCCTTCGCCCACTCATATCCCGGAGAGAGGCTTATATCCAGCTTATCTTTTGATAAAGGAATATAAGGGGTTAACGTGTAGGTGTGCTCAACTTCATCGTTGTTGTAGATTTTAAAAGTTGCCGTTCTCTTTTCCCCTGGAATTACCTCTTCTATCTTTACTATACTCGGAACCAGACTCAATATCCCGTATGGTTTCTCTTTAATATCCCTCTCAGGTTCGGTCTCAATCATATAGCAGGGAATAAGAGCCGCTTTAAACATCTTAGTTTCCTCGGTGGTAACCCTTACATAGACTATCCAGTGTTGGTTAAGGTATTTCTCCTCATCGGGAATTTTAAGATGCATCCTTAACTTTCCCTGAGCATTTGGCCCTATCGTAATCCTGTTTTCATTAAAGTAGAACCAATTGGCATCAGGTATTTCAGTGTAACCCCTGAGCCATTTCTCGGTAGCTTCAGATGGTTTAAGGGATCTGACCACAAATACCTGTTCCTCATCACTGATATTGTAGATAGTTAAATCTATTCCTAAGTCTTGATCTACCCCTGCATCTATACCTTGAAGGCAAAAGGCGCCCGGAGATACCTTGATACCTCCACTGCACCATGTAGGCCAGATTCCCATAATGAGCAGCGCCAACCCTATTACTATGATTCGTTTATTCATAAGTCTACCTCTTCATTAGTAATTAGTGCCATGATAAAGTACACACCAATTACTATGGTAGCACTAACCTGCAAATCTGTCAATTTATCTACATTTTTGTAGCCCGCCGATTTATCGGCATGGTAAATTCGCCTGATAAATCAGGCAACTACGGTAGCCCGCCGAGTTATCGGCGCATTAAAGCCCATGGATGGGCAGCCTGCAAACCACCTGATAAATCAGCAACTACAACCGGCCATTCATTCTGTAGCTTGCCGAGTTATCGGCGCATTAGTTTGCCCAATTTATTGGGCAAGAATACAGCCACCCATACCAATCTGTGCTAATCAGGACTTTATGATGCTACAATTTCTACGGTCACGGTTATGGTCTGCCCAGTGCCTGTTCCTACACTAAGTGGAGAATAAAATTTATAGTATAGGAAGTTTGACGCGGCAGGAGAGGCATCTGTGACAATAATCTGCGTTGTATCAGTTACAGAGATGCAGGGAGTCCAATCAGGAGCTGTAGTTACAGTAGTCCCCGATACAACTAAACTAAATATGTCTGCACCAGGGGTAGCGGCAAGTGTCCAAGCATCACCATCATTGCTTACATGAGTTTTAATATCAACATTCGTGTTGGTGGTGCCAAGATCGACATGAACTCCACTAGCATTAGCCATAGGCCCGGACGCTGCCAAAGCCATCTGTGGGATAGCCCAGGTTTCGTAATCGGCGGTATCAGTGGTATTTCTCAACGATATCTCAATAAAGTTTACTGTAACGGTGATAGTGAAGGTATCGTCTTCAGCAGCCTGGGCAAGGTTAAACCCGCCTATACCTGCCAGTATGATCCCTGTAATAATGAACAATCCTAAAACTCTTCTTATTTTCTTCATTTTGTTTTTTCCTTTTTTAAAGTTATTTTTTCAGTCTCTCCCGTTTATTTTTTGTGTTTTGTATATAATCCCCCCCTTTTTTAATTTTTATTTTTTATCTAACTTTTCCTTCAATCGTGAGCTTTTGCTTCAATGGTTACCGTGATAGTATGCTCAGTGACAGAAGTGTTAGGATCAGGTGCCTGAAAATAAATGTAGAACTTTTCCCCATCCAAAGAAGCAACATTATCCCCATCACCATAAGGGGTGCCATAATTAGCGGTTGGTCCGGAGCCGGCCTCTCGCGGCGTTGTATTGATAATATCTCTGGTGGTGTCAAAACTGGCGGCCAGAGGAAGAGTATCCCCGCTAAATAAACCCATTACCATGCAGGTATCCTCACTAACACCGGTGCTGCCAAAAGACCAGCCAGTAGCTGGACTTATGGCAGCATTTACTATAAAGTCCTCACTCACACTGCCGGTATTTTTTACATAGACCGATTGATGAGTCTGCATAATGGTGATTGAAGCCTCGGCTACCTGACCAATTGCCCAGGTAGTGTAATCGCTGGTAGCACTGGCATCAAGGAGGATTACTCCCAGCGTTGTAGCATCAGGCACCTCAAACTCCGCCCAGGATATTGAGGGATCGGGCGGCGCCCCTGTTCCACTTACATCGATCACCACAAAGCGAAATTGCAAATCGGTATAATCAGTAATGTTGTTAACCTCGCTACTCAAGAGGGTGTACTCAAAAGTCGTATAGGAGGTTGTCAGGGTTTGCTCATCTGAGGCGATAACCGAGGGTCCTCCCTGATACAATTCACATGCAACCACCCCGATTTTTGCACCTGCAATTTGTGCTACCCGCCAACGGATGATGTGATCGCCAGAACCGGGCGTAGCACCTGGATCAGAAAGCCCGACTTCAAAATACTCGCTTCCAGCAACATTATCATGCCATACATAGTCACCATCACTTATAGCGACAGCTGATTCATCTATAGAAGTATATAGCACAGTTCCACCTGTTTCATTCTTCCAATTCCCAGACTGAGCCTCATCACTCGCTGGTCGCATATATTGAGCCGCCTGAGCTTCCTGAATTTTCGGTAGCAGCGGCAGTTCTCGCCAAATCTGGGGCAAACCGGGGAAAAACCAAACCATCACTATTGAAAAAATAATCAATCTCACCAAAAAATTCCCCAGACTATTTTTTATAATTTTAACCCTCGCAAAAGTTTAATTGGATTTTTTTGGATTATCAATTCCTTTTTCCATTTTATCTTCATATTATTCATAAAAAAAACCGACCATTTATATTCCGCTTTAAGTCTTCACAGCGAATAATTTCGGTCGGTTGCGTCACCGGATCCCCTTGCCCCAAGACGCCCAACTGGTAGAACAAGGATCATCTCCCCCGCTTTTCAGCTTACCTGAAAGAACAATAGTTAATTAACTGACAAAATGGTTACCTGAGTTTATATTATATAGTGCACCCAGTGGTTTGTGGAATGGTTCACTTTTTTTGTGAAAATCTTCCCTGAACTAATGGGCCTATCTATTCTCTTAGTCTTACCGTCCTCGGCCCCATTTTAGTCTTTCCACAAAAACCAGCTTTGTCATTAAGTATAATATATTATATTATACTTATACTTTTTGTCAAGTGGTAATAGATTTAGCTTTTTCCACAAAAACCAGCTTTGTCAGTAATTATACTATATCATTCTTCCTTGTCAAGGGAAAGAGCAAATTGAAAATTTAAAAGTATTATAATTTTATACTGATTTAAAATTTAAAAGTATTATACTAAAATATAACAATAAGTCAAGTCCGTTTTTCTTTGGGATAAATTCAAAGTTATCCTGTTTCTGTTATCTCCAGGAGGTGTTACTGTCTGGTAACGGTGCAAGTAACCTTGTGGGTATCGGTTCCTGTTCCTTATAGTCTTATTCTTAACTTTTCTTATCAAAGATTGAGCTCTGCTAATTGTTAGCAAATTGGGCTTGAAACTGTTTCATTTTAAAAAAGAGCAAACTTTTCATTAACTTCTTAACTATTAATAGAGCAATTTTTCTGCCATTCTTGTCGGCTATCAAGATAAGCTGTTTAAATTACTTCTGAATAGCTTATCTATAAGGTTTCATATTTTTATCAGGGAGGATTATATTTTTCTCAAAAGGAAAAATATAATTGTCTTTTTATCATACGTCAATCTAAATCTTATCAAAACGCCGATATTTAAAGACTTATAAAGAATAGACAAATTTTAGATAGGTAGGTTAAAAATTAGGAGCACCTTAATTTATCCCAGATTCGGCAAACTGATAAGACTCTTCACCTGGGTAGGGGAGGCTTTAGCCTTCCAATTAGCTCTATTTCTTATTTTGCAAAGGGCGACTAAAGTCGCCCCTACCCAACAAAAAAATAATTTTACTTATAGAAAAATCCCTTAGAAAAGCTTAACTTTCACAAAAATCAAACCCAAAGCGATATTCCAGGATAAGTTTGATGATCATTGTTCAAATTACCGAATCCAGGTTTATTTTGATTGATCTTCTACCCACAGGGAATTTGTCCCTAAAAATTTTTCTATTTCTTCAATGAAGGATTCAGAAAAATCTACCCTTAAGGATTTTGACTTGATTGTTATCCTCTCTTTGTTGTTTCCCTGAAAGTGAAGATATACAGGATACTTTCCCTGGTGGGAAAGAAGAATACCCTTTATTTGTTCCATATCCTCCTTGCCCCATCGACTCTTTTTTACCTGCAGATGAAAATTGTAACCTATATCCCTTAATTTGGAAAAAGGGATGATTTTATTGGCAATTATCTTTGGAGGATCATTGGAGGCATCCAGTCTTCCCGCCACTAAAATTAAGCCTCCCTCTTTAAGGTGGGAGACGCATTCCTCATACACTTTGGAAAAAATGACTATCTCCCCTTCGGATTCTAAATCCTCCAGGGTTAAAAAAGCCATTGCTTTGCCTCGTCTATCATTTTTAAGAGTAAGAGAGCTTATTATTCCCGCTACTCTTAGGTTTTTTTTATCTTTTACCTGGTGTAAGTTCACAAGGGATGTGGTAGAAAAGTAGGCAATTCTCTTTTCGTAGCCTTTCAAAGGATGCCCGGAAAGATACACTCCTAAAAGTTCCTTTTCCCAGGCCAATTTAATTTTTTTGGAAGCTTCTTCCGTCTGGGGTAGTAGCGTATCCAGTGCATCCTGAAAGTTTTCCTCTTTTCCCTCCAGATTTTTAAAAAGGGAAAGTTGTCCTTTTTTTCTATCCTCTTGAATTTGAGCAGCTTCTTCCATAGCTCGGTCTATCACAGCTAAGTGTTGAGAGCGATAACCGGGTAAAGAATCAAACGCTCCACATTTAATTAAACTCTCTATCACTCTTTTGTTTACCACTCTTGAGTCCACTCTTTGGCAAAGATCAAAGATGGAGGTAAATTTCTTCCCCTTTTCCCTTTTCTTTACAATGGAAAAAACCGCTGCCCCTCCCACATTCTTCACTGCAGCAAGTCCAAACCTTATACTATCTTTCACTACCACAAAGTTGGCTAAGGATTGGTTAATGTCCGGAGGGAGAACCTGAATACCCATTTTACGACACTCATTTATGTAAAAGATGAGCTTATCTGTATTATCTTTCTCTGAAGTCAAAAGGGCCGCCATGAACTCCAAAGGATAGTTAGATTTAAGGTAAGCTGTGTGATAAGAAATGAGAGCATACCCAGCAGAGTGGGACTTATTAAATCCATAACCAGAAAAATAAGCCATCAGTTTAAAAACTCTTTCAGCCGTTGATGAATCAACTCCCTGTTTAATTGCCTCTTGAATAAATTTTTCTCTTTGTTCATCCATTAACCTGCGAATTTTCTTACCCATCGCTCTTCTTAAAGTATCAGCCTCACCCAAACTGAATCCACCTATCTCATTGGCGATCCTCATTACCTGTTCCTGGTAAAGAATAACTCCATAGGTTTGCTCTAAGATGGGTTTGAGTTTAGGATGCAGATATGTGGGCTTGCTGCGCCCCCGTTTTCTATCGATAAAATCATCCACCATCCCGCTTTTAAGAGGACCAGGACGATACAGAGCTAAAATAGCAATAATATCCTCAAATCTTTCCGGGCTTAATCTTCTTACCAGATCCTGCATCCCTCTACTTTCCAGTTGAAATACACCTGATGTTTCTCCCCTGCGTAAAAGCTGATACGTGGACGTATCATTTAAGGGGATAGTTTTCAAGTTTATTTCCTTTCCCTCTCTTTCTTTGATGAAGCGAAGAGTGTCTCCAATTACATTTAAGGTCTTAAGACCTAAAAAATCCATCTTAAGAAGACCAATAGCTTCCAGAGAGTGCATTTCGTATTGAGTGGTAATCTCATTTTTATTGGTGCGATACAGAGGAGTATAGTGGGTAAGTTTATCCGGGGCAATTACTACTCCAGCGGCATGGGTAGAGGCGTGTCTTGTTAATCCCTCTATTTGCTGAGCAATTTCGAAAAGGTTTTTTACTTCCCCATCCTTACCCATGAGCTGTTTAATTTCATCACTTTCCTTAATAGCCATTCGTAATTCTCTATTAAAAGGGATAAGCTTGGCAATTTTATCTACCCTGGCATACGGTATGCCCAAAACTCTACCTACATCTCTTATTGCTGCTCTGGCGGCCATAGTTCCAAAGGTTATTATTTGAGTTACGTTCTCCTCACCATATTTTTTCCGCACATAATCAATAACTTCTCCTCTTCTACTATCCTGGATGTCTATATCGATATCAGGTAGGGCTTTTCTTTCCGGATTTAAAAATCTCTCAAACAAGAGGTCATACTCTAAAGGATCTATCTCAGTGATACTTAGCAGATAAGCCACCAGACTCCCTGTAGCTGAGCCCCTTCCTGGACCCACCAGGATACCTTTTTCTTTTGCATTGTGGATGACATCCCAGATAATGAGGAAATAACCTGAATAACCCATGCTGGATATAATCTTAAGTTCTCTTTTTAGCCTATCTTTAATCTTCATAGAGGGATTGGCAGGATATCTTTTGGCCAGTCCTTCCTGGCAGAGTTCCCTTAAATAGCTATCCAAATCATAGTTAGAAGGGACTTGATAGGTAGGAAGATAGACTTTTTTCTTTTTTAAGATAAAGGCAATTTTTTCGGTAATTTCCTGAGTGCAGGTAAGAGCCTCAGGCAGATGAGAGAAAAGCTCGTTCATTTCTGAGGGTGAGCGAAAATAAAAATCAGACGAGGAAAATTTTAAGCGATTTTTATCGGCGAGGATTTTGCCTGTTTGGATACACAAAAGCACATCTTGAGCTTTCGCATCTTCTCTAACAAGGTAGTGAACATCATTGGTAGCTACCAGAGGAATGCTTAATTCTTTGTTTAACTCTATTAAAAGCTCATTGACTTTTCTTTGATCATCCAGAGCATTGGACTGCATTTCCAGGTAAAAATCATCCCCAAATAAAGATTGGTAAAATTTAGCTGCCTCTTTCGCTTTTTCAATTTCCCCCTTTTTAAGCAGAAAGGGAATTTCTCCTTTTAGGCAACCAGAAAGAGCTATCAAGCCCTCATATCTTTTGGAAAGAACGTGCTTATCTATTCGGGGATGATAGTAAAAACCCTCTAAGAAACCGATACTGACTAAATCCATTAAATTTTGATAACCCTGCGTATCTTTGCAGAGAAGAGTTAAGTGAAAAGAGGTTACCTCTCCCTTTAATTTTTTCTTTTTTAGTCTTGACTCTGGAGCTATATATACCTCACAGCCAATAATAGGTTTTATCCCCTTTTTTCTTGCTTTTTGATAAAAATCTACTGCACCAAAGAGGTTGCCATGATCGGTTAGAGCTAAGGCAGGCATTTCAAATTTGTAGGCTTGATTCACCAATTGGGAAATACTGCAGGCTCCATCTAAGAGACTATAATCAGAGTGAGTATGCAGATGAATGAAATTGGGCATTTGGTTCTCCTTGTAATAAATTTTAGCTCATCCTTTTCTTTTGTCAATATACACTAAAAGGCCCTTTTTCCCTTGTGGGAACGAATTTAAGATACTCTGATGTATTTGACAGATTCTTAAAATGGAGTATTTTACTAAAAGATTAAAAAATTACAATTTAGGAGTAAGAGATGAAAAAAGTTAAAATTTCAAGTGGCAAACTGCGTGGTATTAAGATGTTAGCAGATGAGGAGGGGAAATTTAGAATGATGGCCACTGATCAGCGTGGTTCTCTACAAAGAATATTAGGGAAAGTACTGGGTAAAGACCCCCAACAGGTAAATCCCACTGATCTTTCTACTTTTAAAAGATGTGTGATCAAAGTTCTATCACCTTATTCCAGTGCTACTTTGACAGACCCAGTCTATGGGTATCCTTATGCGGCAGAATACCTTCCCAGGGATGTAGGGCTGCTCCTGGCAACAGAACAGACAGGAGCCGAGCTTGGAGGCAAAAGTGGGAAAGAAAGAAAATCTCACCTGCAACCAGGATGGGATATAAGTAAAACAAAAAGAGCTGGAGCGAATGCAGTGAAACTTCTCATATACTATAGGGGAGATGCTTCTTTCGATGTAGTTCAGCATCAAAAGGATATAATATTGAAAGTTGGTGAGGAATGTGAGAGGTACGACTTACCTTATGTTCTGGAGATTGTCAGTTACCCTTTCAAGGAAGATGAGGATAAGGGTAATGTTATCTTTGCCAGGAGAAAGCCAGAGATAGTAATGGATTACACAGGGGAGTTCTCAAAACCTGAGTATAAGGTTGATATTTTAAAAATAGAGTTTCCCGCCAACTTAAAATACTGCCAGGAATTCTCAGGTGGTGAGTTTGATGACAAAAAAAGAGAACCTGTCTATGATCTCTCCCAGGTGGAGGATTATTGTGAAGAGCTGACCAGCATTACCTCTATACCCTGGGTTATCTTAAGTGCAGGAGTAGATATTAAAGAATTTCTTGCCAATGTTACGTTAGCTACAGAGAAAGGTGCATCTGGATTCTTAGGGGGAAGAGCGATATGGCAGGATGCTGCGAAATACTATCCCAATGTGGAAAAAGTGGAAGAATGGCTCTCAACCAGTGGTGTAGATAATTTCCACAGGCTCTATGAGGCATCCAAGAGTGCTACTCCTTACTTTAACCATAAAGGTTTTGGAAGTTTTGCGAACATTGAACTGGATTTACGTGAAGAGAACTGGCATGTAAATTATAAGGGGATTTAGGTAGCCATAACCAGGTTCAGGTAGTAGAGATCCAGATCTATTTCCTTCTTCTCTTTGTTCACATCTTGCAGGGATGTTATCTTGATCTTTCCGTTTACAATTCCTACCATACTATTTCTTTCTCCTTTTACTGCTGCATTTACTGATGAGGCTCCTAATCGTATTCCTAAAATTCTGTCCCATGAACAGGGTGAGCCTCCTCTTTGTAGATGTCCTAAAACCACCACTCTTCCCTCGTCTCCGGTTTTCTTTCTTATCCTGGAGGCAACCTCAACTGCACTGCCTATTCTGTTTCCTTCTGCTACAATAATTATACTGCTGGTTTTGCCTCTTTTGCGTCCTTCCTCTAATCTTGCGCAAACCTCATCCAAATTGGTAGATAGCTCAGGGATCAAGATATCCTCTGCCCCTCCGGCAAGACCTGACCACAGGGCAATAAACCCGGATGTTCTTCCCATAACTTCAACTAAAAATAGACGATTGTGAGAAGTTGCAGTATCTCTTATCTTATCTATAGCTTCAAGGGCAGTATTTACAGCAGTTAAAAATCCGATAGTAAAATCAGTTCCCCACACATCATTATCTATAGTAGCTGGAATTCCTATGGTAGGGATATCCCATTTTTCGTCTAAAATTCTTGCTCCTCGAAAGGATCCGCCCCCACCAACAACTATGAGGGTCTGTATTCCAAGTTTCTTTATAGTTTCAACTGCTCTTCTTTGACCTTCCTCTTCCATAAACCTTTTCGAACGAGCACTCTTGAGCACAGTCCCCCCTCGATAGATGATATTTGATACTGAGTGAGCACTCATCATCTGTGTATCATTTTCAATTAACCCCTCATACCCTCTTTGTATCCCTACAACCTCCAAACCTTTATAAATAGCAGATCTTACCACTGCTCTTATACAGGAATTCATTCCTGGGGCATCACCACCACTGGTTAAAACTCCAATTCTTTTCATTCTTGTCCCCTATATTCTCTACAAGTAATGTCAAAATTTATTTCTGAGAGCTCTGAAAAATCCTTTTTCTTTTTGCTGCTCGGCGAGGTGTTTCCATAAGGCAGCGGCGATCAAGGCGGGTCTATGCGTTCAAACTCTTAGTTATCCTGTAACTTGAGACATCGCCCATAAGAGCCACAGCATAA
>JAUWZM010000106.1 GCA_030615365.1 Candidatus Aerophobota bacterium | reverse complement strand
AGCCCCCCTGCATTCTTGCAGAATGCAAGAAGGGGGGCGAATTAAACCCCGCCCTCTATGCTTCATTTTCCTGCGAAGGTCTGCTTAGAGGGCTGGGTCAAATTCAGACAGTGACCCAGCCCTCTATGCCTTCTAAGCATTATACTTTCCTGCTTAGAGGGCTGGGTCACGTCTTCATTCAACCTGCGGCTCAATCGGTTTTGCCTTTACCTTATAGACCTCCACATTATCGAATTTCTTAAGCAATTTTAATCCTAGCTGTCTGCTTAAGTCTGGCACCTCACCTATGATATCTACCCCTTGTCCTTCTCTCGCATCCAAATATTTATCCAGATGTACGAGCACATATTTTGCTCCAAGATAGCTTAGAATCCCTGGAGTTTGGGGATCTAAGATATTAACGATCTTCTGCCTAACCTTAAAGGCATAGGTACCCTGCCATGCACCATTGATTAACCTCTTTTGGTGAACCCTTTGATAGAAGAGATAATCCTTATGGATACTTACCTGTCCGAATGGATATTCAGCAACAGCAAAATCACCTGGTTGATCTGAAAGCCACTGGTAAACTTGGGAAGAATAGCTAACATCGGTGGTATGAAAAGGTGGAATATTGGTAAATTCAAAAAGAATAAGACAGGTTATCAAAGTGGTTAAAGCAAATCTTTTTTTTGATGTTTTAATTTTCTCTAAAATATATTTTAAGCCAAAACCTGCCAGCACACTCACCGCTAACATAACTACAGCCCCAAATCTGGCATAGCAACGAAACATAGGAAGGACTTTATACATGAAAAATGAAGGGAAGAATAACTTAAAATTACCTATTCGTAAGTATGGAGGCATGGAAAATACCAGCGCTACTAAGCAAGAGAAGATGAAGAATCCAACCATAAAATCCTCTTTAGATTGATAATTGGTACCTGCCAAGGCAGGTTGATCTCTTGTCTCTTTTCTTCGCCTCCTCCACCTCCTATAAGCTACAAAGGTCAAAAGAAGCGGGATATAGCCAAGGTATAAGGTGTGCTCAATAGTACCCCTTCCATAGAAGATCGAGCCGATGAATGGTTCAATCCCCCTTCCAAAGAGCGGATGTTCTTTGGAAGGCAGAAGATAGCTTAAGGGCCTAGCAGAATAAGAGAAAAGTTCTTTAAAAGGACGAACATATCCTGCGGCAGCGACTGCTTCTGTCTTCGGGGCAAAGAGCATTGCCTTAAAAATAGGATAAAGAGCTGGTGAGGCCACAATCACACCAAAAAGTATCGCTACCACAACCATCTTTAAGGTTCGAACTGCAGGTTTAATATCTTGCTTAAGTCGCGACCATTGACCATTGAATGCAAGGTGCCATTTTCGTCTCCATCTATATCCAAAGCAAAATAATAAAAAACCAAGAGTAAAAATAGACATGATATAAGCATAGTAATAATCAAAGGATATAACCAGCCAGAAGGCTATACCACAAAGTATTGCATTCTTATATGTCCTTTTATCATTCAGTCTTAAAAGCGCTAATACATAAAGGGGCATCCACTGGATATTCGCCAATCCCAAATGTTCCCAGGCGCGGTTAAAATGGTAAGGGCAAAAGGCATAAATTATACCCGACGTTATGCTCGCCAATTTATTTTTGGTAAAATAATAAACTAAATAGTACATAAAAATGGCAGAAAGTAAAAAGCTGACTAATATTGTAAGATTGTAGGTAAAGACTTCGTTGGTCAAAATTGAAGACCACTTGGAAAGGAACATCCACACTGGGTAATATGGAACTTGGCTAGAATAATGTACTCCAAATGGAGTGGCTATTATAGAAACGAATTTAGATGGGAGACGATGGAGCCAAGCATATTTTAACCACCAAAAATGCCAGACCGTTGAAATATTATCGGTCCTATAAAGGGGTCCATAAACGCTCGTCCCCATTCTAAATATAATGGGGTACGTTGCAATCAGAGTCAGTAAGCCGAAGGTCGAAAAGATCAAGAGTTCTTGGCGGTGCAATTTAATCTTGCTCGCTACTTTATTCACCTTTGCCCTTTCCTTCTTTAAGAAACTTGGACAATTTTATGAATACCCCAGTTGCTAGCGATAAATATGCCAGATTTGCTAAAAATTCTGCAACTGGTTCAGCTTCAAGAATCAACCAAAATGCACACATCATCAATAAAAACATAAATGATAAAATGAGTTTATCGGATAACTCTCGACCTTCCACCCACTCAATCGATCCAATTACAGTTTGATTTAAAATAGTAAGTTTAAATACTCTATTTAATTTTAAATATTGTGGTAAAGAAGGGACTTTAAATTGTGGCAAAGAAGGGACTTTAAGCAAATGTATTGAGGTCTTATATTCCAACCAAATTCCACGTGAGATTAAACAGATATTACTTATGAAACCTAAAATTATAACAAATGTCCAGAAATATCCCATAGAAAAAACAATATGATAGGGACTAAAAATAGAGGTTAAATAGGCTATAAGGAAGATTAAAAGAGAAGGTATGAATGAAATTAAGCCATATAAATAAATCCTTTTTTCAGGAAGATATAAAATCTTTATTAATCCAGAAGAGCCTAAAATCCATATGCAGCCAAGGACCAAAACGCCGATTAGCATCTTTATAGCTATTTCGCTTATCTTGAGATAATGTGGCAGATTTTTAGATGAATCAAATAGAATGAAGATTATATTGTTTGCGCTGGACTTACGATAATTTCTATAGCTAATGACCATGCTAAATTGTGGATCGACATTTTTAGGGAAAATTATCTTTAACTCATTTTCTCCCTTTTTAATTAAATCGGCTGGAATGATCCTGTAGGTTGTCCCGGCAACCCTTTTTCTTTTAGAAACATATTTTTCTAAAAGATGATCATTAACAAAAACTTGGGATGGTCGATTATGTTCCTTGAGCCATACTTTAAGTTTTAATAAAGAGGTATCTTTTACGGGAATATCAATTGGTATTACCGTTACAGGAATATCAATTGGCATTACCATTTGCTTCTTAGTTATCTCTATAGTTTCTTCAACTTCTTTAAATCGATCTCTGGTACCGCTTATAACCATCGATTGATAAAAGAAGCCAAAAAGAGCACCGTATAATATTGCTATCAACCATAGTCTTTTATTATGTGGATTAATTAAAATTTTGATTGCCTTGATTGCCTTTTGCATATTTAAACTTCCTCTTTGTAAAATCAAACCCTAAGTAGCCGATACATCCAATAAATGTCAATCCAGAAATCCCTAATCCCAAATAAAAAAGTGACTGGGGCCAAAAATATAAAGTAACAACAAAATCTTTCCCTAATCTCAATTCTTCAGGATCGATATACCAGGCATTTGCATAGCCATTGACTAAGTAGTGATTTTTTATATCTTCCTTTCGAAATAGATATTCTATATCTCGTGGAGTAAATTTCTGCAAATGCTTTGCCTCCTTAACCCCTAACTTCGGATATTCCGCCACAATCTCATCCATTCTCTCTTCTTTACTGGTAACTGGGAACCGGGAACTGGGAACTCGGGGATTAACATATGCTCGCCATTTCTTATGAAAACTTTCAGAAAATACAAGCCAGAATGGTTCTTTTGCCTTTTCAACTTTAACTAAATATTTTGTTGGATTTATCTTCTTGAAAGTTATCTCCGGCTCTTGGCCGGTGGTTTGGCGACTGGGAGCCGTCTCTAATATTTCCCACTTATCTTGAGAAAAAACCAACTTTGAAATATCCTTCCTCTTTTCTAACCCTTGATTTTCCTTTTGAGTATTAAAAAATAGCGCTGGCTTACCATCAAGGTATTCCGTCACTGCCAGAGATATGAGTGCTTCTACGTCGCCATCAACGAGGATAGGAGTGGCAGAGGCGTAGATATGGGAAAGAAAATATTCGTCGGAAATTTTGTAGAGGTCAAGTTTGCCAAAAGATTTTTCTAATTCAAAAGAATTTAGCAATGGCTTAATTTTTTTAGGATTTATTATATTTTGATAAGTGGTGTTATCGGAATCACCTCTTAATAGGACTATTTTAATATTCAGAATTTTGCTTAAGTTATTAATTTTGCTGACAAAACTAGTAAGATTTGTTGAATAGTGCTGGAAATAAATGCCTGCCATGTTTTCAGAACGCTCAAAACTAAATGGATTAAGGTAGATGATGGGCCTCTTAAGCATCCTACCAAGCGGATCAGAACCCACATATATTTTACCATTTAAGTTTAAAGAGACTATTCCCGGAACTAACGCAGCGTTATCCGGTAGTTGTAAGATTTTGTAACTTTGATGGTTGGGTTTATCCAAATACATTTTTAAATCGTAGTAATAATTAGGAATTTGGAATCGTGTCCCTGGCAATACTTTACCCTGAGGTTTCCAGGTATCTCCGGTCCAGAAAGGCCAAGCGTAGATATTAATTAAAGAGAACAAAAGTAAGGTTAAAATTACTTTTCCCCATTTTCTTTTTATGCCTTGAAGGAAGAAAACTAAGGAATGACCTAACAAAACTGTAGTGCCTATAATCATAACAGGACCAAATTTGTCGTGCGCAAATCGTAATGTTCCGAATACAGGAATATTCCTTAATGCCCAGCGATAAATATTACCAAAGGGGTTATGGACTCCCTTAGTAAGCCAGATACCTATGAGAAAAACCAAAGTAAAGAACAAGAGGTGATATTTCTTCTTATCATTTTGTTTTTTTAAAAATAACAATGGCGATAAAGAAAAAAGGGGTATTATCAAACCAATCAGAATAAACAGGAAAGAATTATAGATTGGGGAATAAGGATAATACTTCTCTCCGCTATAACTTCCCCAGAAGCCCCAGTCTCCCAAGTTGCGAAATAGATTTAAT
The DNA here is from genome assembly GCA_030615365.1 of Candidatus Aerophobota bacterium. The sequence goes on along the minus strand of JAUWZM010000106.1, from coordinate 2,806 downwards.
ATGCTAGATTTAGAACTGGTTGTCTCTGCTTGGTTAAATTGAAGACTAGATTTATGTAAGTTTGCTAAGTTCTCTTCAAATGGTATCCACTGGGATATTACCCAGAAAAAGAAGAAAAAGGCAAAGACTAATAAGGTAACACAGGAAAATCTAAGGAGAGAAACAAACTTCCCTTTATTTCCCAGGTTAATAAAAAGTTGGATTGCTAGATCCAGACCACAAATAACCACCAACGGCATTACATAGGCCGCATTGCTTAAACTGGGCAGGCCTAATAAAAAGACTAATGAGAAATAAACACTAAACCTAAAATCTTTCCTTCTCCTCCCCTTCAACCAGATGAAGATTAACAAAGGAAGAACGGCATAGAAAAAGAGAGCCATCAAATAACCACTTCCCCAGCGGAGTTGGATCAAGTAAGCATTCATCATATAGAAATTGGCGCCCAAAAGAGCGCCAATTCTACCATAAGGTTTTGAGGATAATAAATACTTTACTAAGAAGTAAGCGCTCAATCCTGATAAAGTAAAGATCAAATAGAAAAGTATCTTCTGACATCCGTATATTGAGACTCCTAAAAAGGTTAAGAGAGACAACAAAAGGTTATAGGGGAATATCTTGGCCGAGGCCATGGAGTCTATGCGCCCCAATCCCTGCTGGTGATCCCATACGAAAAAAGTGCGATAAAGATCGTGAGGGGGATTGAAGGAGAAGTTAGTATCCCCAGGATTGACCAGAAACTCCCCCCTAAACCAAGTAAGGGACAAGAGACCCAGAAGAATAATTAATAACAAATCCAGATAAAGTTTCCTTCTCTCTTCCAAAATAATCCTCGCTAACGCTTGGAAAGACGCGGATGTATACGGATTTGAGCGGATTCATACAGATAATCTATTCGTTTGCATCCGTATCCATCCGTTTGAATCTATCTATTTTTTTAAAATTCTGATGCTGTAAGATAGTAACAATTCTTTCGGCGGCGTAGCCATCGCCATAGGGGTTATGGGCTCGGGCTATCCTATCATATTCTTTTTTGTTATGAAGCAAAAGTTGTGTCTCTTTGACAATGGCCTCCTTATTAGAACCTACCAACTTCACCGTTCCCGCCTTTATAGCCTCGGGTCGCTCGCTCACCTCTCTTAAAACCAGAACCGGCTTTCCTAAAGAAGGAGCTTCTTCCTGAATACCACCAGAGTCAGTCAGAATAAGATAGCTCCTATCCATCAATTGGACGAAGTCTACATAATTCAGAGGCTCTATTAAATAAATCCTGTGGATATCTTTTAATATTTTATTGACTGTTCTCTGAACATTGGGGTTTAGATGGACGGGATAAACTATCTCTACCTGAGAGTTATTCTGAGCGATCTCTTTTAGGGCATAACAGATGTTCTCTAAGGGCCCTCCAAAGTTTTCTCTGCGATGGGCGGTAACTAAGATTATTTTCTTGTTTTTAAAATCGATCTCTTTTAATAAGGAGTGGGTAAACTTATAATCCTTCTTGAGAGTCATTAATAGGGCATCGATGACGGTGTTGCCCGTTACATAGATGCTCTCCGGAGCTACCCCTTCTTTTACTAAATTATCCCGAGCAATATTAGTAGGGGCGAAGTGGAGATCGGATAGAACGGTAGTCAGTCTACGATTTATTTCTTCTGGATAAGGGTAAAATCTATTATGAGTTCTGAGACCAGCCTCAATATGTCCCACTGGAATATGAAAATAGAAAGCTGCTAAAGCCCCAATGAAGGTTGTTGTAGTATCCCCCTGAACCAATACCATATCGGGCATTTCTCCTTCTAACACCTCAGCTAATTTCGGTAGTGCTTTAGTGCTAACTTCGGATAAAGATTGGCCTTCTCTCATAATATCTAAATCGTAATCAGGAAGGATAGAAAATAGCTTTAAGAATGGGTCCAACATCTCTCTATGTTGAGCAGTAACCACTACCACGGTTTTAAAGATATCGGGATATTCTCCCAATTTTCTAATAACCGGGGCCATCTTTATCGCCTCCGGTCTGGTCCCAAAAATAACCAATATCTTCTTCATTTCTTCTTAGTGAGTTCCTTTAACTCTTTAGTAAGGATGGCCAGGCGCTGGGCCAGTTCCTTGATCTGGTCAGTGAAGGTAGATATTCTTATTGAGAAGTGGATATTGATGAGTACCAGAAATAACAGTCCAAAGAGAAAGAGGGTGGTCCGGGGATTACCTGCTCCGATCAAGTGGGTTACAAAGAGCAGAAGATCATACCAGACGACCAGGGCTAGGATGATTATGCCGGTCAGAATCCAGAGCCAGGAGTATTCTTCCTTTAACTTTCTCTTGCGCACCAACTCAAAAATCAGTCCAAGAAGCATAACGCCTGCTAGTATCGCGAATATTTTCTGGTGAAGGGGCATTTTCTTACCTCCTTTTGTTCGGTTTTCCCCGCAAAAGAGTCATGATAATGGATAAGAACATCTTGAAGATATAATAGAGGGGTTTATAACCAGCGTGAATAGATTTTCTGCTCAGGCTGGGATACATAACTACTGGGATCTCTTTGATGCTAAAGCCAGCGAAATGGAGCAAGATCATCACATCAGCATCGGGATAGTCCGCAGGATAGAGATCGCTTGTAAAGAACTTTATCACTCTACGGTTCAGGGCCTGGAACCCACTGGTGGGGTCGGTAACCCTTTGCTTAATAATAAAGGAGGTCATCCGGCCGAAGAGAATCATCCCCATCCGGCGGGCAAATGAAGTACGGTAGGCCTGTTTACCAAGAAAACGGGAACCGATGACCACATCAACGTCATCCTTT
>JAUWZM010000016.1 GCA_030615365.1 Candidatus Aerophobota bacterium | reverse complement strand
AACTTTTTCTAATGCTTTTAGTATCTTCTCTTTTCTTTTCTCTAAAAACTCAAATTCCATAAAATCCTCAAACATATCTTCCTCTTTAATCTCTCCTCTTTTTAGCTTTTCATCTAACTTTAAAACAGACTCAACTCCGTGCTTATTCCCTATTTTGTAAATTTCAACCTCGGCATTTCTTAACTCTTTTTCTAAAAAGAATCTTAAACTTTTCTTCTCTAACTCAATAGGGTCAAGATCAAGAGTTTTAGCAATCTCCTCAATTGTCGGCATTTCAACACCTCCTTTCCGAATTTCCATTAATCTTTGTTCAATCATTGAACATTATATAATAATTAACCTAACCGTCAAGTAGTACACCATGTAGTCCATATAGTCCGGTAGTCTTGTAGTCGAACCCGAGATTGCTTCCCCTTCGCAATGGCAGGATAATGGGAGACTAAAGTCTCCCCTACCCAGGTGGAGAATATGATAGTCAATATGGTCCAGTAGTACTGTAGTCTGATAGTCTGGTAGTCAAGTAACTCTATGAGGACTTTCGTAGATATTTTCGGAAATTTGTTAGTAATTTGCCTATCTCTAATAGAAACTGGTAGAGATTATCAAATTTTTCTTTATCTATGTATCCTAAGCCAAAGGCAATATAAAGTTGGCTTTGAACTTCACATATTGAACCTTTAGCGATATTTAAAAAATTGGCAAATTCTTTATCGGAACTTCTTCCAAATCCTTCTGCAATGTTTGACATTATAGAAATTGTAGCTTTTTGGATTTGATTAGATAGTACGAAATCTCTTTTAAACTTACTGGATTCATTACATATTTCGTAAATTTTTTTTACTGCCTCTTTTGCTTTTTGCCAGGCAATAATATCCTCAAATTTATCAATATTTGCCATTCTTTAGTCTCATATAGTCGGGTAGACCATTGTCCTTATGATAGGGGATATTTTTATAAAGTACGTAAGACGTAAAACGTGAGTTGCTATTTTTCCTTTAACCAGCCATTTCAACAGGGAGATTCTCCACATGAAGATTTACAATATCAGAGAGAGCAAAGCGTTTCGTAACGTCAAGTATTTCTATGCCAATAAGTTTATTTGCTTCATCAAAGTCGATTGATACCCCATTTTCTACCTCTTTCGTTTTAGCCACATATTTTTCCTGTATTTGAATATAAAGAGCATTAGCTTCTCGATCATATTCAATTCGCATTGTACTTCCTCCCTTATTTATTTTTATCTACTGCACTTATTACAATAATATAATTCTTTTCCTCTAAATATGTAACCCGAATTAATTTTTCCATCCGGTGATTTCTCTCTTTTATTAGAATGGGTTAGTGTATCTTTAATTTCCTTTAAAGATATCTTTCTCCACTTCATTCTACGCCGAGCATGCCTGGTTAAATGTATCTTTTCCAAAGGTTCCCCTCTATGCTCATAAATAAGGTTTATCTATCCTCATATCACTTTATTCTAACGTAGACTTAATGCCATGTTTATTACCTAATTCTGTGAATTTCAACTTCGATGGCCATCTATAACATAGTCTGGTAGTCAAGAGAATCAAAACCTTAAATTCAAAGCCTGGTAGTCTGATCGTCAGGTAGTCGGGTAGTCTAATAGTCAAAACCTTAAATTCAAAGTCAAGATAGTCCATAGTCAAATAGTCCGGAGGATCTTTGTTGAATTTATCAATTGCCCTCCATAATGGGGGATATTTTCATAAAATTTGGTCTGGCACCAACTACACTGATGATTTTCATTGCACCCAATCTATGATCCATATAATTATGAAACTCCATATTTACCACTCTACAATAATAGCTTGTTCTCCTCTTAATTATCTCATTGGGCAAGTTATAATGCATTGAATTCATCTACGCTTAACCCAGCCTGTTTAATCAATTTTCTCAGAATACCGACACCTAATTCTCTTTGCTGAGGAATGGATAAGGTATACGGATAATCAGCTTTAACTAACATCACATGAGAGCCTTTTTGTCTGTCCACAATCCACCCTGCTCTTTTAAACTTTTTAACAGCTTCTGTACCTGAGCACGGTTTAATTGAGAAAGTCATACTGCAACCTCAAATATCTGAGCATCGGTTTTCTTTACTTTATCATTCATTACCTCCATCCAACCCTCGATAGCTTCTTTAACATTCTTTTTCACTTCCTCAACGGTTCTGCCCTGGGTAACACAACCTGGCAAAGCAGGAACTTCTGCCACATAATAACCAGTTTCATCTTTCTCTACGACGATTTTAAACATCATCTAACCCACCTCCTTGAATTAGTTTTAGTTATCTAACCTCTATTTAAATAATTGCTTTTTTATTCGAATTGCCAGTAGGCACTTTATTTATAAACATCGCCTCTATAATCCACTTTCTCCACAAAAATTTCTTTGCTCTCTTTAATAAGACAAAATATTACTCTTAATCTCACCAAGTTCCAAGGGAGGGAAGAGAAGGAATGATGATATATACCTCCCCCTCAAGGGGGAAGATTAAAGGAAAATGATATTGGCCTCCCCTACCCAGGTGAAGAGTTTTTGCCAGTTTACCGAATCTGGGTTTATCTATGGGCAATAGCTCGACTAACATCAAACTTAACTGTGGCCAGCTCATCTAATGATAGATACTCACTGACATCCATTATCTCGATACCTATTACATTACCATCCTTATCATAATCCACAATAAATCCTTCCTTTATCTCATCGCTCTCGCGATATGGTGTTTCTTTAAATCTTATATAGAGAATGTCTACTTGCTCATCGTATCTTACTCTCATAATTTACCTCCAGTATTTTTTTATCTTCGATGTCCAGTAAACAGTTACAACAATTTTAGTATCATCTTTCTCCTCAAAAATAACTCGAAGCAATCCCTTTTTTCCTCCTCGATCAATTTTCTTCTGAGCTGTTTTTCTCCCTTTTCTGCCCGAAAGTATCTGTCCAGGCAATCTAAGAGTATCCAATATATCTTCACGTTTTATTTCTCTTTCCCGCATTTGCAATCCTGCATACCTGGTAAATTCAACTTTTTCTCTCACCTAAAATAGCTCCTCATAATCAATGGCTGCCTTCCTGTTTATTATACCAAACTTATCTTCCATCATAGCTTGAATACATTATAAACAGCAAGAAAGAAAGGGGTCAGATCTCAACCTCGATGAAGTAGCTGCGCACTTCACAGGGCAAGCATTTGACATTGACCCAGTAGTCAAAATAGTCCGGTAGTCAAAACCTTAAATTCAAAGTCCACATAGTCTTATAGTCTGGTAGTCAAGAGAATCAAAACCTTAAATTCAAAGTCGGGTAGTCTAATAATCTGAAATATTTCAGTTCAACCATAGGGGTGCACAGTCCATTAACCTCTTTTGTTTCTTCAAAAAGTCGATCTACTTCTTCCATTCGTTCCTTATTTGTATACATTTCCCCTATAATCCATTCTATCCACAAATATTGTCTTTTCTTTAAAACCCATTTTTAATATCATCCTTACCCTGCCAATTCTTATCCTATGGTATCCTTTCCATTTACCTTTTATACTCTTCACATTGATGTTTTCATCTGAACCCTTAGAATAATTGATGAACTTGTTTATAAACAAAAGTATCTCATCATCTTTTATCTTATTCTTTTTTGTAAATTTATCTGTCTGTTTGCTTAGGTTTATCTTCCACATCATGCTATTCCTCTAAGGTCAAAGTTCTTGTTACCTCTTTTGAAGGCTCCTTATAATTTTCCTCTATCTCTCTTTGCTCCTCATCGGATATATAAGGTGCAAACAATAATCTTAATCTTATTATTTCTTCGCCTAAGACATCCCTTACTGCATCTTTTACTATAACCTTTAACTTAGCTTCATCAATGGCCTCAAGTTCCATTTATGGTCACCTCCTCTAAAAAAATTTCAATTTATCGGCATTAAAGCCCCACATTTAGCATTGGCTCCTTTTAGTTTGTTAATAATGGATAATTGCAAAGCTTATTCTGCAGTAGATTGTCAAGCGACTTCTAAAATTAGAAGCTACCATAATTTTTCTCATTTTGTTCAATTTTTGAACATTATACAATAACTAATCTGGTAGTCAAATAGTCATTAGTCAGGTAATCCATATAGTCTATCTAATAATCTGGTAGTGCTAAGTCCAAAGTCGACGGTCCGTAGTTCTTTCACTTCTTAATTTCGCTGTACAGCTTCCAAAGTGAGAAATATACCATTGAAAATACCCGCTCTTAATACCCTCTATCCCCGAGAAATTCGCTATAATCTTAGTCATGTTTGATATGCGTTAAAGCCAAAACCAGCTGATTGACCAACATTTCTGGTTTATTTCTTAACAACAAAACCGATAGTCTATTTATTGTCTCGCCAAGCGTTAGTTGTTTTGATATAATTATTCCATAATGTTTTTTACTGCTTTTTAGACATTGTTTATGAAGAATTATGTAGTCTCTGACATTGAAGGTAAAAATAGCTCTTTTCTGACTTATAGCAAAATCAAGTTGCTCTTTATCCCTGATCCCCCATTTTTTAATTTCATGAGTGCTTATTACATCATATCCCCGCAATCTCAATGCAGTAGCTATTTTTTTATGAACATCCTCATCAAGGTAAAGCCGTATCTTATCCATTTTGAATTTTTAGGGTCCCGTTAGGCTGTAGCTTCAAGTTAAATTCTTTCTCTATCTCATGTAGATCTTCTGCTCCTATTTCTTTCTCTATTTGTTCTTTATAGTCATAGTAATAACTTAAGGCATCGTAAAATTGAGCAGGAGCGATGTTTGGAAATCCCTCCAGAATTTCCTCCACAGACATTCCTGATTTATAATGAATAACTATATTCTTTACCCTTACTCTTGTACCCCTAATATAAGTACCTTTCTGGGGGTCCACTTTAATGTATTTATGATCCGTCTTGGCTAAAGTGTTGCTCATTTCTTATTACCTCCTTATTTGTTTCACCTTTGTTCAATCTTTGAACCCAGTAGTCACATAGTCCAATAGTCTGGTAGTCCATTGTCCTTATAATAGGGGTATTTTCATAAAACTGGATGTGCACCTACTACACCTAATTATGCGTAAGATGTAAGAGATGAAACACGCGATGTTTTATTTTTCATTCTTTTAATCCTAAGCCCATGGTTTTTAATCATTATAAAATAGTTATTTAATCCCAAGTTGTTTTCTGATCAATGCACACAAAGTATCTTTAATTTCAGAATGGCGTGGAACAGGCGCTTTCCTACCGGTTTTAGGATTAAAGTATATGTCATGTCTTTTGCCATGACGTCTCAAATAGCAGCCAGTGTTAGTTAGTTTCTTAAGAAATACCTCTCTTTTCAAACTTCAACCTGGATTTGCTTTACTTTACTTTTAATCACACCAGGCAAGACTTCTCCTTCCTCTTCTATCATTAGGTTGTAAGCTTCAAGAGTATTTTCTTTCAACTCTTGTAATGTTTGTCCTTGACTAAACACACCGGGTACCTCTTTTAGCCTTCCTACATACCAACCTTCATCTAACCAATATTCTAAAGTAAAATATCTTGCCATTTTGTTGTCTCCTTTTAACTCAAATTAGATAGTAGTCTGGTAGTCAAGTAGTCTAATAGTCCTGTAGTCTGATAGTCAAGAGAATCAAAAACCTTAAATTCAAAATCCTGTAATCTGATCGTCGGGTAGTCTGGTAGTCGCGTAGTTCAAAGTCCGTTTGCTATCTTATTTAAAGGCTGATCCTTTTTATGGAAAAATTTTGTAAATATCCTCTCTGCTCTTCACTCTATAAAAGATAATTTTATCAGCCTTTTCTATCCGGCACCCTATTCTATAATTACCTATCCTGATACGATAATAATCTTTATATCCTTTTATCTTTCTTATATCTAAACCCACGAAAATGTTATCAAATTTAGGGATATCTCCAAAAACTAACTTCTCAATTCTTTCTCGGTAGACTACGGGTAAATTTACCAAATCCTTTAAGAATGTCTTTTTATAAAAGCAAGTTGTCATATTAATGTTTTTTTAAGGTGTTATAATATTTCTTTGCATCGTACACAGATAAAACTTCTTCATCTTCAACTTCCTCCATATACTTACCAAGTCCAAAGTTCTCAAGAATTTCCTCCATTTTTTCAAATGTTTCTATATCTATCAACACTGCCCTTTTTTTGTTATCATCTGTCACCACATACTCTTTTTTTATTTTAAGCATTGTGTATACCCTCTTTTTATTTGATATTGTTTTTTAGAACATCAGTAAAATTTATTGAACATTGGGCGGTAATTAGTCTGGTAGTCAAGTAGTCTAATAGTCCTGTAGTCTGATAGTCAAGAGAATCAAAAACCTTAAATTCAAAATCCACATAGTCAAGATAGTCCGGTAGTCCAATAGTCCTGTAGTCTGGTAGTCGAACCCGGGATTACTTCCCCTTCGCAATGGCAAAACTATTCACCCTCACCTTGCTCCTCTCCCCTCAAGGGAGAGGAAATATGGACAGGGGATTGATAATCATGATATTTCTGAGATTACTTTATCCTCACCTATCATTTTATATTTTTTTCCGCAAACTTTACATTTACCAAAGCCATCCTTGAATTCCATTTTTACTCCACACTCGCACATCCACCCCTGCAGCCTTGCTGGATTCCCATAGAAAAGGGCATAATCGGGAATATCTTTTGTTACCACAGCTCCTGCTCCAATAAAAGCATATTTTCCTATGGTGTTTCCACAGATCACTGTCACATTAGCACCAATAGTTGCGCCTTTTTTAACCAAAGTTGGCTTTAACTCATCGATCCTGGGAATAGCGCTTCTTGGATTTATTACATTGGTAAACACACAGGATGGCCCACAGAATACATCATCTCCTAAGGTTATCCCCTGGTAAAGCGATACATTGTTTTGAATTTTACACCTATTTCCAATGCTCACATTAGGACCTATGACTACATTTTGTCCTATGCGACAATTTTTACCAATTTTTGAACCTTGAAGTATATGAGAGAAATGCCATATTTTAGTTCCTTCACCAATTTCGCAATCCTCGTCAACTATACTGGTTGGATGAATAAAAAAATTTTTAAATTCAACTTGTTTAATATAGACCTTTTCACCATTTTCTAAAGATTCCTGGGATGCCTGGAGCACCTTTAGAACTCCTAACCCCTCTATGGCATCGGTTTTTGGAGTTACACGTTTCTCAATACAATCAAGAAAGTGTTGACATTCCAGCTTGAGGGGCTCTTTCATCTGGAGAGGAACAGCCTCTGAATCAGCTTTTTGAGCTACAGGAACTCTGTCTACCCATTCAATCTTATGAGGGTAAAGTAAAAGCTTTTCTTCACTGACATCATCAAAAACAGCCATTTTCTTACTGCCCACCACTACCAGTTTTTGTTCTTTAAAGGGATGAAGCCAGCTCACAAAGATGTGAGCTTTTACACCACTGGCAAAATCCATACAGGTGAGGGTAACATCAAAGATTCTCTGTTGAAGATAACTTCCCCCTGTGGATAAGACAACTTCAGGAAACTCATCCAGTAAAAATAAAATGGTTGATATATCGTGAGGGGCAAAATTCCACAGAGCATTCGTTTTACTGCGCATTCTGCCAATGTTTAATCTGTTGGAATAGATGTACTGAATTTCTCCCAGCTCACCTTGATTGATTAGCTGTTTTAATTTGTTGACCGCTGGATGGTAACGGAGGATATGTCCAACCATAAGGATTTTTTTCTTTTTTTGGGCAATTTCTGCCAGGTCTTCACCTTCTCTTAGTCTTAAAGCAAGGGGCTTTTCTACAAATACATCCTTATTGGCAAAGAGGGCTTGCTTCACTAAATGATAATGAGTCTCCTCTGGAGTAGCAATAACTACTGCCTTAATAGATGGATCAGAGAGGATAGCAGAAAATGAGCTGGTAAAGGTGATCCTGGGATACTGGCTTTGATAGATTTTTTTTAGCTCCTCACGAGCATCACAGATAGTGCTCAGTGCTTTTAATTCATGAAAGTCCCGTATGAGATTCTTTCCCCAGTATCCTGCGCCAACTACAGCTATATTTTTTTCCAAATTATTTTCTCCTTAAATCTCGTTAGAGAAGGTGAATTTTTTCTCTTCCCTCCTTTATATTTCTTGTAGCATTACGCGTATCAAAGATTGATTTTGCACTATCAACGATTTTTTGATAATCATAAAGGCTATGGTCAGTGGTAATTATTACTAAATCCTGGTTATAAATTGTCTCATCACTGAGGTGTATCGATTGATACCTTTTTTTGTGAAGGGTAAAAGCTGAAACATAAGGGTCATTATACGTGATTTTAGCCTCTTCCTTTTCTAAGAGGTTGATTATCTTTAAAACCGGGGATTCTCTTAAGTCTTTAATATTTTTTTTATAAGCCACTCCTAAGATTAAAATATTAGCGCCATTGATACATTTATTTTGCTGATTTAAGATCCTGGTAACTCTTTCTATAATGTAATAAGGCATCTTATCGTTTATCTCTCCGGCAAGTTCAATAAATCGGGTGTTGAAAGAGTACTCTTTTGCTTTCCAGGCAAGATAAAAAGGATCGACCGGGATACAGTGGCCACCCAGGCCTGGTCCTGGATAAAAAGGCATAAATCCGTAAGGTTTTGTTTTGGCTGCTTCGATTACCTCCCATATGTCTATCCCCATTCGTCCACAGAGAATAGTAAGCTCGTTTACCAGGGCAATATTCACATTGCGGAACACATTTTCCAGAAGTTTTTCCATCTCAGCAACTCTTGGAGAGGAAACTGTATGTATCTTTCCCTGGATTACCTGCCGATAGAGTGCTCTGGCAATCTGGGTGCACTTTGGAGTTACACCTCCTACTATCTTAGGAGTGTTAGCTAAATGGTATGTCTTGTTTCCAGGGTCTATCCTTTCCGGAGAAAAGGCAAGGTAAAAATCCTTTCCTATTTTGAATCCTGCATTCTGTACCCTGGGCAGGATAACTTCCTCAGTAGTTCCCGGATAGGTGGTGCTTTCCAGAATGATAAGTTGATTTTTATGAAGATGGGGAAGCATTTCATTGATAACGTATTCTATATATTGAGTATCCGGTTCCTTATGGTTGGTGAGGGGAGTGGGGACGCAGATGCAGATAATATCGATTTTTGATATGGGAGTAAAACTTTGAGTAGCCCTGAGTTTTCCTGCTTTTACTACATTCATCAGCTCCTTGTCTGCAATGTCTGAAATATAAGTTTTTCCTTGATTTACCATATCTACCCGTTCTTTTCTTCGCTCAATACCAATTACATTGAAACCCGCTTTTGCTTTTTGCACAGCCAAAGGGAGACCAACATATCCTAAGCCTACTATAGCTATCTGGGCAGTTTTATCCTTTATTTTTTGTAAAAGCATGGATGACATAGTAACTCCTCTGTTCAATTTTGAATTACCGAATTTGGGTTAAATAACCGCCTGGCTATCTCAATTTCTATTTTATCCTTTAACTCAGAAAAGAGGGTAGAGAGGGTGCGATTTATCTGCATTCCCTTTTTTCTAATAATAAATCCCCGCTCGCTCTCATCAAGTTCTGGGACAAACTTTAGCTTTCCCTTCTTACCCATTTTGCGTAGCTCATTTTCAATTTCTCTTATAAATTGCTCATTTACTATTGACGTATCCCTGGGTGAGATCAAAATTTTTTCCTCTCCAGAATCTATAGTAGATAAAAGGGATTCTTTAAAAAGGGCTAAATACTCTCTTTTATCTAAATTATCAAATTCTTGTTTTGCCTTTTGGAAAGCATCTGTCATAAACTTTTGCTTGAGAGCTAAAATTTCATTCTTCCCTTCCATTTTAGCCTTGATCAATCTCTTTCTTTTCTCATCCTCAGCTTCTTTTTTAAATTTCTTTAGCAAGCTTTTCTTTTTTTCTTGGGCTTCTTCTGTGGCTTTATCAATGATCTTCTTTTTTTCTTTTTCTGCCTCCAGGGTTAATTTCTCAATTTCCGTGCTCACTTTTTTCTCGATATTTTTTAGTATGTCCTCTAATCCCATCATTATCTCCTGGTATATATTAAATCTTTATGCCGTTCACTATGAAAATGGTGACAAGTAAGCCCAGCACCGCATAAAACTCTACAAAAACAGCTAAAACCATTGCTTTCATTGAATCGCCTGGTCTTTTTACTGTAAGTCCTATGCCAGCGGAACACACTTTTCCCTGATGAATGGCAGAGACGAGACCAAGAATGGCTATGGGAAGAGCAGACAAAAAGAGAGACCATCCCTGGGCCATATTGAGTTCAGCTGGGGATCCGCCTATCAAATTGACCTTCATTATTATGAGAAAAGAGGCTATGAAACCATAAATTCCCTGGGTTCCAGGCAACGCAGTGAGAATGAGATACCTACCAAAGTTTTCTGGGTCCTCAGTCATTGCACCCGCACTGGCCTGTCCGGCATACCCAATTCCAATACTGGAACCTACTCCAGCCAATGCTACAGCTAATCCTGCTCCTAATAGAGCTAACGCTAAACCATACGTCATTCTACTCTCCTGTTTTTTTTAATCTTTTTATTCGATCTCGACAATCGGCTGCAAATTCAAATTCTAAGTTTTCAGCCGCTAATTTCATCTTCTTTTCTAATATCTTAATTAAACGAGGTATCTCTGAGGCTGGAACATATTCTTCTTCCTCCTCTTTTATGGCTAATTTTTCATATCTTTCGCTGGTGTACATTTCAATATCAGCTAAAATGGTCTTTTGAATAGTTTGAGGGGTAATATTGTGCTCTTTATTGTATTGGAGTTGAATTTCTCTCCTTCTCCCGGTTTCCCTGATGGCCCTCTCCATAGAAGAGGTAGTTTTATTGGCGTAGAGTATTACTTCTCCATCTACATTTCGAGCAGTTCTACCTGCTGTTTGAATTAGGGAAGTTTCCGATCTTAAGAATCCCTCTTTATCAGCATCTAAAATAGCTACCAGAGAAACTTCAGGAAGATCCAATCCCTCTCGCAGAAGATTAATACCAACTAAGACATCAAATTCTCCCAACCTTAATTCTCTTAAGATTTTAGATCTCTCAATTGTTTCTACCTCTGAGTGAAGATATCTCACCTTTACTCCAATATCATCAAAATATTCAGTTAAATCCTCGGCCATTCTCTTGGTTAAGGTGATTACCAGAACTCTTTGCCGCTTTTCTACCCTTTTTTTAATCTCTTCTAAAAGATCATCTACGGGTGAAGTAGTTGTCTTTATATTCATCATGGGATCTACCAGACCTGTAGGACGAATGATTTGTTCTACTATCTGCGAGCTTCTCTCAAACTCATAAAGGGAAGGTGTAGCTGAGACATAAATTACTTGATTGATCAAGCTCTCAAATTCGCCAAACTTTAAGGGACGATTATCATAAGCTGAGGGAAGACGAAAACCATAGTGTACCAGATTATTTTTACGGGATCTATCCCCTCCGTACATCGCATGTAGTTGAGGAATAGTTTGATGAGATTCATCTATAAAGAGCAAATAGCCCTGGGGAAAATAGTCCAGCAAGCAGAAAGGTCTCTCACCTGAAACTCTTCCATCAAAGTAGCGAGAATAGTTTTCTATCCCTGTGCAGTAGCCAATCTCCTTTATCATTTCCAGATCATAGTGAGTCCTTGATTTTAGCCTCTGAGCTTCCAGCAATTTACCTTGACTGTGAAGCTCCTCCAATCTGTGTTTTAGCTCTTTTTCAATGGCATCCAGAGCATAACTTACCCTATCGGGAGGAGCAAGGTAGTGAGTAGCTGGATAAATATACATCTCATTTGCATATTCTTTTACCTTTCCAGTGAGAGGATCAAAGGATGAGATTTTCTCTACCTCGTCTCCCCACAGCTCTATTCTAATTGCATTGTCTTCATAAGCAGGAAATATCTCAATTAAATCACCCCTTACTCTAAAATTTCCTCGGGAAAAATCAATATCATTACGCTTGTATCTTATCTGCACCAGTTTTTTAAGGATTGTCTTGCGAGGTATCTCTTCTCCTGTTTTGACTTTTAAGAGCATTTCTTGATAATCTCGAGGAGAGCCCAATCCATAAATGCAACTCACGCTGGCTACAATTATGGTGTCGGGGCGTTCCAGGAGACTTCGAGTTGCTGAGTGACGCATCATATCAATTTTTTCATTTATGGAAGCATCCTTTTCAATATAAGTATCAGTTTGAGGAAGATAAGCCTCAGGTTGATAGTAATCGTAATAGGAGACAAAGTACTCCACTCTATTATTGGGGAAAAGAGAGGAGAACTCACTAAACAGTTGGGCTGCTAAGGTCTTATTATGAGAGATTATCAGAGCTGGTTTTCCTATATTTTGGATAACATTCGCCATAGTGAATGTCTTTCCACTGCCTGTCACTCCTATTAGAGTTTGCTCTTTATATCCCCTCAGCATCCCTTCTGTGAGTTTCTCAATAGCCTTAGGTTGATCTCCCTGAGGTCTTAAATGAGTAATTAGCTGAAAGTGAGCTTTTTTCATTTTTTGAATAACTGTTTATACTCAGGAACAACATCAGCGGAGAAACGCTCAACCCCCTCACGGGTTTTAGGGTGCTGTATCATCTGTTCAATCACGGCAAAGGGTATGGTGGCAATATGAGCTCCTGCTTCGGCTATTTCTCTTATCTGCCTTGCGTTTCTCATGCTGGCAGCTATTATCTCGGTTCTTATCCCGTAATTCAGATAAATAGTTACAATACTTCTTACCAGATCAACTCCACTTTCAATACCATTATCTTTTCCTAAGTTAGCGGCCTCTTTTACTTTCCTGTCCTGGTAGATAACATTAATCTCTTCATTAAAGTAATTTTCCAGACACTCCTCAAAATTAGCCTCACTGATTCTCTCTATTAATTCAGGGTCAAAATAATCTCCCTTCGTAAGGCCAATCCCCAAATTTTTCCTTATGTAATCATCTACTCTTCCCGCAAAGGGACTAGCATAACTTGCTCCTGCCTTAGCTGCCAGAAGAGCCTGTTCTGGAGTCATTATTAGAGTGCAGTTAATTGGGATACCCTGTCCGCTTAGTTCTTTTATGGTTTTTAAACCTTCATAATTTTCCAGGAAAGAACTGTTAGTAGAGGTATTAATGGGAACCTTTATAGCTACATTTTGGGCAACCGAGTTAAACTTTTCATACAATAACAGCCCTTCCCGGACCATTTCCTTACTGGTTAAGCTAATTACCTCCAGGCTAACTGGATTCCCTTTACCAGCAGTAATGCATATTTCCCTAATATAATCAGCTATATTTATATTTTTGCCCTGGAGTTTTTCTGCATCGACAGCTTTTTTTATCAATGAGGGATTGGTAGTTACTCCATCTACTATTCCCCAGCTGCAGGCCTCTTTAATTTCATCTAGTTTTGCGGTATCCACAAAAATTTTCATTTTTTTCTCTCCTTAGTATATTATCTTTCCTTTCCTTCTGATGGTAAGTTAATTTTATATTTATAGCAATTTTACCATTTCAGTCAAGAATATTCATTTTTGCCCTTTAATTGCTGTCGATAAATCCTTCTTATCTGGTGAAAAATTTGAAGATACGCTTCACTTTTGTAATCTGGATAAGTCCATTCCCAGGGTTTAAAGCTTTTACCCTCGTATCTTAAAGTTACTTCTGCGTACATCCCTTTCCCTATGTAAATCCGATGGGCGTAATTTTTGGTAGTAGCTAAAATTAATTTAGCGGAAGATATATAGCCCGGATCAATATTTATGAGCCTTTCTTTGGAATTAGGGTATAGGAAGGATTGCTCTAATTCATTGGTAAATAATTTAATCTGGGCAATTTCTTCAGGATCAATTAATGAGCGGAAGCTGAGGAATTTTCTTTTAAGATTTTTGCCCATTTCATTCTCATAGTATCTGGTGTTGGTGAAAAAAAGAGGGAGGCTTTGAAAGTCAATTGGGCCAAATTTTTGTTCCATAGCCTCCTGCACCTCTTTAAATAAATCCTTTTTTGCCGAAATCATACCCACAATTAATTTTACCAGGGGGGATAGTCTAATTTCTCCCATTTTCTTTTCCAGAATAGTTGAAGCTATCTTTATAGTAATGCACTATATTGATTTGGTCAAATTTCCTAAAGGACTCTGAAAAAAGTCTGAGGCTGCTCTTTGCTCGATGCTTTCCAACGTTGCGGCTAAGTTCTACTCTTATCTTTATGCTATGGCTCTTATGGGCGATGTCTCAAGTTGCAGGATAACTAAGAGTTTGAACTCATAGACCCGCCTTGATCGCCGCGGCCTTATGGAAACACCTCGCCGAGCAGCAAAAAGAAAAAGAATTTTTCAGGGCTCTCTAAAGTTTCAGGAAAACTCACTTTGTTATTGTAGTGCAGGTCTTTTAGACCTGCCAAATCAAGCAGACCTAAAGGTCTGCACTACATCGTTAATACCCTTATTCTTCAGAAAAAGGAGCAAAATTTTCTCTTGACAAATTTTTTTTATTCAGTAGTATCGTGTAACGATATCAAATTTTACCATAAGAAACGAAAAACCTAATATGCACGGCGAGATGGTAATAGGTAAGAGCTAAGGCTAAGAGCTTATCCAGAGCTATCTTGCATTTGCTAAGAGCTTATGAGCTGTTTAGTAGTTTACCGATTTATCGGCGTATTAAAACCGCCTACTGAATTGGGCAGGCTACAATTCTACGAATCACTACTGAATTGGGTAGCTACAATTGCCAGAGAAAAAAGGGGGAAGTTTTAAAAAAGCCAAACTATTACGTGAGATGAGGAGGTAGCAATGGAACATATAGGTAAAGGGGTAGGAGCAAGCCCATTGAGAGGTTTAGCGAGGCTAAGGGATTGTCGTCGAAAAAGAATTTCCAGCTGGGACAGAAAAGGAGGGAATGTAGATTTTATACCCATTCCTGCTGGAAAAACTATAGATATAGCAAGGATCAAAGGAGCTGGTTGTATTACTCATATTTGGTGCACTATTGCCTGCGAGGAAAAGTACTATCTTCGGAAAATGCTGTTAAGGATATACTGGGATGGGGAAAAAGAGCCCAGTGTAGAGACGCCTATTGGAGATTTTTTCGGGATCGGACATGGATTGACTAAAAACTTTACATCTTTACCTTTGTCTATGTCCCCTCAGGATGGAAAGTCCTTTAATTGCTTTTTCCCGATGCCGTTTGCCAATGGGGCAAGAATTGAGGTAACTAATGAATGTAAAAAGGACGTAAGGGCCTTTTATTTCTATATTGATTATGAGGAGTATGACTCTTTGGAAGACGGATGGGGAAGATTTCATGCTCAGTGGAGAACAGAAAATCCAACGAAAGGCTGGGGAGATAATACAAAAAGACTAATTAAAAATGGCAGGATAACAGAGTATGGAAAAGAAATATGGTTAACTCCTAACTTGAACGGTAAGGAAAACTACATCATCTTAAAGGCTGAGGGTAAAGGTCATTATGTTGGCTGTATCTTGAATATTGAGTGTTCAGGTAATGAGAAAAACGATTGGTTTGGTGAAGGAGACGATATGATCTTTATTGATGGTGATGAGTATCCCACTTTGCAGGGCACAGGAACCGAGGATTACTTTAATACTGCCTGGTGTCCTACGCAGGAATACAGTAGTCCTTATCATGGGATTACTTTAGTTTCCAATAAAAATTGGTCAGGTAAAAATTCTATGTATAGGTTTCATATTGAAGATCCTATATGCTTTGATAAGTCCATAAAGGTTACCATAGAACATGGTCATGCGAATAATCTTTCCAATACTTACTCCAGTGTTGCATATTGGTATCAAACAGAGCCTCATGAAAAATTTCCCCCTATGCCTCTCGTGGAAAAAAGGCTGCCTATGGATTATCGGCCCAAAGCTCTATAGAAAGAAAGAAAGGCAATTCCTCCACGACCTAAAGGACGTAGTTTCTTTGCCTAAATTTTTATGATGTTTACCAAACCTTGATGATTTTGCGGAGGAGATGATGACTTCAAGAGAAAGACTATTAGCTGTATTGCGGCATCAAGAACCTGATCGTATCCCCTGGGCTCCTTTAATAGATGGCTATTTCACAAATTCTCTACTAGAAAAAAATATGAAAATGAATGTAGTAGAGGCCCTAAGATACATTGGGGCAGATATAATGGAAAGGCATGTGCCTACTTTTACCAGTTTAATCCATGGAATAGCCAGATTTACTTCCGGGCCAGTATCCCAGGGTAATATTAAAATAACTATAGAAAGAGGTAAAAAAACCGGTGAGGTTGTGCGCACATTTGAGATGCCAACAGGGAGCCTCAGGGAAAGATTTATATTTACCAAAGATTCCCCTTTTATTCCTTTTCCAACAGAGTACAAAATTAAAAAGCGGGAAGATTTAAAGGTCTATAAATATCTTGTGGAAAATCTTGAATATGAGCCTTATTTTAATGAATTTCAGAAAGAGGCCGATTGTATAGGAGAAGATGGATTGGCTACTACCTCTAGTCCTTGTACTCCACTTTTACACCTTCTCCAGATTGATATGGGCCTGGAAAAATTCTATTATTATTTATCTGACTATCCCAAAGAAATGGAAGAGCTTATGAGTATAATGCATGAGAGGGGTAAAGAGGTTTACCGTATTATTGCTGAATCTCCAGCTGAGGTAGTAATCGATCATGAAAATACCTCTACTACTCTTCACTCTCCCAAGATGTACGAGCGTTACTGTTTAAGACAGCTCAATGAATATGCTGATATTCTCCATAAAAAGAACAAGATATTCTTAATCCACCGATGTGGGAAACTTCAGAATTTAATGAATTTGATAGATAGAGGAAAAGATGATGGAACAATTGATGTCACTCCTTTTCCTACCGGGGATTTAAATATAGGTGAGGCGGTTAAGGTATGGGGTAAAAATAAAGTAGTGATGGGAGGAATTGACCCCATTGCTTTTACAGGATTATCTCCGGAAGAAATTAAAGAATACGTAAAAAAGCTTTTAAAAGAGGTATCTCCAGGAGATAACTTTATTCTTGGCAGTGCTGATGCTACCCCTTATGGTACACCAATAGAGAATCTCAAAGCAATAACTGAGGTAATTGAGGAATGCGGAACGTATCCTCTTGATTCAAGCGCAAAGAGATGAATCAAAAAGAAAAATAAAGCTGTCCTCTTTTTTAGAATAAAGAATATAGTAACAGGTAATCTTTCCTAAAAAATAAGAGGTTCCTCGCTTGCCATTGCTGTAGCTTGCCGATTTATCGGCGAATTAAAACTGCCCCATAAATGGGGCAACTACAATTACCAGAGAAAAGAGGAAAATTTTAGAAAAGCTAAAACTATTACAAATATTAGGAGGCTGTATAGATGAATGTAGTACTCATAATTATTGACACGTTGAGACAGGATCACGTGGGTTGCTATGGAAATAAGTGGATTAAGACACCTTATCTGGATTCTTTAGCCAAAGAATCAGTGCTTTTTACCCAGGCTTATCCAAGTTCACTTCCTACTTTGCCAGTTCGAAGGGTCTTACAGACAGGCTGCCGTATTTTCCCGTTTAGAGGCCATAGGGCTTATAAGGGTGATTTTGTTGGTGCATCTGGCTGGGGGCCTGTATCAGAACAGCGAGATACCATAGCTGAAATTCTGCAGAGCCATGGCTATTGCACTTCATTTATAACTGATACTTACCACCATTTCAAACCATCGAAGAACTTTCACCGTGGTTTCAATGAGTGGACCTGGATAAGGGGTCAGGAGGCAGATCCTTATCGTTCAGGTCCTTATCCCTCAGAGGAAAAAATTTTAGCTCAGCTTCCTGAAAGTTTAAGGACAGGAAGGAATACAAGATTTCTTAAATTTCTTTCCCTGTATCTAATGAATGTAGCAGAAAGACGCTATGAGGAAGATTATTTTCCGGCTCGAGTTTTTAAAGCAGGAGCAAGGTGGCTGGAGCAAAATCAGGATGCAGAAAAATTCTTTCTGGTTCTCGATTCCTTTGATCCGCATGAGCCCTGGGATCCTCCTGTTTCTTATAAAAAGATGTATGATCCTGATGAGGATACCATTAATTTATTACCTTTCTCCCTTTACGGTCGAGCTGACCAACTAACCCCGCCTGAGTTAAAGCGCTTCAGAGCAAATTATGCTGGAGAGGTAACTTTAGTGGATCGCTGGTTAGGTTATTTTCTTGAAAAAATGGAAAATCTTGGGTTAATGGATAATACCCTTATTGCTGTAATATCCGATCACGGACACTGCATTGGTGAACAAAATTTAATCTCCAAGCAAGGTCATCCTATGTCTCGAGAGATTGCTGACTTAGTTTTGATGATTCGGCATCCAAAAGGAGAGGGGGCAGGCAGGATTTGTGATAGTCTAATGTATAATTATGATTTGCCGGCTACCATTCTTGCCAAGCTGGGAATAGAACCAGAAAAGCCAATGGATGGAAAGGATATCTGGCCTTTAGCGTTAGGCAAGAAAGAGGAGATATACGATCACATTACCTGTGCTTGGGGGCCATTTGTTATGGTTTGCGATAAAGATTACTGGTATAATGCGTATCTTTGGGGAGAAGCTCCTCTTCTTTATAACCTAAAAAAAGATCCAAAATTGGAAAAGAATATTGCGAAGGAGCATCCTGATATCTGCGAAGAGATGAAAAATCGAGCTATTGCCGATGCGGGTGGTGAGATTCCTGAAGATTTAAGGAAGTTAAGAGGTAAACCAGGATGCACTCCACTTCTGGTAGTCTAATAGTCTGGTAGTCCAATAGTCCAATAGTCCAATAGTCCGGTAGTCATGCAACCAAACCTTAAAAATTGGACCCGTTCCCTTTTGTTTATATCCCCTCCCCTTGCGGGAGGGGATTAGGGGAGGAGGAGATACTTCCTTAGCCAGGGCGTAGAGCTTTAGTAAATTACCGAGTTTAAATTTTAATCATTGGAGAAAAATTATGCTGCTCAAAGAACAGGTAAAAAAGGCAATTGAATTTGATTATCCAGGTAATGTACCGCAGTGGCTTAACAGCCCACCGTGGTACCATTTGGGAGTATACAAAAAATATGGTGAACAGTTTGAGAACTTGCTTGCCCATAACCCCGATGATCTTGTTGTGTACAACTTCCTTGATCTTTTCTTTGATTGGGGGCTGGAAAATGAGAGTGTTCCTATGGGGCACTATGATATGAGTAGTTTTACCAAAATAGTAAACTCTCAACTTGAGGACTGGGGGAAATTAGATAGTTTTCTAAAAAACATTCCCGATCCATACAAGATCGACATGTTTCAAGGATTAGAAGAGCTTCGCCAACAACACAACAACCATTACCTGGTAGCCATTCTTTATGGTCTTTTTAAAGAAAGAATGGATTTTTTGAGAGGAATGGAAAAAATATATGTGGATCTTTACCTTCATAAGGATAAGATAGTTAGTTTAGGAGAAGCACTTCTTGAGTATAATCTCAAAGTTATAAGAAAGTGCGGTGAGATTGGAGTAGATGGAATGCTTTTTTCTGATGACTGGGGAGCTCAAAGAAGCTTACTTATAAGTCCTAAAATGTGGCGAGGTATCTTTAAGCGCTGGTATAAGATTGTGTTTGATGAGGTCCATAAATATGGGATGCATGTTTTTTTCCATAGCGATGGAAATATCATTGAGATAATCCCTGACTTAATAGAAATTGGTGTTGATGTGTTAAATCCGTTGCAACCAGATACTATGGACATAAAAAAAATAGCCCGAGATTTCAAAGGAAAAGTTTGTTTTTATACTGGACTCGATGTTCGATTTTTACCTAAGGAGATACACAGAGTAAAAGAAAATCTCTATGATACATTCAAGTTGTTTGATCATAAAAAAGGAGGATTTATTATTGGACCAACCAATGCTTTTCTTCCTGATATCCCTCTGGAAAACCTTAAAGCAATGTATCAGGTTATAAATAGTTATAAAAGAAAAAGGATTGATAGAGTATGAGTATAAGAATATCGAGGCAAAATCTAAGGGTTGCAACTATCTTTACTGTGTGAGTGACCCATCTATTTCCCATTTGTGGGTGATTATTATTCAAATTGCCGAATCTTAAGTGTCAACAATTTTAAAAGGGTTAAAAATACTCAATTGAGAGGAGGTGGAAAGGTATCTAAATTATCTAACCTTTAAATAAAAAAGCAAAAGGAGAAAAATAATGCAAAAATATAAGATCTTGGGGTTAACTTTAACTTTGGCGCTCATTTTCTCATTTTCAACAGTTGCTTTTGCTGGCGAATACAATGAAGCACCAATGTTTAAAAGATTAGTTGCTGCTGGAGAACTTCCTCCGGTAGAGGAAAGACTTCCCGATGAACCTGTAGTGGTGGAGCCTCTTGAGGAAATAGGAACATATGGTGGAGAGATGCATGTGTACACCTCTTCTGCTGTGTCTCTTGGGGATGGTGAACTTGTCGGCATGGAGCCTGTTTTGCGTATTGACCGAGACTATTCCTGGGGTATTCCCAATGTCATAAAAAGCTACGATTTAGCCGAAGATGGTAAGTCTCTAATTCTATATCTGCGCCAAGGCTTGAGATGGTCTGATGGATATCCATTTACTGCCGATGATTTTCTCTATGCATATGAACATGAGATTCTCAATGAGGAACTGTATACTTATATTCCCCCTTGGTTAAGAAGCGGGGACGAAATACTGAAAATGAAGAGGACAGATGACTATACTGTTCGATTAGATTTTTCCAAGCCGTATCCCCTTATTGTAAACTACTTATCCCATGCCTGGGGCACGCAAAATGGATGGCCTATGTTTTGGTTTGGTTCTTTCCAGGCAGCTCACTATGCCAAGCAGTTTCATCCCGACTTCATTGGAAGAGAAAAGGCAATCGAACAGGCTAAAGAGGCAGGCTTTGATACATGGGTTGAATATTATAAGCGTAAAGTGCTCAGCTTCTTTGGATACCAGTTTTATCCAGATACCTCCCCTACTTTAGCGGCCTATGTTTGCGTAGAAAAAACTATGGACGGCTGGGTATTTGAACGAAACCCCTATTACTGGAAAGTTGATACCGAAGGAAACCAATTGCCTTACATTGACCGAATTGAGGTTCATATTGCGAATCAAGATGTTATTACTGGAAAAATTATCACTGGTGAGGTTGACTACGCTGGCTTGACGGCGGGAATCTCCAACATGCCTCTTTATGTAGATAATGCTGAAAAAGGAGGCTACCGAATACTTATGTGGAGGTCAGCCGCGAACCTTAATATATACTTCAACCTTACATGTGAGGATTCCATTCTGCGAGAGATTTTCCAGGATATTCGATTCCGCAAGGCTTTCTCATTAGCTATCAACCGTGATGAGATTAATAAAACTCTTTATTTCGGTCTGGCTACACCTCGCTCCACCACAGTTCCTCCAGGTTCTGAATATTACAGGGAAGAGTGGGCTAAAGTCTATATTGATTATGATCCAGATCAGGCTAACCAGTTCCTGGATGAGATGGGTCTGGATAAAAAAGATAAGGAAGGTTTTCGCCTTCGTCTCGATGGTGAGCGGCTAAAGATAATTTTCGAAGTTGGTGGGGAGAGCCCCCTGCTCGAGCTTCTGGTTGAATATTGGAAAGATGTTGGTATAGATGTGCGTTTAAAAGTGGACGCCTTTGCCTTATTCTACGAGCGGTTTTTTGCAAACAAACTGGATTTAACCTACCAAGCTGGAGGATTTAATCTGGAGCCGGCTCTTTCTACAATGCCACAATCTTATTGGCCTGATTGGTGGGGTAGGAAATGGTTTCAGTGGTATCGAACAGAAGGTACGCAAGGAGAAGAACCACCGGAAAGTGTAATGAACATTTTTAAGTGGTATGATGAGAGGAAAATGGCCACTACAGAAGAGGAACGCATTGAATCGATGCAAAAAATACTAAAGTCTCAGGCAGATAATCTGTGGGTAATTACCGTCGTTGGTATGATTCCTTCTCCTAAAATAGTGAATAAGAACTTGCGAAACATTCCCGAAGAAGCACTCTGGACCTGGGATGTTATGCGAATTCATCCTTTTCATCCGGAACAGTTCTTCCTTGAAGGAGCTGAGCCATCAATGGAAGCATCTCCATCACTTTATAAATAGAAGTTAAGGAAAATTAGAGCGGGGGTCTTCGTCTAATAGTCCAATAGTCCAATAGTCCGGTAGTCCTATAATCGGGATTAAGGACCGATAAAGAGTAAATTATTGAAATGCTGATACTTCCAAAACTAAGATGGAGTCCCCGTTCTAATGAGTTAACTTACGATAAGGAGAATTTTTAAATGAACGTAGTAGTAATCATTTCAGACACATTTCGTCATGATAATTTGAGCTGTTACAGTGACAGGAAGGTCTATACGCCTCACCTGGATCGCTTTGCAAAAAAGTGTGTGTTTTTGATCAGGCGTACTGCGCATCTTTTCCAATAGTGCTTAGCCGAGGATAATAAATCAGTAGTAAAAAAACTGCATAAATGCTACTATGAGTTTTTGAAAAAGATTGGAACTGAGGAAAAATTACTCAAACCAAGAGCTTCTCTATAAATTCCTCAAATTCATGAAGGATTTATTTGATACTTTAAAGTAGTCTCAAAGAAGGTTAGAAATACTCAATTGAGAGGAGGTGAAAAGGTATCTAAATTATTTAGCCTTTAAATAAGACTGCAAAAAAGCAAAAGGAGAAAAATAATGCAAAAACATAAGATCTTGGGGCTAACTTTAACCTTGGCGCTCATTTTCTCATTATCAGCAGTTGCTTTTGCTGGAGAATACAATGAAGCACCGATGTTTAAAAGATTAGTTGCTGCTGGAGAACTTCCTCCAGTAGGGGAAAGACTTCCCGATGAGCCTGTAGTGGTAGAGCCTCTCGAGGAAATAGGAACATATGGAGGAACAGCTCATATTTATACTACTTCTGTTGTACACATTTGGGATGGTGAACTTGTTGGCATGGAGCCTGTTTTGCGTATTGACAGAGACTATTCCTGGGGTATTCCTAATGTCGTAGAAAGCTACGATTTAGCCGAGGATGGTAAGTCTCTAATTCTATATCTGCGCCAAGGCTTGAAATGGTCTGATGGATATCCATTCACTGCTGACGATTTTCTCTGGGTATATGAATATGAGATTCTCAATGAGGAACTATATCCTAATCCTCCTCCATGGCTGACAATTGAAGGCGAATTGGTGAAGATGAGGAAGATAGATGATTATACTGTCCGATACGATTTTCCTGAACCATATCCGCTTATCTTAAACTTTTTATCTCATGCCTGGGGTACACAGGCTGGAATATTAGGGTTTAGCTGGTATGGGTCTTTTCAGGCAGCTCATTATGCCAAGCAGTTTCATCCTGATTTCATTGGAAGAGAAAAGGCAATCGAGCAGGCTAAGGAGGCCGGCTATGCCACATGGGTTGAGTATTATACTCGTAAAGTGCCCAGCTTTTTTGGCATCCCATTTTATCCAGACACCTCCCCTACTTTAGCAGCTTATGTTTGCGTGGAAAAGGGCCTGGATTACTGGATTTATGAGCGAAATCCCTACTACTGGAAAGTTGACCCGGAAGGAAACCAACTGCCCTATATTGACCAGCTCATCCTTCACCATATTGGCGATATAAATGTCATTACTGGAAAGATTATCACCGGTGAGTGTGATTATGGTGGCTTAGCAGCGAGAGCCTCTGATATCCCTCTTTATGTGGCTAATGCGGAAAAAGGAGGCTACCGAATGCTTATGTGGAAATGGCCCGGAAATTCTCATATAGAACTAAACCTTACCAGCAAAGATCCTGTTCTGCGAGAGCTTTTTCAGGATATTCGCTTCCGCAAGGCTGTCTCATTAGCTATCAACCGCGATGAGATTAATAAGACTATTTATTTTGGTTTGGCTACACCATCCTCATATACGGTTCCTCCAGGTTCTGAATATTACAAGGAAGAGTGGGCTAAAGTCTATATTGATTATGATCCAGATCAGGCTAACCAGTTCCTGGACGAGATGGGTCTGGATAAAAAAGACAAGGAAGGTTATCGTCTTCGTCCTGATGGAGAGCGACTAGTGATAGTATTAGAAGCCACACAGGCTGGTCCGGGTCAGGAGCTTATAGTTGAATACTGTAAAGATATTGGTATAGATGTGCGTATAAAAATCGAGACCTTTGGTTTATTTATACAGCGTTCTGAAGCAAACGAAATAGATATGCGATTAGAAGGTGGAGAATTTAATCTGGAGCCAGCTTTTTCCACTCTCCCACAGTATTATGTTCCTATGCAGTGGGGTTGGACATCAGGCTGGGGTGTAGAATGGGATCGGTGGTATTCTACGGGAGGCGAACAAGGGGAAGAGCCACCGGAGAAGATAATGAATCTCATTAACTGGTATGAAGAGCTAAAGCTGGTAACAACAAAAGAGGCGCGGATCGAATTGGCGCAAAAAATTCTACAGTCCCATGCCGATAATCTGTGGATGATTAACATTGTGAATATGACTCCTTCTCCTAAAATAGTGAATAAGAATCTGCGAAACTTTCCGGAAGAAGTACTCTGGACCTGGGATATTATGCGAATCCATCCCTTTCATCCGGAACAGTTTTTCCTCAAAGGAGCTGAGCCACTAAAGGAAGCATCTCCATTACTTTATGAATAGAAGTTAAGGAAAATTAGAACGGGGGTCTTCGTCTAATAGTCTAATAGTCCTGTAGTCCGGTAGTCTAATAGTCCTGTAGTCCGGTAGTCTGGTAGTCAAGTGACAATAGCTCTTAGTTCATAGCTCATGGCTCTTAGCCTTAACCTTAGCTCTTGGCTCTTAGCTCATAGCTGTTAACTCTTAGCCTCAACCTTAGCCTTAACCTTAGCAAGTTCAAAGTCCTATGATCGGGATTAAGGACCGACAAAGAGCAAATTATTGAAATGCTGATACTTTCAAGACTAAGATGAGGTCCCCGTTCTAATGATTTAGTCTTGTAGTCTGGTAGTCCTGTAGTCCATATAGTCGAGTAGTCTCATAGTCCGGTAGTCGGATAGTCCTAAGGACTGATGAATACAAATTATGGAAATTTCGATACTTCACAAGACTAAACAGTTATATTTTGTTCAGTGAATTCAAAAAATGAAAGTTGACAAAACTTTTTTATATGTTATCATTTATATAACGATAACATATTTTATCACACAATTTAAAAATGCGAAAAACTCTAAAAAATGTAGCTGAAAAAGCAGGTGTATCTATAAGTGTGGCCAGTAGAGTACTGGGCAGATATGGATATGTGAGCCAGGAAACTCGCAGAAAAGTTCTGGAAATAGCAAAGAAAATAGGCTATCAACCTGATATGGTAGCCAGAAGCTTAAAAACCAAGCAAACCTATAGTATAGGAGTAATAATTTCTGATATCACTACGTCTTTCTTTACCTCAGTGGTGAGAGGGATAGAGGATGTAGCGAACCAAAATGGGTATAATGTAACGCTGTGTAACAGCGATGAGGACCCTGATAAGGAAAGTGAGTATTTAAGAGTTCTGTATGGAAGAAAAGTAGATGGTTTAGTTATCTCTTCCACTGGCAGGAATACTGCGTACCTCAAGAGGCTAATCAGGGCAGACCTGCCGGTAGTGTTACTGGATAGAGGAATAAAAGACATTGAAACCACAGAGGTGTTAATAGATAACAGAGAAGGAGCGTATCAGGCAGTTAACCATCTTATCGGTTTAGGACATAAAAGAATAGGGATAATCAATGGCATCAAAGGGATTACTACAAGCGAGGAAAGATTTGAAGGATATAAGAAGGCTCTGCAGAAAAATGGTATTCCTTTAGAGGGTACACTTATAAAATATGGAGACTTTAGAATAGAAAAGGGCCGAGAGGCTATGGAAAAGTTTATAAAAATGGTGAATCCCCCAAGTGCTGTTTTTGTGAGTAATGAAGTAATGACGACAGGAGCTCTCTTAGCTTTAAAGGAAAACAACGTGAAAATCCCTCAAGATATAGCTCTCGCAGGTTTCGATGACCCTATTTGGGCTGCCCTGATAGAACCCCCTTTGACGGCTGTGAGACAGCCAAGTTATTCTGTTGGCACTATAGCGTGCCAGTCTTTACTGCAAAAGATAAGAAAGAGCAACCGGGGAAGACCTTTCCATGAAGAGATAGTGTTAAAACCAAAGTTAATTATAAGGCAGTCTTGTGGGAAAAATAAAAAAGTTTAATCCCAGATTCGATAAACCCTGTTAGATAGAGAAGCTTATCTAACAGGGTAAACTGGTAAAACTCTTCACCTGGGTAGGGAAGGCCAGTATCAGCTTCCTTCTCTCCCCTTTCTTAAGGGGAGAGGGATATTTAGCCTCCCAATAGCTTTCAGTTCTTACTTTGCAAAGGGCGATTAGACTCGCCCCTATCCATCAAGAAATATTTTTTTCTCATAAAAGCCAAACCTGGAGTAATGCTCCAGGATAAGCTTGGTGACTATTATCTGAATTGCCGAATTCAGGTTAAAAAAAATTGCAAAAGAACTTTTGACATTACTGTGGTATATAACAGGGGGCAAAATAAGGAGAAAGACCATCAGAGAAAATGATGAAGCCCTCGTTCTGATAATATACAAGGGGGTTTAGATGCCGACTCCACATATTATTGTAATTGTATCGGACACCTTTAGAAGTGATCACTTAGGCTGTTATGGGAATCCGAGTATTAAAACGCCTAATCTTGACCATTTTGCTCAAGAGTGCGTTCAGTTCGATAACTGTTATGCTGGTTCTTTTCCTACTATGCCTATGAGGGCAGATCTCTTTACCGGGAAGTTCACCTTCACCTACTTAGGATGGCGCTCGTTACCATCAGAAGAGACGATATTAGCTGAACTTTTGCGAAAGGCAGAGTATACTACTTTAGCTGCGGTTGATACTCCGTTCTTCGTGAGACAGGGGTATGGATACGATCGGGGGTTTAAAGATTATCAATGGATTCTCGGTCAGGGAATGGAACGCCAGCGAGTTAACTTAGAAAGACGTTATGAGGAAGATTACTGTGCCCCAAGCACTATGATTGCAGCAGAAAAATATCTGCAGCATTATTATAAGGAAAAACTCTTTCTCTATGTAGATACCTGGGATCCTCATGAGCCCTGGGATCCACCTTCCTGGTATGTTGAGCCGTATTATCCTGGCTATGATGGCAGGGTAGTAGCACCTTGCTACTGGGACTGGCGTGAAGCTGGATTAAAGGAAGAGGATGTAAAGCTTGCCCATGCCTGCTACTGTGGTGAGATTACCATGGTAGATCATTGGGTTGGTCGACTCCTGAATAGAGTTAAATCTATGGGGCTGTGGGAAAATACAGCTATTGTATTTACCTCTGATCATGGTTACTACTTCGGTGAACACGGCTTCTTTGGTAAGGGAAGAGCAAAAGGTCGTTATTGGTTTCAATCACCACTTTATCGGGAAATTACACAGGTACCTTTACTTATCTATGTTCCTGGGATAAAGTCAAGACGAGTGAAGGCACTGGTCTCTTCAGTTGACATTATGCCGACTTTGTTAGAATTGGCAGGAGTAAAAGTTCCTGAGGTAGTGCAGGGAAAATCTTTAGTTCCTCTTTTGAAAGGTGAAGAGAATACTTTTCGGGATTTTACTGTTACCTCATCCCCTCTGTATAATCCGGGTGAACCGAGTAAAATAGTTGATGATTTCCTCCGTGTGGTAAAAAAACCACACTTTAGTACCATTACCACTCCTAAGTGGACATTCCTCTACAGTACGGAGAGCTTTCCTGCTCAACTCTATGATCTAAAAAATGACCCACAGGAATCTAAGAATATCATAGACAAAAACTGGGAAGTAGCTAAGGATTTACACCAAAAGTTTGTTGATTTTTTAGAAGGGTTAGGGACCAGTGAGCATCATTTAGGTTCCAGAAGACATCTGGGTAACCAGAAAGGAGGTTCAAATGGCTTCTAATCAACCTAAAATACTACTGCAAAAACCTTCACCTGATTTTGAGAGCTTTAAAAAAGTTTTAAGAGGAGAAAAACAGCCAGAGAAAGTTTATTTTACAGACTATCTTGACCAGGAGGTAATGAAATATATTGCAGAAACTTATATGAATAAGAAATGGATTCCTCCTACAAAAGAAAACAGGAAAGAATATCTAAAACAAATGATAGACTTTTATTACAGGATGGGAAATGATAGTATTTTTTTATGGGCTGAGTTCAAGAATTTACCCCAGCCAATATCAAAAAAGACAGCCGATACTGCTATTCTTTCCAGGGGGGAAAGACAGTGGCTTGACGAAGAAGGGGGACTTATCAAAAACTGGAATGACTTTGAGAAAATAGATTGGGATAGGATAGAGCCTGATCTGGAATCATTGGATTATGTCCAGGAAAACCTACCAGAGGGCATGAAAATAACTCCAGGTTTCCTTTTGTTTCAATTTATTTACGACAACGTTTTGGGAATGGAGAACCTTTTTATTCTCTCCCACGATGAACCTGAACTGGTAGAAGCGGTGTTTGAAAAATGGGGGAGAAAAATATATGAATATTACAAAGAAGCTGCCCAGTATCCAGGGGTGGGGGCAATCTTTCATTCCGATGATTTAGGTTTTAAAACAGCAACCATGGTTAATCCTGATTTTTTGAGGAAACATGTATTCCCCTGGCATAAAAAGTATGCCTCTTTAGCTCATGAGCGGGGGAAAATGTATTGGTTCCATTGCTGCGGGTATAAAGATGAAATTATAGAGGATCTTGTAGAGGATGTAGGAATTGATGCTCTTCACTCCTTTGAGGATAGCTGTTGTCCTGTAATAGAGTACAAAAGAAAGTACGGAGATAGAATTGCTATTCTGGGGGGAGTGGACATGGATAAACTCGTCAGGATGAGCGAATCAAACCTACGAGAGTATGTAAGAAAGATCTTAGATGTGTGTATGCCGGGAAGATATGCCTTAGGCTCAGGAAACACTGTAGCTAATTATATTCCGGTAAAGAATTATCTTGCCATGTTAGACGAGGGACTAAGATGGCAGGGATAAGACAGGAGTTTGAATTGTTTCATCTGCCAGAGTAAAAAACTATGTTAACTAAAAACCAGGTAAAAAAAGCAATTAAACTTGATTATCCAGATAACATACCGCAGTTGCCAAATCTTGGATATCATGGCGCAACATATGAGAGATACGGTGAACAACTGAGGGATTTAGTTGCTCGTAACCCTGATGATATCATTTGTCACATTTCTCCTGATCCTAGAGTAGAGTGGGGATTAGACATTATGTCTGTGCCTATGGGTAGTTATTGCCCAAGTGGCTCCTCTGGATTTACCAAAGTAAAACGATTCCGATTAGAAGATTGGAATCGATTAGATAGCTTTTTGAAAAGTATTCCCGATCCTTATAAAGTTGGTATGTTTCAAGGATTAGAGGAACTACGCCAGAAACACGATAATCGATATTTACTATCAATCCAGTTTGCTCTTTTTAAAGAGAAAATGGATCTCTTGAGAGGGATGGAGAAAATATATACAGATTTGTATCTGCACCGGGATAAAATAGATATTTTATTTGAAGCGTTCCTTGGATACACCATTAAGGTCATAGAGAAGTGCGGCGAGGTTGGGGTGGATGGCATGCTTCTCGCTGATGATTGGGGATCTCAAAGAAGTTTACTTATAAGTCCTAAAATGTGGCGAGAAATATTTAAACCATGGTATAAACGTGTTTTTGATAAAGTTCATGGCTATGGGATGGATGTCTTTTTTCATAGTGATGGGAATATTAAAGAGATAATTCCTGATTTAATCAAAATTGGGGTAGATGTTTTGAACCCATTGCAACCAGATGCTATGGATATCAAAGAAATAGTGCGGGATTTCAGAGGAAAGGTTTGTTTTTGGACTGGATTGGATGTCCGCTTTTTAGCGAAGGCATCTGCGCAAGAAGTGAAAGAAAATCTCTACGATACATTCAAGTTGTTTGACCATAAAAAAGGAGGATTTATCATTGGACCAACCAATGCTTTTCTTCCCGATATCCCTCTGGAGAATTTTAGGGCAATGTATCAGGCTATAAATAGTTACAAGGGGAAAAGGATTGATAGAGTATGATTATAAGAATATCGAGGCAAAACCTAAAGGTTGCAACTATCTTTACTGTTTGAGTGACCTATCCACATTCTTGAGTGGGCGGCCTCATTGCTCAAATTGCCGAATCTTAGTGTAAAACAGTTTTAGGAAGGTTGGAAATACTCGATTGAGAGGAGGTGAAAAGATAGCTAAATTATCTAACCTTTCGATAAGATTGCAAAAAGGGTAATGTCAAAAATAACATGAAGGAAAACATGAAACCACAGAGTGCACAGAGGGGAGACAATCAAAAGCCTCGTAGTTTATTGATATTTAATGATTTCTCTGCGTTCTCTGTGGTTAAGTTTTGACAGTACTTTCCATCTCAAGAGGAGGTGAAAAATGGATGAGATTTTAGAAAATCAACATATTAGAATTGTTTTTGACCCAACGCAGGGCATACATTTGTCTGAGATAGTGAATAAGAAAACAGGTAAAAATTATCTATCCGATACTCAGGTGTGTGGAAATGGCAATCTATTCAAGGTAAAACTGCGTACGGATGAGTTAGCCTGGGAGAGATTCGGAAGTAGAACAGATTTTCAGATCAAAGATGTAGAACGAAAGAGCATTCAAGCTGGCATACAACAACTTGATCTTAAGGGCCGATCAGACAAAGCACAATTAGGTGTTAATCTAAGGATTGAACTATCACCTGATTCAAAAGCTGTAGTCTTAACTCTTACTGTAAGGAACGAGAGTGCGGGCCAGATAAACGGACGAATTATATTTCCTCAGATTGATGGCATTATGATTGGGAAACCTGAGAATATGATAGGTGTTCTCCCTGCAGAATCAGGAGGTATTAAGCCTTTGCGGTATGATAAGATTAGTACTGGACTGCACCATCCCGAAGATCCAGCCAATTGCCATCTTTTGAATGCCATGGAATTTGCTGATATATATGACAGATCTTTGCAAGAAGGATTGTTTGTTATGGGTCCTGGAGGTGGTTTAGAACAATATCACTTTATGTTAGGACAGGGAAAAGTCTTTGCCGATCAGCCTTTTATTTTAGATGCTGGTGATAAGCTCATCCTACCCCCGTTGATACTGGGTGTGCATACAGGTGATTGGCATACAGTTGCTGATTGCTATCGCCTTCATACAACAAAGAAACAATTGTTTCCAGAGATTCCAATTTGGTTTAAAGAAGCAGGTGCTATCTATGGATTTAGTGGTGGAGGTGGAGGGGCTATTTATTTGGTTTTTCCAGAGAAGACTTTGTATGAAAGAATTGGAAATTTTCGAAATTTACCTCAACTCTTAGATGAGGCAAAAGAGCTGGGTACCAATATTATCTATATCTACGACTATTGGGAAGGGACAGGTATGAAAAACAGATTCCCTCACTGGAATCAAGATAGCTATTTCTCGAGAGAAGATATAGGAGGTGTGAGAGCATTCAAAGAAGGGATCCCCTTGATTTATTCCCCTTACTGGAACAAAGGTGACTACCTTCCTCGGGAAGATATGGGAGGGGGGGAAGCATTTAAAGAAGGGATTGCCAGGATGCATGAGCAAGGCGGTAAGATAATTGTCTACCTTGAACCCTTCATCACTTCCAAATACTCAAAAATAGGCCAGGAATATGGAGCAGATTGGGCTATGATGAAGAAAAATAAAAGCTACTATCGTCATTATTCTGACAATTGGAGCATGTGTCCTAATCATAGACCGTGGATAAAACATCTGGTTAATGTAGCCACGTATATGGTAGCTGATTATGGTGTTGATGGGATCTATCTTGATTCTTATGGGATGCAGTGGAACTGGATCTGCTATAATCCGAAACATGACCATCCCTGCACAGCCAAAGCTTACAATCAGGGAGTTCTTGAGTTAACTGACCGAATTAGAGAAGCTATTCAGAAAGTCAAACCAGAAGCAGTTATCATGACGGAATCATTCAATGAACTTCTTGCTCAACATACACATGGGTCACTCGATGGTACCTTTGTGTGGCACGTTGATCTGAATAATGGCCGATTAATTGCCTCGCCGGTAAGGTATACCTTACCCTGGATAAACGTCTTTACCAATGGCCGTACGCTCACCCAGCTTAAAGAAGTCTTTGCCGCTGGTCTTGATCTGGCACTTTGTCCGGACTGGTTGAAATATAAGGATTACGTGAAGTCATTAGTGACAATACGAAGAAAATATAAAGATGCACTTATATATGGCCGTCCAGAATTTCAGCCTAAAACTGGAAACCCGGATGTAATCACCTACTTTTTTCGGGGAAAACAAAACAGAGTGATAACCGCGGTTAACATAGGGCAAAGTGATTTTGAAGACAAGATAGAATTGCAATTTGAGCAAGAAAATACCATCTGGAAGGATGAGTTAACGGGTGATGTTTTTAAAACAGAGAAATCCACAGATCACATTGTGCTTCATTTACCACTCGCTCGCTCTCAGTTGCGAATCTTAATTCATCAATAATAGATTGTTCCTAAGACTAAATTTTAGCACAAGGAAAAGATTTAAGAATTAAGATAACTAACGGGGCTTCCAAAATCTGATAAATTACATTTAATTTTTTGGGGAAGTTGAGTGTATTATACTCAATGAATCTGCAATATGCGTGATAAGGAGTATGTGATGTTTTTGACCAACAGCTACATAGAAATTGGGTTAAATGAAAGCAATGGTTCCGTAATTAAACTCAAAGATTTAAGTATAGAGAAAGATTACATCCATGAGGTTGAGTTGGCAAGACTCTTTAGACTGATAATCCCATCTGAAAGCTGGCAAGGACAACATGTGAATTCATGGGACCAGAAGGTAAAAGATATTTATAAAAAAGATAGGCGTACAGTAACAATTATTTATGAGCCCCTTTTTGTTGATGCAAGGGAGCTTAAAATAAGGGTGTGTGTCAGCTTAAAACTTGATGGAAGAAACATAATCACCAAAATCTCCATTAAGAATAATGAGAAAGATGTAATAACAGACGTTATCTTTCCATGGCTTTCTGGAATCGGTAAGGTAAGGGATGTAAAAACTGATGCCTTTTATCTTCCAGCAAATTTAAAGAGAAAGATAGAATCCCCAATGAAAACGATAGGAGGTATAAATCACTTTCCCTGGAACAGGATTTCTTATAAGAGAAGTTTTAGATATCCTTATCAGCTTGCCACATCCTGGGTTGATTACGGATGTAAGGATTATGGTCTTGGAGTGGAAGTTAGGAATAGAGATATCCAACCACAGGATTTTTACATAGAAAAATTAGTTGAGAAAGATAGGGAAGATATAAAAAAAAATAAAATTGCTCTTTCTTTTGGCTGGTGTTTTTTCCCTCATATAAAATCAGACGAATTATGGACTTCTCCCGATGTCATAATAAAACTCCATAAAGATGACTGGCATGTAGTTGCAGATGAACACAGGAAGTGGCTTGAGAGTTGGATAATAAAACCAGATGTTCCAATAGACTTTGCTCGTTCCCTGGGATGGCATTTTTATTTTATGAAATACCCAGATGGCACATATGAGGACCTTCCCAAGATGGCTGAGGCTTCTCTCAAAGCTGGTATACCAAATATAATGGTGTTTAGGTGGTTTAAAAGGTGGCAGCAAAATTATTATCCTGATTTATATTACGCAAATGGTGGTTTGGGAGGGGGAAAAAAACTTAAAGAAAAGCTCAATCAAGTGATGGCAATGGGTGTAAGGGTGATACCTTTTTTTAACGCTACAGTTTTCGATATCTCCATTCCCGAATATAAAGAATATGGTTATAAGTGGGCGGCAAAAGGCAGAACAGGAGGAATGTATTTTGGGGGAGATTGGTCAATTAATAAATTCGGTTCTTCGTTAAGGCTTCCCTCTGGCGTAAGTTCGTCAAGCAGGGCAAGGATCCACTGTGATATATGTCCAGATTCAGAAAGTCTTCTCTGGGCTCTGAAAACGGCGAAAAGGATAGTTGTAGAATATGGTTTTTCCAATATAGAACTTGATCAGATAGCACACAAGATGTATGCTTGTTATGATTCAGAGCATAATCATGAAAAACCACAATATGCTTTCGTAAGAGGATATACAAAACTTTTAAAAGGCATAAGAAAAATGCTCAGAGAACACGATCCAAATGGTGTAATGATAACTGAAGGTTTTACAGATTTTATCTCCCAATATTGCGATTCGCACTGGAACTGGTATCAGCTTGATTTCCCAGAAACTTTGAGATACAGTCTTCCCTGGCTTACATATTCACATGAGGTGGATGCTAATGAATATGGGGATGCAAACAGATGTTTTCTGTATAAAATTATGCTTAATTTACAGATAGACGGAGGAGACGGTTACATAAGTGACTATCCTAAGTTTTGTGAACATGTAAAAAAGCTATCTAAACTAAAGAATCGTTTGGATGAGATATATACCTTTGCTTATTTTAGAGATGAGGATGGGATAGATTACTCCCCACGTGATTCTGGAGTGATGGCAAAGGTATATAAAAATGAAATTAAGAGTAAGGCTGGAGTAGTGTTAGTTAATTGTACAGATAAAAAGGAAATAATAGAGCTTTTAATAAGTATCTCATCAAAATGTAAAAATTATACTCTTTATCGTTTGGATGGAAGAGTTGATGTACTACAGAAAAAAGATAAATTGCAATTTACTCTTTCGCCTTATGATGTCCAGGTATTAGGACTTGATAAAGTAGCTGATCAATAAGTTTTATAGAAGGTGAGAGATTACACAGAGTACTCTTGGAAGATAGACAGGCTAAGCATATACCTCCCTCTTGAGGGGAGAGGGTAGAAAAATTTGACATTACTCTTAAATTTAAGAGGAGAGAGAAATGGAGCATCAAAAAGATCAATTATTAGGCAAGGGAGAGTATTTTATTGAAAAGTGGCGATTACAAGGAGAAATCCCTCTTATGATTTGGTCTAAGAATAATTCAAAAAAGAAACCAGTTGTAATACTGCACCATGGATACGGTGGATCGAAAGAACAACTTGTCTGGTTAGCATCTCCTTTGGCTGAAGCTGGATTTTTAGTTGCTCTGCCAGATGCTTACCATCATGGAGAATGCCGCGATCCAAATTTTGAAGTCAATAACCAGAAAAATTTTCCCAGGGAACTTCTTGTAAATGTCATCACTACAGCAGAAAAAGATAAGCGCATTATCAATTTTTTAAAGGAAAGAGAAGATGTGCAAAAGGAAAGTATTGGCATATCTGGACTTTCCATGGGAGGACATATAAGTCTGGCAGCTATTCTTTTGCATAAAGAGATAAAAGCAGCAGTAATTATGGCTGGAGCAGCAGAATGGGAAACCTTACTTAGAGAATCTACCTTTTTAGATTTATTCGGTTGGAAAAAGGATTTAAGAAATCAAATTGGTGAAAGAGAACGAGAATTACTAAAAAAATACGAACCCATAAGATATTTAAATAAATATTCCCCTACCCCTATTCTATTTTTTCATGGCGCAGAGGACAAAATTGTGCCTGTGAATTGTATTGAAAATTTCTACGAAAAAATAAAGCCTTTCTATCCTCCAGAAAAAATAGAACTCAAAAAACTATCGGGATTGAATCACTTTACTCTTGGTTCTTACAAGTATCTTATACCAGAAACCGTAGGTTGGTTTAAAAAGTTTTTATGAGGTTAAATCTTTGCCATAGAAAAGCTAAAGATAAGGTAGAAGGGAGGTAAGGTATAGGCAGGCCATTAGGTAGGAGAAATAAAGAGAGATTAATTTTCCTGGGAGCTTTTCAGAGAAAAAATGAACAATGTCGAAAATAGAGGGGCGCAATGAAGGGTAAGAAAGAATTGGTCAGAATTTTAAACTCTGTTTTGTTTTTGATTTTCTTAAGCTCAAGTTTAAAAATTGGTTTCGCACAGGAATACCAACCTGTAATAAAGGAAATTTATGGGCTTGGTAAAGTAGCTCAGCTTACAGGCGAGGATTCTTTTAATCAGACCGACAAGGTAGATGTGTACGGCACTGATCTGGGTATTATGGGTAGCCTTGGAGGCAGACTCTACTTTATTTTTGGGGATACCTTTGGGAGATTCAAATCTAACTGGCGGTCTAATACTATGGCTTTTACCACTAACTTGCATTTCCAGGATGGGATAACTTTTGATGGATGGATTACTGATAGAAAAGACCAGGCTAAGGAACTTATTACTTCTCTTAAAAAAGACCATACTGAAATAACTACTATTCCCACAACTATGGTAGGTTTTAATGAAAAGCTCTATGTCTTTTATATGTCGGTTAAACACTGGGGCTCGCCAGGGGAATGGTGGGCAAATTACTCAAGCCTTGCTTATTCTGATAATGAAGGTAGAAGTTGGGTAAAGGCTCCACGGGTAAAATGGAACGGAGAAAGTAACTTCGTTCAGCTTGCTGCATCATTGTGGCAGGATGAGCTTTACCTTTTAGCTACTCCGGCAGGAAGATTTGGAGGGGTAAAGCTAATGAAAGTTGAACCCAGCTTTATTTTGGATACATCTCGTTATCGATACTTCGTTGGTTACGATTCGCAGGGTAAGCCTCTCTGGTCCTCTCAGGAAGAGAAGGCTTTGACTATAATTCCAAAACCTGTGGGAGAAATGTCCCTTATGTATAATCGTTTTTTAGAAAGATTCCTCCTAACCTATCTTAATGCCCACTCCCATGATTTAGAGTTAAGAGAAGCACCTTATCCATGGGGACCCTGGAGTGAGCCTTTTACTTTAGTCGAGGCATCTCAGTACCCTGGACTATATGGAGCTTTTATGCATCCCTGGCTTGTAGAAAATAATGGAGAAACCATTTACTTTACTATGTCTTTGTGGTTTCGCTATAATGTCTTTTTAATGAAGGTGAGTTTCAAAAAATAAAAAGGTGCTGAATATTCTTTTCCTCTATATAGCCGAAAGATTAGTACTGAAAGCTACGTGAAGTTGACAGGATTCTTTTATTTGCTATTTTTACATAACGATATCAATTTTTATCATAACTTTAAAGATGCGAAAGACTTTAAAAAATGTAGCTGAAAAAGCTGGAGTTTCAATAGAGTAAAGTAAGGTTAGAAATACTTAATTGGGAGGTGAAAAAGTGTTTAAATCATCTAACCTTTCCATAAGATTACAAAAAGCAAAAGGAGGAAAATCATGATAGCAAGAATGAGCAAAGCAAAAATTATGATGATATTGGTGGTGATTTTGGCGCTATCTGTATGTAGTGTCACTTCCGTATATGCGAAGCGGACAGTACGATTTTGGTATCACTCTTATCTTCCATTGGTCGAAATGATGAATGAGAAATTGATTCCCGAGTATGAAAGAATGCATCCAGATATTCGGGTTGAATTCGAGACCGTAAGTGTGGCCGATTTTGAACCCAAGCTCTTAACGGCAGTGGCAGCAGGAATGGGCCCTGATATCTTCCGAGTCCCAAGCTGGAATGGTGTTTCCTATGCACGAAAAGGACTTTTAGCACCAGTTGATTTTCAGGCCATGGGATATACGAGCCAAGAGGATCTATTGGACGATTTTATTCCAGGCTGCTTTGACGCTTATGCAGTAAAAGGTGTTCTCTATGGTCTCTCCTTTGACGCAGGCACATTGGGTCTTTTCTATGGGGTTAAAGATTTTGTAGAAGTAGGACTTGATCCAAACAGTCCACCATCAACATGGAGTGAACTGGTGACCTATGGGAAGAAGTTGGTAAAGTATGATAAACAGGGTAACATAATCCGATCGGCGTTTCAATGGCCCTGGGGTAGTTACGTATGGTATATGCATACGTTTTCTCCCATTCTTAATCAGACAGGAGCTCGGATACTTGACGATGAAGAGACTAAATGTCTTCTCAATAGCCCCGAGGGGTTAAAAGCATTGCGCATTTACGGTGATATGGTGAACGATCGGATCAGTGACCCAGGTGCAGTAGTCATCAGCTGGCTCTCAGACGTACCCGAAGGGTATCAATCAATGGTTCTTTCAGGACCATTTAGCGTTGGAGGTTATCAAGTACAATACCCGGATTTCAAACCTATTGAGGATTACCGTATAGGCCATTTTCCTCAAGTGGAAGGTGGCAAGAAGAGTGGGATACTTTGGTCAATCGGTGTAGGTATCAATTCAAGGTCTGAAAATCCCGAAGATGCATGGGAATTTCTGAGGTGGATTATGCGAGAAAAGTATGTAGATATTTTCTTAGGTGCTGGAAATACACCCTTTAACGCTGATTTACTGAAAAACCCAAGAGTTGCAGATCGAATGTGGTATATGTCTACCTTCGTCGATATTATGGGCTACTCAGAGTATGCAGTAAAGACAGATTACTACGAACAAATTAAGACGAGCATAGGCGACATGATTGAAAGGGTGTGTATGGGAGGGGTAGATCCTCAGGAAGCTTTAGATCTGGCCGAAATTGAAATCAACAAACTACTTAAGTAAGGCATGTTCTCGTATGGATACCCATCGAAAGCATCGACCTCTAATGGGTAGAGTCACTAAAATTGTACATACACACCAGATACGTATAAAGTGAAATAAGTAGTCCCAGAACATATTCCGGAGGCGCCAAATTAATGTGATGAGGATAAGCGCCTCCGGTACGTCCGAACTACAGTTATTCGGTGTTTATTATTATAGCATTGAGAGTATAGATAGTTAGATAATGGTTTAACTATTTTAGACTGCCAAAAGAAATGGACTTAATTGAGGAGCATCACAGAAGTAATGTTGATAAACTCACCTGTTGATTATAGAACAAGATGTAGCAAAAGAGGTCTTTTGTAGATTTTTTAGTTTTAATAAAATCTATAAGGATTACTAATGGGCAATTATTATGAAGAAACTGATTACAAGAGATAACTTGTATGGTATATTGTTTATATTGCCAGCTCTTGTTTTTTTTACCATTTTCAGTATTTATCCAATATTCAACACATTTAGATTGAGCTTAACATCATGGAATTTCATTGACCAGCCGCAATTTCAGGGATTAAGCAATTTTAAAATGCTTTTCAGTGACGGAAAATTTATTCAATCATTGAAGGTTACTGTATATTACACGATAGTAGTATGCCCGGGTCAGTGGATAGTAGGATTGTTCTTAGCTCTACTCTTAAATCGAAGAATCAAATTAAAAGGATTTTACCAAATCTGTTATTTTCTTCCCTTTATACTTTCCGGAGTAGTTGTCTCCATAGTTTGGCGCTATATCTATCAACCACGAATAGGATTATATCGCATTTTTACTGACCCTTTAGGAATTGGCCAAATAAGGTGGTTAATTGATTCGCGCTGGGCAATACCGGCCCTGGTGATCCTGGGGGTTTGGAAATCAGCAGGCTACTATATGCTTCTTTTCTTATCTCAGCTTCAAACAATTCCTGAGATTTTCTATGAAGCAGCAATGATTGATGGTGCTTCCCGCTGGAAAAGATTTCGCTTTATAACATTACCTCTATTGAAACCGATCTTTCTCTTTGTTGTTATTATATCAATAATTCAGGCTTTTCAGGTTTTTGCTCCAGCCTTCTTAATGACGGCGGGAGGTCCAGCAGGCGCTACTCGTGTACTTCCCTTATACATATATGAAGTTGCCTTCCGATATATGAAAATAGGATATGCCTGCTCTATTGCAATAGTAATGTTTGCCATGTTAATTACCATGACTCTCATACAACTAAGACTATTAGGAAGCAAGGATCCATAGAGGAGGATAGTCATGCAATCACGATTGGTGAATATTTTTTTCTTCTATACTCATAAACTCGTGCAGAGACGAGCAATTAGGCCATCTGTGCTTTACATTATACTTAGTTTTTTGGCAATTATTGGTCTTATGCCGTTTGCATGGATGGTTTCCGGTGCTATGAAGGCACCAGGAGACATATTTACTTATCCAATTCAATGGATTCCCAAGCAAATAATGTTCATCGAAAATGTCAAAAGCGTATTCAATCTCATCCCCTTTGGATTGTATTATCTTAACAGTCTACTTGTAACAACAGTAGTTATGTTCACACATCTATTCTTCTGTGCTCTGGCAGGCTATAGTTTTGCAAAGTACAATTTTGTGGGGAAACAGTTTTTCTTTATCTATATTTTGATTAGGATGATGATTCCTTTTCAAGTTATAATCGTTCCATTATTTATTCTTGTAAAGAACTTAGGATTGCTTGACAGTTATTTTGCTTTAATCTTCCCAATGCTTATGAGTGCATTCGGTATCTTTCTTATGCGTCAATATATCTCAACTATCCCTAATGATTACATAGATGCTGCAAGGATAGACGGATGCAATGAGTTTCTTATATTTTTGAAAGTGATTATACCGCTTTCAAAACCGGCCTTAGCAACTCTGGCAATTCTTACCTTTACGCAGACTTGGGGGTCTTTTTATTGGCCTCTTGTGGCGATAAGTAAAGAATGCTATCGGACGCTACCTTTAGGTCTTATGATGCTCCAGAGTCAATATTCAACCTATTGGCCGGAGCTTATGACCGCCGCCTTCTTGACTTGCTTACCATTGATCGCACTTGTTGCGATATTTTCTAAACAATTTATGAGTATGGTAATTTTATCCGGTGTGAAGGGCTAGTTTTGAGTGCTCTTCTGATAGTCGGTTGAAGTTTCTCACTGTTGTTTATAAAGAAATCACCAGGAAATTACTCAAATTTATGAAAAGGTCGTATTGATACTTTAAAGCAGTTAAAAGGCTAAAAATATTCAATGAGTTCTCTCGGAAAAGAAGGTAAAAAATCAGGGAAATAAGGGAAAATAGCTAAAATTTCACGAGATTAAATTCAAGAATTGTTCTTTCTCAGTAAAAAAGATAATTTTTAAGGAAGAGGGCTAAAACAAAGCGTACCTCACCAAGAGGATATAGAAAGCTTCTTTACCGAAATTGCGAAAGATTAACCTGTTTTTATAAGCTTTTTTCCTCCTCAGTAAGGGATAAAAGCATCTGTGCTTGGGCATCTATGTGTTGGCACATACAGGAAGAAGGTTAACCGAATAGTCCAATTCTTTTTACCCCTTGTTCTCATGATAGATAATTCGTAGTCTTCTTTTTCTCTCTTAACGGAAATCACGAAATTCTATTAAAGCTTATTTAGAAAGTGTGCAGCATCATTGTAACCAAATTTAGCGTGAAGTTGACAGGATTTTTTTATTTGCTATTTTTACATAACGATATCAATTTTTATCATAATTTGAAAGATGCGAAAGACTTTAAAAAGTGTAGTTGAAAAAGCTGGAGTTTCATCATAGAGTAAATAAGGCTAAAAATATTTAATTGATAAGGAGGTGAAAAGGTATCTAAAATATTTAGCCTTTATCAAAAAGGAGAAAAATAATGCAAAAGCATAAGATCTTTGGGATAATTTTAACTTTGGTGCTC
Source organism: Candidatus Aerophobota bacterium (assembly GCA_030615365.1). Next base: position 1,311 of record JAUWZM010000016.1, on the reverse strand, counting down.
ATTCTCTCATTTTCAGCAGTTGCTATTGCTGGAAAATACAATGAAGCACCGATGTTTAAGAGGTTGGTTGCTGCTGGAAAACTTCCTCCAGTAGAGGAAAGACTTCCCGATGAGCCTGTAGTAGTAACGCCTTTTGAGAGAATAGGAGAATATGGAGGAGAGATGCATGTTTATACTACTTCTCCTATAAGCCTTGGAGAGGGATTAAATGTAATTGGTCAGGAAATCTTATTGCGTATCAATAGAGACCTTTCCTGGGGACATCCCGATATTGTGGAGAGCTATGAATTAGCCGATGGTGGCAGATCGATAACTTTGCATTTGCGCAAGGGTTTGAAGTGGTCCGATGGGTATCCATTCACTGCCGATGATTTTGTCTACTACTATGAACATGTTATTCTCAATAAAGAACTGAGTCCAGTTGTCCCTTTTTGGCTGGTAATCGAAGGTGAAGTAGCTAAATTTGAAAAAATTGACAAGTATACAGTGCGATGGGAATTTGCTGCTCCTTTTCCAACGATTGTAAATAATATTACGTTATCTGCAGGTGAGCAACCTGGAACATACTGGTGGTACGGTTCCTATCAGGCGTCTCATTATGCCAAGCAGTTTCATCCTGATTTTATCGGAAGAGAAAAAGCAATCGAGCAGGCTAAAGAGGCTGGCTTTGATACATGGGCTAAATATTACGGTCAAAAAACAGATACTTTCTTCGGATTGCCGATAAATCCAGGTGATGAACCTGTTTTGACAAGCTTTGTCTGTGTTGAGAAATCTATGGACGGCTGGGTCTTTGAACGAAATCCCTATTACTGGAAAGTTGATACCGAGGGAAACCAATTGCCTTACATTGACCGAATCGTGGTTCATATTGTCACAGATCCCACTGTCATTGAGGGTAAACTCATTACTGGCGAAGTTGATTTTATGCCAGGGGCGATGGAAAAAATGCCTCTTTACGTGGACAATGCTGAAAAGGCAGGCTATCGAGTGCTTATGTGGAGATCGGGGGATGGGAGTCCGGCTCATATTGAGTTGAATCTTACCAGCGACGACCTTGTTTTGCGAGAGATATTCCAGGATATTCGATTCCGCAAGGCTCTATCATTAGCTATCGATCGTGAGGAGATCAATAAGGCAATTTATTTTGGTTTAGCCACACCACGAGCGCATACGGTTCCTCCATTTTCTGAGTATTTTAAGGAAGAGTATGCTAAGGTGTATATTGACTATGATCCAGAAGAGGCTAACAAACTCTTAGACGAAATGGGTCTGGATAAAAAAGATAGAGAAGGTTATCGCCTTCGTCCT